>NZ_CAMLJP010000071.1 GCF_946480385.1 uncultured Azospirillum sp.
CCCGCTGACACTCCTACTTTGCGCCAACTCCTGACACTTCTAAACAGTCGCAACAAACGCGGCCGAAGTCGGGAAGAGGCCCTATAACGTTTGGGGGCGGCGGATAGTCATAATGACGCACACAGCGCCCTCCGCCGGATGGCCTTAACCCAAATTGGGTAGGACCTGGAATAGCAGAAAATGAGAGTTCCCCCGTAAGGATCTGTCAACCACACTGCGGTATGGTTGGTCTGCCAAGCAGTGCGGATCGGAACCAATCCCCGGGAGTGGGGGAGCGGTCCGCAGCCGGCGGAAACGAACAAAACGGGCAAGAAGCCCGATCTGACGCACTTTCCGGGGAGCAGGACGCATATGACGATGGACGCGCGCGACGACACCATGATGCCGGACCGCCAGGACGGCACCCCACGCAGCAGACGGATGGGCGTACGCGGTAAGCTTCTGCTCGCCTTCGCCGGCATGGCCGGCATGACGGTCGCCGCCAGCATGGTCGGACTGACGTCCTTCTCGGCGGTGGAACGGCCGCTGACGCAGATCGTTGGCACCGGCCTGCCGGAGATGGAGCTGGCGAAGCGCCTGTCCGGTGAAAGCAGCGGCATCGCCGCCGCCGCTCCGGTGTTGGCCGCAGCGGAAAGCCAGAGCGAGCGCGAGCGCGTCTATGGCGAGATCATGGGCAATGGCAAGGCACTGGGCGCCCTGGTGGAGGAACTGGCCTCCCACCGGTCCGGCGACCCCCGGATCGGCGAACTTCGCAGCAAGACCGAAGGGCTGATCGCCACGCTGGAGCACGGCAACGCCGCGGCCAACCAGCGCCTGTCCGTCCGCGGCACGCGCGAGGCGATGGCCGTCGATCTGGCAAAATCCTACGATGCCTTCCTTTCCAATCTTGCCCCGCTGACCGAGCGGGCCGGCGCCACCCTGCGCAGTAAGGGCGAGACGCTGGACAACAGCACCGAGCGCGACATGAACGCGCTGGGCGACGCCGTCCGTTCCCTGATCACCATGTATGAAGTGCGCGGCGACCTGGGCGTGGCGTCGGAGTCCCTGACCCGCGCCGGGAGTGCGGAGACCGCCTTCGCCGTCACCCAGCATCAGCAGAGCTATCTGGAAGCGGCCGCCCGCATCGTCAGCGCCACCGCGCAGATCGGCAACCGCCTGAACAAGGAGGCATCCGACGGGCTGGACGCCTTCTTCCAACTGGGCGACGGCGCGAACGGCGTCTTCGACATGCGCCGCAAGTTTCTGGAGCTGCCGGTCGACAGCGTCGAGCGCGACGCCCTGCGTCAGAAGATCGGGAAGGTCCTGACCGAGGCCGCGCGCCAGCAGGCGTCCCTGCTGGAGCAGATGGAATCGCCGTTGATGCGGCTGAAGGCGGAAATCAAACTGTCGAGCGTCAACGTCCGCTCGCAGACCCGCGATTCCATGCAGGATCTGCTGGGGGACGGGCTGGCCCGCTTCCGCAGCTATCTGGAACTGTCGACCTACGCCGCCGCCACCGTCGGCGCGCTGAACGAGGCGACGCAGGCGCCCAATGCCGAACGGCTGACGATGCTGGAAACCCGCTTCACCACCGCCGCCAAAGCGATGGAGGAGCGACTGAAGGCGCTCCAGACCAGCGGCGACGACGGGCTGCCGAAGCTGGTGAAGAGCGCCGAGGTCCTGGCCGGCTTCGGCAAGGGCGACAACAGCCTGTTCAAACTGCGCCGCTCCGAACTCGCCGCTGCTGAGGAGAACGAGAAGGTCCTGGCGGAGAATCGCCAGATCGCCCGGCAGTTCGCCGGCATGGTCGACGACCAGATCTCGGCGATGAAGCAGGAGGCGGACACCGCCGCCGCGGGGGCGACAGATGCGTTGTCGGCCGGCCGCAAGATGCTGATCCTGTTTGCGGTCGCCAGCCTGATCGGCGCCGCCGCGCTGGCGTGGTTCGTCGTGGGCCGCAACATCGTCGCGCGCATCAGCCAGCTGTCCGACGCCATGCGGGCAATCGCCGCCGGCAACCTGAACGCGCCGATTCCCAAAGCCGGCTCCGATGAGATCGGCGACATGACCCGCGCCCTGATGGTCTTCCGCGACACCGCCAACGAGGCGAGCGCGGCCAATGCCCGTGCCGAAGCCGAACGAAGCCGTGCCGCCGGCGAGCGCCGTCGCGCCATGGTAGAGATGGCGGAGAATTTCGAAAGCAGCGTGCGCGGCGTGCTCGACCGCGTTGCCCGTGCCGCCGGCGAAATGCAGGACATGGCCCAGCGCATGACCCGCAACGCCGAGGCCACCACCGGCGAGGCGGCCACCGCGGCCAGCACCTCCCAGCAGGCCGAAGGCAGCGTCAAGGCGGTGGCCGCCGCGACGGAGGAACTGTCGGCCTCCATCCAGGAGATCGGCAGCCAGGTCCACGCCTCCAGCCAGATCGCCCGCAAGGCGGCGACCGAGGCCGAACGCACCGACCGCACGGTGGAGGGGCTGTCGCAGTCCGCCAACAAGATCGGCGAGGTGGTGCAGCTGATCAACGACATCGCCAGCCAGACCAATCTGCTGGCGCTGAACGCCACCATCGAGGCCGCCCGCGCCGGAGAGGCCGGCAAGGGCTTCGCCGTCGTGGCGAGCGAGGTGAAGAGCCTGGCCAATCAGACCGGCAAGGCGACGGAGGAGATCTCCAGCCAGATCCAGGCGATGCAGTCGGTGACCCAGGAGGCGGTGGACGCCATCCGCTCCATCGCCGGCACCATCCGCGAGATCAACGAGATCGCCGCCACGGTCGCCGCGGCGGTCGAGCAGCAGAGCGCCGCCACCCGCGAGATCGCCCGCAATGTGGGCGAGGCCGCCGACGGCACCCAGCATGTCCGCCGCAACATCGACAGCGTCGCCCGCGCCGCCGCGGAATCCGGCGAGTCCGCCACCCGCGTGCTGACCGCCTCCTCCACCGTCGCCGACGAGGTGCGGTCGCTGGGGTCCCAGGTCGACAGTCTGGTCAACCGCATGCGGGCCGGCTGACCCGTCCGCAAAAGCGAAGTCTGCAAAAAGAAAGCCCCTCTTCCTTCACCGGAGAGGGGCTTTTTCTTTGCGGAAACCGTCGCTCAGCGGCGCCGAGGCTCCACCGTGATCGGACGCCAGATCACCGCGGCGCCGGCACCGGCACCGCAGGCACCGCCGCAGAATTCCTCATGTGTGTCGGTGGCGCCGCCCTGGGTGCTGGCGGAAGTGCCGGTGGTCGCCCGCGCCTGTTGCTGCTGGGCCATCTGCTGCTGTTGGGATTGAGTGGTCATACCATTTCTCCTCTCGGGGAGGCATGAGGTATCAAAATACTCAGAGGCGATCAACTGGGATTTTCGGCCAATAACTCGTAACTTATTTTGGCCGGGCACCCGATAACCGCCGCTTGTTTTTCGATGCCGAAGAGTTGTCCGTGCGCCGCACAAGAAAAGAGCAAGACGGACCAACCCCTTCGTCTGCAAACAAAATGCGCCCTTCCCCGCGGTGGGAGAAGGGCGCATTCGTGGGCACCGGTGCGGCGGAAAGCCGCTCCGGTGTTGCGGCGCGGAAGGCCGTCAGCCGCTGTTGCGCAGACCGGCGGCGATGCCGTTGATGGTCAGATGGATGCCGCGGGCGATCTGCTCGCCGCTGTCGCTGGTGCGGTGGCGCTTCAGCAGTTCGACCTGGACATGGTTCAGCGGGTCCAGATAGGGGAAGCGGTTGCGGATCGACCGCGCCAGCAGCGGGTTGTTTTCCAGCAGGGCCGACTGCCCGGTGATCGCCAGCAGGGCGTCGATGCTGTCCTGCCACTCCGCCCGGATGCGGGAGAAGATGGCATCGCGCAACGCCGGATCCGACACCAGCCCGGCATAGCGCGACGCGATGGCGATGTTCGACTTGGACAGCACCATGTCCATGTTGGACAGCAGCGTGCTGAAGAAGCCCCAGTCGCGGTGCATGGCGCGCAGCCGTTCCATCCCGTCGGGATGCTGGGCCAGATAGGCCTTCACCGCCGACCCGAAGCCGTACCAGCCCGGCAGCATCAGGCGGCATTGCGCCCAGCTGAACACCCAGGGAATGGCGCGCAGATCCTCGATGCTGGTCGACTTCTTGCGCGACGCCGGACGGCTGCCGATGTTGAGGTTGGCGATCTCGCCGATCACCGTCGACTCCCAGAAATACTTCTCGAAGCCCTCGGTGTCGTAAACCAGCCCGCGGTAGGCCTTGAAGGCGTGCTCCGACAGTTCTTCCATGGTCTGGAGGAAGAGGTCGGTGCAGGGCGCGGCCGATTCCGGGTGCAGCAGCGTGGCTTCCAGGGTCGCCGCCGCCAGGGTTTCCAGGTTGCGGCGGCCGACTTCCGGGTTGGAATATTTGCCGGCGATGACCTCGCCCTGTTCGGTGATGCGGATGGCGCCCTGCACGGCGCCGGCCGGTTGGGCCAGGATCGCCTGATAGCTGGGGCCGCCGCCGCGGCCGACCGAGCCGCCGCGGCCGTGGAACAGCCGCAGCCGCACGCCATGCTTGGCGAACACTTCGACCAGTGCGATCTCGGCCTTGTACAGCTCCCAGCCGGAGGTGAGGAAGCCGCCGTCCTTGTTGCTGTCCGAATAGCCGAGCATCACCTCCTGAAGGTTGCCGCGGCTTTCCAGGAAGCGCCGGTAGGTCGGGATCGACAGCAGCCGGTCCATGGTGGCGGCGCAGTTGCGCAGGTCGCCGATGGTCTCGAACAGCGGCGCGATGTTCAGGTCCAGCGCCTTTTCCTTCGGACGCAGCAGGCCGGCTTCCTTCAGCAGGACGGCGACCTCCAGGATGTCCGACACGCCGTCGGTCTTGGAGATGACGCAGTTCACCACCGCATCGGCGCCGAAGCGGGCGCGGGCATCGGCGGCGGTGCGCAGGATATCCAGCTCGGACCCGGTCTCCTCCGAATAATCGGCGTAGCGCGAGGCCAGCGGGCGGTTGGTCTCCAGCTCCCGCACCAGCAGCTCGATCCGTTCGTCCTCCGACAGCGCCTTGTAATCGACGTCGGCGTCGGCGAAGGACAGCAGTTCCGCCACCGTGCGCTCATGCACGTCGGAGTTCTGGCGCAGGTCGATGCTGGCCAGATGGAAGCCGAACAGGTCCACCGCGCGCCGCAGGTGGCGCAGCCTGCCCTTGGCGAGAGCGGCCGAACCGTTGACGGTCAGCGAGCGGTCGATGATGTCGAGGTCGGCGCGGAACTCCGCCGGGGTCAGGTAAGGCGGTGCGTCGCCCACGGCGTGGCGCGGCGCCTCCAGCCCGTCCAGCGTCCGCAACGTCGCGGCGACCCGTGCATAGAGGCCGGAAATGGCGCGGCGGTACGGTTCCAGCTTGCGGTGCGGCGAGGGATCGGGCGAGCGTTCGGCAAGCTGGCGCAGCGGCTCCGACACGTCGATGACGCGGGTGCTCAGCGACAGCTCCGACCCCAGCGTGTGCAGTTCGTCCAGATAGAACTGCAGGGCGCGGGTGCTCTGCATCCGCATCGCCTGCCGCAGCACCGGCGCGGTGACGAAGGGGTTGCCGTCACGGTCGCCGCCGATCCAGCTGCCCATGCGAAGGAAGGACGGCAGTTCCGTCGTCGCCCAGCAGGGGTCGGTCTTGCGCAGATGGTCTTCCAGCTGGGCGTAAAAACGCGGCATCTCGCGCAGGAAGGTGTAGTCGTAGAAGGTCAGGCCGTTCGCCACCTCGTCCGTCACCGCCAGCTTGGTGGCGCGCAGGATCGCGGTCTGCCACAGGGTCAGCACGGCGCGCTGGAGCGATTCGAGGTTGGTCTCCTCCTCCTCCGGCGTCATTGGCCCATGGTCGCGCTCAGCCAGCAGCTTGGCGACCGCCATCTGCACGGTCAGGATGCTCTTGCGCTGCACCTCGGTCGGATGGGCGGTCAGCACCGGGCTGACCAGCGCGCCGTCGAAGAACTCCTTCAGCTGCTGGGTGGTGATGCCGGCCTTCGCCGCCTCGTCCAGCGCATGGGCCATGGTGCCCTCGCGCGGGGCCGACCCGGCAAGGGCATGGGCGCGGGTGCGGCGGATGTGATGCTGGTCCTCGGCGATGTTGGCGAGGTGCGAGAAGAAGCTGTAGGCCCGCACCACCCGCGCCGTCTGCGGCGGCGACAGGCTGTTCAGGATCGCCTCCAGCTCCTTGCGGGCGCCCTGGTCCTCTTCACGGTGGAAGCGGATGGAGGTCTGGCGGATCCGCTCGACGATGTCGAACACCGCCTCCCCCTCCTGGCTGCGGACGGTGTCGCCCAGGATGCGCCCCAGCAGGCGGATGTCTTCGCGGAGCGGCTGGTCCTTCGTCTCGGAACTTTCCTGCAGCAGGATGGCGGACATGGGCGACGGTTTCCTGGTCGAGGATGGACGGATACGGGTCGATGCGCGAACGGGGATGGTCAAAGTTCGGGCAGGAGTATGCTCCTGCACGCGAAGTGGTCAGACCATCGGCGACAGCATGCCGATTCTGTCAGAAGTTTCAACCGTCCGTGTGCTGGTGCGAAATGATTTCCATAATTCGCAGCGCTGAGAAATGCGACGTCGCATAACGCTGACGAGAACCGCGGGCTTGCTTCCCAACTAGTATGGTAGTATCCTTGGGAAATTGTTGCTGCCTGTCCACGCTCCGACCGCAGGGGCGGGAGGGCTTCAGGGTGGAAAAGCGATGCTGACCAAGATCGACGTGGACTCCGGCGAGCCGATCGCACGGCGCGTGTACCGGGTGCTCCGCCAAGCCATCGTGACGATGCAGTTCCGCCCGGGTCAAGCCCTGTCCGAGCAGGAGATCGCCGACCAGCTCGGCGTCAGCCGCCAGCCGGTGCGCGAAGCCTTCATCAAGCTGAGCGAGTCGGGACTGCTGACCATCCGGCCGCAACGCGGGACTTTCGTCGTCAAGATCTCGGTCAAGCAGGTGCTCGATGCCCGCTTCGTGCGCGAGGCGGTGGAAACCGCCGTGGTGCGCAAGGCCTGCGAAACCATCACGCCGGCCGGCATCGCCGAGCTGCGCGACAATTTGAAGGCCCAGTGGGACATCGCCGACGAGGCGGTCCCGGTGCGCTTCCTGGAACTGGACGAAGCCTTCCACAGGACCATCGCCATCGGGGCGGAGTGCGAGTATGCATGGCGCATCGTCGAGGAGACGAAGGCCCAGATGGACCGCGTGCGCTATCTCAGCGTTCCTTACGCCACGCCGATCCGCCGGCTGATCTCGCAGCATCAGGCGGTGGTGGAGGCCATCGTCGCCCGCGACCCCGTGAAGGCGGAGGCGGCGATGGGGCTGCATCTGCGCGAGATTCTGACCTCGCTGCCCGAACTGGAGGGCAAGTTCCCCGACCTGTTCACCCTGGATGACGCCTCCCCTCCGCCGCCCCAGAAGGCCGCCTCCCGAAATGCCGGCCGAGCGAGGGTTGCCGGAGTGCGCTGATCGGCGCAGTTTTCAGGAGAACGGCGAAGGGCGGTCTTGCGTGGTTCGTCCCTCTCCACAGTCGGCACGGTTGGGGAAGTCAGTTCGTTCAGGGAACAATCCGGATTGCCCATTCCCGACACTCGTGACATACTACCATACAAGAATGTGAGCCCGCGGCTCGCCAGGAAGGAAACCGCTCTCATGCAAACGCCCTCATCGTCCTCTTCTCCTTCCGGCGCCCCGTCGCGGCGCCTCGGCGCCTCGGCCCTGTCTACCCTGCCGGCGGCGGTCGCGCGGCCTGGTTATGACCGCAAGAACCTTGAGATCGGCATCGTCCATCTCGGCGTCGGCGCTTTCCAGCGCGCCCATCAGGCGGCCTACACCGACGCGCTGCTGGAGACGCAGTTCGGGGCGTGGGGCATCGCCGGGGTCAGCCTGCGCAGCCCCGACACCCGTGACGCGCTGGAACCGCAGGATGGGCTCTACACCGTCGCCGTGCGCGACGCGGAGGGGGAGCGGCTGCGGGTGATCGGCTGCCTGCTGGAACTGCTGGTGGCGCATGAGGATCCGGAAGCGGTGTTGGAGCGGATGTGCCGCCCGACGGTGCGCATCGTCACCCTGACGGTGACGGAAAAGGGCTATTGCCACGATCCGGCGACCGGCACGCTGAACGAGGACCATCCCGACATCCGCCACGACCTGGACAACCCGGCCAAGCCGCGCACCGCCATCGGCTTTCTGGCCGAGGCGCTGGCCCGCCGCCGCGCCGCCGGTCTGCCGCCCTTCACCGTGCTGAGCTGCGACAACCTGCCGAGCAATGGCGACACCGTCGCCCGCATCCTGCGCCGCTTCGCCGAACTGCGCGGTGCCGATTTCGGCGCCTGGGTGGCGGAGACGGTCGCCTGCCCCAACAGCATGGTCGACCGCATCGTCCCCGCCACCACCGAGGCCGACCGTGCCCGCGTGTCGCAGTCGCTGGGCGTGCAGGATGCCTGGCCGGTGGTGACGGAGCCCTTCACCCAGTGGGTGGTCGAGGACCGCTTCCCCGCCGGCCGCCCGGCTTGGGAGACCGTGGGGGTGGAGCTGGTCGCCGACGTCCATCCCTATGAGACGATGAAGCTGCGGCTGCTGAACGGCAGCCACTCCACCATCGCCTATCTCGGCTATCTGGCGGGCTACGAGACGGTGTCGGACACCATGGCCGATCCCGCCTTCGCCACGCTGGTGCGAAACCTGATGGACCAGGAGACGGGGCCGACGCTGCACATGCCGCCGGGCGCGGATATGGAGCAGTACAAGGACGCGCTGATCGCCCGCTTCCGCAATCCGGCGCTACGCCACCGCACCTGGCAGATCGCCATGGACGGCACGCAGAAGCTGCCGCAGCGCCTGCTGAACCCGATCCGCGACCGGCTTGCCGGCGGCGAAACCATCGACCGGCTGGCCTTGGCCGTCGCTGCCTGGATGCGTTACGTCGCCGGCACCGACGAGGCGGGCAAGCCCATCGACGTGCGCGACCCGTTGGCTGCGAAGCTGGCGGAAATCGCCGCATCCACCGCCGGCAACCCCGACCGGCTGGCCGAGGCTCTGTTCGGCCTGACCGCGGTGTTCGGTGACGATCTGCCGCGTGACCCGCGCTTCACCGGGCCGGTCACCGCCACGCTCAAGCGCCTGTTCGCAGACGGTGCCCGCGCCGTGGTCGCCGCCACCGCCTGACCCCGCTTCACAGCATCATCTTCTTTTAGGGAGTGTTCCCCTTGGTTGCCCTGACCGTCGAAAAGCCGCATGTGCTGGCCCTTCGTCCTGAGAACGCCCCCGATGCCGGACCGGTCAAGGCCGGCGAGGTGCTGGTCCGCGTCCAGCGCGCCGGCATCTGCGGGTCGGACCTGCACATCTACCACGGCTCCAACCCCTTCGCGGTCTATCCCCGCGTCATCGGCCACGAGTTCGCCGGCACGGTGGCGGCGGTCGGCGACGGCGTGAGCAACGTCGCGGTCGGCGACCATGTGGTGGTCGATCCGGTGGTGTCCTGCGGCCACTGCTACGCCTGCCGCGCCGGGCGGACCAATGTCTGCGCCAATCTGGAGGTGTTCGGCGTCCATCGCGACGGCGGCTTCCGCAACCATGTCGCGGTGCCGGCGGCCAACGCCATCAAGGTGCGCTCCGACCTGCCCATCTCGCTTGCCGCCCTGGCGGAGCCGCTGTCCATTGCCGCCAATGTGCTGTCGCGCACCGGCATCAATGCAGACGACACGGTGCTGGTCTATGGCGCCGGGACGGTCGGCCTGACGGTGGTGCAGGTCGCCAAGCTGCACGGAGCCCGCTGCATCGTCGCCGACCTGGACGACAAGCGGCTGGAACGGGCGAAGGAGTTCGGCGCCGACGTCGTCCTCAACTCCGCCCGCGTGTCGGTGCCCGATGCCGTGCGCGACGAGAATGACGGGCTGGGGCCCACGGTGGTGATCGACGGCGCCGGCGTGCCGGCTCTGCTGGAAGAGGCCTGCCGCCTCGCCAGCCCGGCGGCGCGCATCGGCCTGCTGGGCTTCTCCCCCGCTCCCTGCAACATCAGCCAGCAGGAGATCGTGAAGAAGGAGTTGACCCTGGTCGGTTCCCGCCTGAACCGCCGCCTGCTGCCGCAGGTCATCGACTGGCTGGAAAGCGGCAAGCTGAATCCTGCGGCGATGATCACCCAGGTCTTCCCGATCGCCGATGCGGCGAGCGCCTTCGCCCTGATCGAAACCGACCCGTCCAGCACCATCAAGGTCCAGCTCGACTTCGAAAGCTGAGAGTTTGTGAGTTTTCAAGGGTTTCAATTTTTCTCGGACGTCATTCCCGCGAAGGCGGGAATCCAGACCATTCCGAATGGGGGACTCTCCCGGCGAAGCCTGGATCCCCGCCTTCGCGGGGATGACGGCCGATAGAAGTGCTTGAGAACTCACAGTCTCTGTCACCGGCCGAACTGCATCCATCAGCAAACAACGGCGGACACGATCCGCCATAACGGAGGAACACCAGGATGAACAGCAAGACCCCGATCTCCCGCCGCACTCTGGCCAAGAGCATCGGTCTCGGCGCCGGCATCGCCGCCGGTGCGACGCTGCTGGGCGGCATCGCCGCGCCGGCCATCGTCCGCGCCCAGGCGAAGACGACGCTGAAGCTCGGCCACCTCGCCAACGAGGACAATGTCTGGCACAAGGCGTCGCTGGTCTTCGCCGAGGAAGTCGCCAAGCGCACCAACGGCGCGGTCGAGGTCAAGGTGTTCCCCAACGAGCAGCTCGGCAAGGAAACCGACCTGATCAAGGGCATCCAGCTCGGCACCATCGACTTCACCATCACCGGTGAGTCGCTGCAGAACTGGGCGCCTGCCGCGGCGCTGCTGGCGGTTCCCTACGCCATCCGCGACCTCGACCATCTCGACAAGGTCGTCACCGGCGAGCCGGGCAAGAAGATCGCTGAGGCCATCGAACAGAAGACCCAGCTGGTTCCGCTGACCTACTTCGCCCGCGGCCCGCGCAACCTGACCAGCAAGCGCCCGATCAAGTCGCCGGACGAACTGAACGGCCTGAAGATGCGCGTTCCCAACGTGCCGCTGTTCGTGTCCTTCTGGCAGGGCCTGGGCGCCAAGCCGACGCCGATGGCCTTCTCGGAGGTCTTCACCGGCCTGCAGAACGACACCATCGAGGCGCAGGAGAACCCGCTGGCCCTGATCAAGTCGGCGAGCTTCTACGAGGTCCAGAAATACGTGAACCTGACGGAGCACGTCATCAGCTGGATCTATCTGGTCGGCGGCTCGAAGAAGCTGAACAAGATGCCGGCCGAACAGCGCGCCGCCATTACGGAAGCCGCCAAGGCAGCACAAGCCGCCGAGCGCAAGCTGTTCATCGAGGACGAGACCAAGCTGGCGGCCGACCTGAAGGCCAAGGGCATGGAGTTCATCACCGTCGACAAGGCCGCCTTCGCCGAGAAGGGCCGCCCGGCGGTGGTCGCGGCGCTGTCGCCGGAAATCAAGCCGATCTACGACGAAATCCTCGCGGTGAAGTGAGGGTAAGATCCCCCCTCTCCCTTCGGGGAGAGGGGGACGATCCCGGGCCTCCTCCAACCGCAAGAGCCTGTCCGATGCGCAAAGCCCTTTCCGCCGCGGTGGCGGCCGTATCCGCCCTTTGCCGCTGGGGAACCCTGGCGGCCATCGGCGTCCTCATCATCGTCGTGACCATCCAGGTGCTGGGCCGCGTCCCCGGTTTCCCCTCGCCGCCCTGGACGGAGGAGGTGGCCCGCTTCGCGCTTGTCCATCTCGTCGCCTTTTCCTGCGGGCTGGCGCTGCTGCGCGGCGAGCTGGTGAACGTCGACATGTTCATCCTGCTGCTGCCCAAGCCGCTGCAATGGGCGGTGGCGCGGGTGGTGGACGTGGCGATCCTGGTCTTCGCGGTCGCCATCATCCCCGGCGCTTGGGATTACGTCGTCGGCAGCATCGGCGAGCGGGCCCGCTCCATCAACGTGCCGATGATCTGGGTCTATGTCGTGACGCTGATCATCCCGGTGTCGCTCGCCTTCTTCTCGATTGCCCGGCTGGCCGGGCTCGGGCGCGATTCCGCGCCGCCCAGCCATGGGGAAACCGTCTGATGGTCACCGCACTGTTCGTCACCTTCGCCGTCCTGCTGATCCTGGGTGCGCCGGTGGGCATCGCGCTGGGCGGCGCGTCGGCGGTCTATCTGGTCGGCAGCGACATCGACCTCGCGGTGGTTCCGCAGTTCATGTATGCGGGCATGGACAGCTTCGTCCTGCTCTGCATCCCAGGCTTCGTGCTGGCCGGCAACCTGATGAACGGCGGCGGCATCACCGACCAGATCGTGCTGTTCAGCAACCGGCTGGTCGGCCATATCCGCGGCGGACTCGGCCTTGCCAACGTGACGGGGTCGATGGTGTTCGCCGGCATCTCCGGCACCGCGGTGGCCGAGACCGCCTCGATCGGCGCGGTGATGATCCCGGCGATGCGCAAGTCCGGCTACGACGCGCCCTTCGCCGCCGCCGTCACCGCCGCCGCCTCCACCGTCGGGCCGATCATCCCGCCCAGCGTGCCGATGATCATCGTCGGCACCCTGACCGGCCTGTCGGTCGGCAAGATGTTCATGGCCGGCGCCATTCCGGGCCTGCTGCTGGGCGTCGGCATGATGATGACGGTCTGGATCCTGGCGCGGGTGCGCAACTATCCGAAGGAGCCCTGGCAGGGCTTCGGCGCCCTGCTGCGCGCCAGCCGCGGCGCCTTCTGGGCGCTGCTGATGACGGCGATCATCCTGTTCGGCATCGTCGGCGGCTATTTCACCCCGACCGAGGCGTCGGTGGTGGCGGCGCTCTATGCCTTCGTCATCGGCTTGTTCGTCTACAAGGGCTTCAAGCTGCGCCAGCTGCCGGCGATCCTGCTGGAGAGCGCCATCGGGTCGGGCGGGTTGATCCTGCTGGTGGGCCTCGCCAACGTGTTCGGCTGGATCCTGACCAGCGAGCAGATCCCGCAGGCCATCGCCGCTTCCATGCTGGCGCTGACCACCAACAAGTATCTGATCATCCTGATGATCAACATCCTGCTGCTGTTCGTCGGCACCTTCATGGAGACGATCGCGGCATTGATCATCCTGTTCCCGCCGCTGCTGGCGGTGGCGACCCAGGTCGGCATCGACCCGATCCATTTCGCCACCTTCGCCGTGCTGAACCTGATGATCGGCCTGACCACCCCGCCGGTCGGTGTCTGCCTGTTCGTCGCGGCCAACATCGCGAAGATCTCGCTGGGCGCGATCACGCGGGCAATCTGGCCCTTCCTGCTCTGCAACATCGTGATCCTGCTGCTGGTGTCCTATGTGCCGGCGCTGTCGCTGTGGCTGCCGAGCCTGCTTTTCCGCTGATCTTTCAAAGTCCAAAGCCCCTCTCTTTCCAAGGAGTTTGCAGCCATGGAACAATCCTGGCGCTGGTTCGGCCCCGAAGACGCCATCAAGCTGAACCACATCCGCCAAGCCGGCGCCACCGGCGTGGTCACCGCCCTGCACCACATCCCCTACGGCGTCGTCTGGTCGGTCGAGGAAATTCAGAAGCGCAAGGCGATGATCGAGTCCGACAAGGAACTCGGCCTCAGCTGGACCGTCACCGAAAGCCTGCCGGTGCACGAGGCGATCAAGATCGGCGAAGGCGACCTGACGGAGCTGTTCGACAATTACCGCCAGTCGATGCGCAACCTCGCCGCCTGCGGCGTGACCACCATCTGCTACAACTTCATGCCGGTGCTGGACTGGACGCGGACGGAGCTGGCGGCGGCGCTGCCGGGCGGCGGCACCTCGTTGCGCTTCAACGCCCATGAGCATGCCGCCTTCGACGTCTACATGCTGGAGCGTCCGGGCGCCGAGGAGGACCATTCGCCGGAGGTTCTCGCCAAGGCCAAGGAGTGGTTCGACCGCTCGTCGGAAAGCGACCGGGCGAAGCTGCTGTCGAACATCATGGCCGGCCTGCCGGGCGCCTATGACCGCTACGACATCCCCGGCCTGCGCAAGATGATCGCGCGCTTCAACGGCATGAGCGCCGATGGCCTGCGCGAGACGCTGGCCCGCTTCCTGCGCGAGGTGATCCCGACGGCGGAAGAGGTCGGCATCCGCATGGCGATCCACCCCGACGACCCGCCCCGTCCGCTGTTCGGTCTGCCCCGCATCGTCAGCACCGAGGACGACCTCGCCCATCTGATCAACGCGGTGAAGTCGCCGAACAACGGGCTGACCTTCTGCACCGGTTCGCTCGGCGCGGGGCAGACCAACAACGTGCCGGCGATGGCCAAGCGCTTCGCCGAGGACATCCACTTCGTCCACCTGCGCAACGTCGCCAAGGAGCCGGACGGGTCCTTCGAGGAAGCTGACCATCTCGCCGGCGACGTCGACATGGTGTCGGTCGTCACCACCCTGCTGGAGGAGCAGAAGCGCCGTCAGGACGCCGGCAACGACAACTGGCGCCTGCCCTTCCGTCCCGATCACGGACACGAACTGCTGGACGACGTGGGCAAGCCGACCCACCCCGGCTATCCGATGATCGGCCGCCTGCGCGGTCTGGCGGAAATCCGCGGCGTGATGACCGCGGTCGCGGCGGTGAAGCAGCTGCCGATGTGAGGCGGACGCGCCGGCTTCACCCGCCGGCGCGCATCCCCAGACGGGCAAGTTTCTTGTAGAAGGCGGCGCGGGAGATGCCGAGCGCCCGTGCCGCCTCCGTCGCCCGGCCGCCGCTGGCCGCGAGCGCACGGCCGAGAAGCCCGCGCTCGAACTCGTCAAAGGCCTCGTCGTAGCCTTGCACGGGCTGCGGCGCCGTTTGTACCAGCGCCTGGACCGGCGTCGGACGTGCCGCCTCTGCAGGTTCGGCGCCTGCCAAATCCGGCAACGCCTCGGCAAGGTCGGCGGCGGTCAGTCGGCGGCTGTCGGTCAGCAGGCAGGTGCGCTCCAGCACGTTGCGCAGCTCGCGCACATTGCCGGGCCAGCGGTGGCGGCCCAGCGCCTCGACCGCTTCCGGGGTCAGGCCGCGCAGCGGGAGGCCGCTGCGGGCGGCGATCTCCTGCAGGATGGATTCGGCGATGGCCTCCAGCCCGCCACCCATCTCCGCCAGGGCCGGCAGGCGGATCGGCAGCACGTTCAGCCGGTAATAGAGGTCGGAGCGGAAACGGCCGTCGCGGATCCGCTGCTCCAGATCGACGTTCGTCGCCGCGATCACCCGGACATCGACCTTCACCGGACGGTCGGAGCCCAGCGGTTCGATCTCCTGCTCCTGCAATGCCCGCAGCAGCTTGGCCTGCAGCCCCAGCGGCATGTCGCCGATCTCGTCCAGGAACAGGGTGCCGCCATCGGCGGTCTTGAAGCGCCCTTCCCGGCCCCGGCGGTCCATCCCGGTATAGGCGCCGGGCACCGCGCCGAAGAACTCCGCCTCCAGCAGCGTTTCGGGAATCGCCGCCACATTGACGCCGACGAAGGACCGGCCGCTGCGCGCCGACAGGCCGTGGATGGCCTGGGCGATCAGTTCCTTGCCGGTGCCGGTCTCGCCCAACAGCAGGATCGGCGCATCGGTGCGGGCGGCGAGACGGGCCTTGCGCTTGACCTCCAGGCAGACCGGGCTGTCGCCGACATAGCTTTGCAGCGTGTAGCGCAGCTGCCTCCTCTCATCGAGCCGGCGCCGGGTCGCCGCCAGTTCGGCCTCCAGCCGCGACAGCTCGGCAAGCAAGGGTTTCAGGCGGTGCAGGCTGTCATAGAGGACGAAGCCGACGGCGCCGATCACCGCGCCGGCATCGTCGGTCAGCGGGAAACGCGTCACCACCAGCCGCTGGGTGCCGAACAGCATCAGGTCGAGCAGGATCGGCTGGCCGGTCGCCAGCACCTGACGCATCTGCGAATGGGGGATGATCTCCTCCACCTCGCGGCCGATGGCCTCGGCGGGGTCGGAAATGCCGAGCATGCGGGCGTATTTCTCGTTGATCCACACCACCCGCGCGTCGCGGTCGACCGCCACCGTGCCTTCGGACTGGGTTTCCAGCGCCTCGAACAGCGACGGGATGGCGCGGCTGCGCAGCAGCGCCGCGTTGCCGGCGAAGGCATCGCCCTCCAGCGGAACCGCCGCCATGTCCGCTCCGCCACGCCGGCCGCCGTCCGCCCGTTCCGTCACCCTGGCCGCTCCCTTGATCCTCGCACCTCCCGTGTTATCGGGACCTCGCCAGGATTCCGCAATGGCCGAGCGACCCTTGGGACAATGCCGATCGCAACGCCGCACGCTCTTGCGGAGTAGCGGCCGGCCGGTCCATGCTGCGGCCCGTAGCGCTTTCCGGCTCCGATGCGGAGCGACCGCGCCACTCCACCGGAGCCATCTTGCCCGTCCCGTCACTTCCGCCATGCTGACCCTGCCGGCCTTTCTCCTGCTTGCCGCGGTGCTGGCGACCCTGTGGACGGCGTGGCGCAGCTGGGCGCTACCGCCCTTTCCCAGACGCTTCAACTTCGTGGCGATGCAGCTGTCCGCCTCCTGGTGGGCGACGGCCGCCGCCATCGAGACCATCGTCCCGGCCCCGGCGGACAAGCTGTTCTGGGCCGAGATGGCGTGGTTCGGCATCGTCTGCACCCCCAGCTTCTGGGCGCTGTTCCTGTGGTCCTACACACGGGAGGAGCTGGCGGCCCGCTGGCGGCTGGTGCCGGTCGTGGTGGGCGCGCTGACCTGGGCGGCGGCGCTGACCAACGACCTCCACCGGCTGATGTACACCGCGGTCCAGCCGATCAGCGACGCGCCGGGAGCCGCACTGATCTACAGCCACGGCCTGCTGTTCTTCGTCGTCACCATCTATCTCTACGCCTTCATGGTGATGAGCATCGTCGTCACCGCCAGCGGCATCCACCGGGCCACGCCGGCCTACCGTACCCATTACCTGGGTTTTCTGGTGGCGATGGCGGTGCCGTGGGTGGCGAATGTCGGCTATGTCACCGGTAACCTGACCCTGTTCGATCTCGACCCAACACCCTTCAGCTTCCTGCTGATGGGCGCGGTGTTCTACTGGCTGATCACCCGGCGCCGCCTGTTCGTCCTGCTGCCGGTCGCCCGCGACGCCCTGCTGGATGCGGTTCCCGACCCGGTGCTGGTGCTGGATGCCGACGGCACGGTGGTGGAGGCGAACCCGGCTGCCCTGGCGCTGGTGCCCGACGGCACGCCGCTCGGCCGCCGGTTGACCGACCTCCCCGGCCTGTCGGCGCTGTCGCCGGGGAGCTTTACCCTGCCGGTGTCGCTGACCCTGAAAAGCGACGGCACCCTGCGCAGCTTCGAAGCGACGCGCGTTCCGCTCACCTCCGGCAATGCCGGCGGGCGGGCTGCGGCGCGCGAGGTCGGCTGTCTGTTGATGCTGCGCGACGTCACCCACCGCCGCCGGGCCGAGATGCGGCTGGAGGACACGGTGCGGCGCCTCGACCTCGCCCGGCTGGAGGCGGAGGAACGGCTGGTGGCGGAGCAGGAGGCCACGCGGGCGCTGAACGGCTTCCTGTCGATGGCGGCGCACGAGTTCAAGACGCCGCTCGCCATCATCGACGGCGCGGCCCAGCTTCTGCTGATGGATGCGGAGGTGAAGGCCCCCGGCATGCTGCCGCGGCTGGAGAAGATCCGCCGCGCCGTGCGCCGGCAGGTCAACATCCTGGAAACCTGCCTTGCCGACGACCGGCTGAACGATCCCGCCTTCGCGCTGCGCCGCGATCCGCTGGACCTTCCGGCCCTGCTGCGCGCCGCCGCTTCGGCCCAGGGCGACGCCGCGCCCGGCCGCCGGATCGAGCTGGAGCTGGACGGCTGTCCGGCCCGGATGACCGGCGACGGCCCGATGCTGGAGCTGTGCGTCCATAACCTGCTGAACAACGCGCTGAAATATTCGCCTCCCGGCACGCCGGTCCGACTGCGCGCCTGGAGCGAGGACGGGAACAAGGATGGGCTGGGCAGGCAATCGCAGCTGGCGCTGTCGGTGGCCGACCAGGGAATCGGCATTCCGGACAGCGAGCAGGAGCGGGTGTTCGACCGTTTCTTCCGCGCCACCAACATCGGTACGGCGGCAGGCAGCGGCGTCGGGCTGAACATGGTCCGCCGCATCGCGGCGCTGCATGGCGGGACGGTGACGGTCGACAGCCGGCTGGGCGAGGGCAGCGTCTTCACGCTGCGGCTCCCGCTATCCGAAGGGGCGCTCTGCGAAGACCGGATGGCCGGCATGCCGGCGTCTTAATCCGTTGGAGAGATCGTTTCTTGCATTGATTGACAGGTGAAGGGAATAATCCCGCTCCCTCCATCTGGACCCTGGCAATATGAGCGATCACGACCCCACCGTCGTCCGGCCGGTGCCGAAACCCCGCGTCCCCCTGGGCATCGAAGAGGTGCTGGTCGCCATAACCATGGCGGTGGTGGCGCTGATCACCTTCGCCAACGTCGTGGTGCGCTATCTGACCGACGCCTCCTTCGCCTTCACCGAGGAATATTCGATCGCGCTGATGGTGATCCTCACCTTCCTCGGCGCGTCGGCCGCGGTGGTGAAGGACCGGCACATCCGGATCACCTTCATCACCGACAAGCTGTCGCCCGGCAACCGCCGCCGGGCGGAACAGTTCGCCATGGCCTGCGTGGCGCTGATGTACGGGCTGCTGGTGGTCTACGGCACCTGGACGACCTGGGACGATTACCGGTTCGAGGTGACCTCGCCGGCGCTGGGGCTGCCGCAATGGATCTACACGATCTGGCTGCCGGTGCTGTCGCTGGTGGTGCTCGCCCGCACCATCGGCCGCATGATCCGCATCCATCGCGGCACCGAACCGCTGGAAACCGGACATATTCCGGAGGGTGAGCCGTGATCACCACCCTGCTCTTCGGGTCTTTCCTGGTCATGATGCTGGCGGGCGTGCCGATCGCCGCCGCCCTGGGGCTGGCCGGCACCGCCGCCATCGCTTTCGCCCATCTCGGCGTCATTTCGGTTCCGACCAGCGTCTATACCGGCATCGCCAAATATCCGCTGCTGACCATCCCGATGTTCGTTCTGGCCGGCACCATCTTCGACCGGTCGGGCGTGGCGCAGAAGCTGGTGCGCTTCGCCACCGCCATCGTCGGCCAGGGCAAGGGCGCGCTGGCGATCATCGCGGTGGTGGTGGCGATGATGATGGGCGGCATCTCCGGATCCGGTCCGGCCATTGCCGCGGCGGTCTGCGGCGTGATGGCGCCCAGCATGATCCGCGCCGGCTATCCCCGGCCCTACATCGCCAGCGTCATCGCGGCGGCGGCGGCCACCGACATCCTGATCCCGCCGTCGGTCGCGCTCATCATCTACAGCGTCCTGGTGCCGGCCGCCCCGACCACCTCGATGTTCGCCGCCGGCATCATCCCCGGCACGCTGGCCGGCCTCGCCCTCATCGTCCCGGTCTTCTGGCTGGCGCGGAAACACAATCTCGGCGCCAAGCTGTCGAACGAGCCGCGGCCGCCCTTCTGGCGCAGCCTGTGGGATGCGTCGCTCGGCCTGTTCGCCAAGGTCATCATCCTGGGCGGCCTGCGGCTGGGCGTCTTCACCCCGACCGAGGCGGCGGTGATCGCCGTGGCCTACGGCCTGCTGCTGGGCATGGTGGTCTACCGCACCATCCGCTTCCGCGACCTCTATTCCATGCTGGTGGAGGCAGCGGAGATCTCCGCCATCATCCTGACGGTGATCGCGCTGGCCAGCGTGTTCGGCTGGGCGCTGAGCACCCTGTCGGTGATCGACCCCATCGCCGACGCCATCATCCATTCCGGACTTGGCGAATATGGCGTGCTGGCGCTGCTGGTGGTGATGCTGACCATCATCGGCACCTTCCTGGACGGCATCTCGATCTTCATCATCCTGCTGCCGCTGCTGATCCCCATCGCCACCGCCTACAAGTGGGACCTGACCTGGTTCGGCGTCATCCTGACTCTGATGATTGCCGTCGGCCAGTTCACCCCGCCGATGGCGGTCAACCTGATGGTGGCCTGCCGCATGACCGGCTGTTCGATGGAAAGCACGATCCGCTGGGTGATGTGGCCGCTGGTCACCATGCTGCTGGTGGTCGTGGCGGTGATCCTGTGGCCGGATCTGGCGCTGTGGATGCCGCGGCAGATGGGGTTTTAGAGGAAGCGGGCGACATCGCGGCTGGTCAGATGCAGGCTGGCCGCGACGTCGTAGCCGCGCTTTGCGATCTTGTCGGCCGCCGCGGCCTCGAACGCGGCGCGGTGGGCGGCGGCATAGGCGAGACAGTCCTCCGGCGCCGGCTCCCGCATGCCGAGCAGGGCGCGGAATGCCAAGCGGTGGACGGCGCACCAGCCAGCATGCCCGGCCGGGCGGAAGACCAGCGCATCGATCTTTGCCCGCCAGGACAAGTCTGCCCCCGTCATTCGCGCAGACCCAACCGCCGGGCGAGACGGAACAGGTTGCTGCGGTCCAGCCCGAGCGACCGTGCCGCCTGCGCCCAGTTGCCATCGTGGCGGGCCAGATGCGCGCGGATCATCCGGCGTTCGAGATCCTCCACCGCGTCGCGCAACGGCAGTTCGGGCAGTTCGGGCAGTTCGGGCAGGTCCGGCGGTTCCGGCAGGCGGGGTTGCTGCGCTGGCATCGCTGTCGGCATGACACACCCCTCCTCCTGCTCCAAATCTGCCAAGCCCAAATCCGCCGGGGTCAGGGTCAGCACGCCGCCGTCCGGCGGCCGGGCAACGCGGGCGCGGATGGCGCCGCGACCGATGGCGTGCTCAAGCTCGCGCACATTGCCGGGCCAGGGGTAGGCCAGCATGCGCCGTTCCGCCGCCGCCGAAAGGCGCAGGTTGCGCAGGCCGAGCCGAGCCCGGTTTCGCTCCAGGAACAGACCGGCCAGCCGCAGGATGTCGGTGCCGCGGTCGCGTAGCGGCGGCACCCGCAGCGGATAGACGCTGAGCCTGTGATAAACGTCGGCGCGGAAGCGGCCTTCCCGCACCTCGGCCGCAAGGTCGCGGTTGGTGGCGGCGATCACCCGCACGTCGACGGTGATGTGGCGGTCGGAGCCGACGCGCTGGATCTCGCCGTTTTGCAGCGCCCGCAGCATCTTGGCCTGCGCCGGCAGCGGCAGTTCGCCAACCTCGTCGAGGAACAGGGTGCCGCCATCGGCCAGTTCGAACTTGCCGCGCCGGTCGGCCACCGCACCGGAAAAGGCGCCGCGCACATGGCCGAACAGTTCGCTTTCCACCAGGGCGTCCGGCAGGGCAGCACAATTGACGTGGACCAGCGGTCCGGCGGCGCGCGGGGAACGGGCGTGCAGCCGGCGCGCCACCAGTTCCTTTCCCACCCCGGTCTCGCCCAGCACCAGCACGACGAGGTCGCTGGCCGCCACGGTATCGACCTCCGTCAGCAGCGCCGCCATCGCCGGGCTGCTGCCGACGGGGTCGAAATCGAGCCCCTGCGGCGGGTCGTCGAGGATGCGCAAGGCCGTTCCGCCATCCGCTGCCATGGCTGCGTCCTGGGCCGCCCGCCGCTCCACCACGGTCGCAAGGTCCGCCGTCAACTGCGCCCAGGCGGCAATCGCCCCCTCCCAACCGTCGAAGCGCCCTTCGTTCAGCGCGTCCAGCGTCAGCACGCCCCAGGGGCGTCCGTCGACGCGCAGCGGCGTCCCGACGCAGTCATGCACATGCAGCCGCTGACTCAGATCGGGGATCAGCCCGTCATAGGGGTCTGGCAACTCGCAGCCGGCTGGGAAGCGCAGCGGCCCATCCTCAGCCTCGGCAATCGCCTGCAGGCGGGGATGCTCGTCCAGTTCGAAACGGCGGCCGAGCGTGTCGGGGCTGAGACCGCGCGTGGCGAGCGGAACCAGCAGTCCCTCCCCCGCCTTGCCGCCATCGAAGCGGCCGTCATGGCGCAGCAGCGCGCAAGCGTCGCACGGCAAATGGCGGGCCATCAGGTCGAGCAGCAGGGGCCACAGCCGTGCCGGATCGTCAAGCGCCAGCAGCAGCGCCCCGGCCTCGTCCAGGGGAAGGGATGTTGTCGGAATGACCGTTTCGTTGTCCATTCGACATCATAGCGCGCGTGGTCGCATTGACAACGCCCCTTCTGCGCGGCGTGGAATCCTTGGCTGCGTCGCTTTGGCACAGGGCTTGCCATTCCATTGCGACATCGTGACGCGCAAAAGGATTGCCACTTCCATGCTGACGCCTGCCCAGATCGCCGTCATCAAGGCCACTGCCCCCGTCGTCGCCGCCCACGCCAACAAGATCACCGGCACCTTCTATCCGCTGATGTTCGAGCGCTTCCCCGAGGTGCGCGCCGTCTTCAACCAGAGCCACCAGCGTAGCAGCGCCCAGCCGGAAGCGCTGGCCAACGCCATCATCGCCTACGCCTCCAACATCGACCGGCTCGAGGTTCTGGGCCCGGCGGTGGAGGCCATCGTGCAGAAGCACGTCTCGCTCAACATCACCCCCGACCAGTACAAGATCGTCGGCACCTGCCTGATGGAGGCCATCGGCAAGGTGCTGGGCGACGCGGTGACGGCCGAGGTCGCCGACGCCTGGGGTGCGGCCTACTGGCAGCTGGCCGACCTGCTGATCGCGGCGGAGGAGACGGAATATGCGCGCAAGGCGGCGCTGACCGGCGGCTGGCGCGGCGCCCGGCGCTTCCGGATCGTGGAGAAGACCCCGGAAAGCGCCGTCATCACCTCCTTCCGGCTGGCACCGGTCGACGGCGGGCGGGTGATGGACTTCCATCCCGGCCAGTATCTCGGCCTGCGCCTGACCGTCGACGGCGAGACGGTTCACCGCAACTACAGCCTCTCGGCCTCGCCGAACGGCCGCGACTACCGCATCTCGGTGAAGCGCGAGCCGCAGGGTCTGGTCTCCGGCTTCCTGCATGACCGCGTTCGAGTCGGTGACGAGATCGACGTCTATCCGCCGGCCGGCGAGTTCGTGCTGCGCGAGGGCGCCGGCCCGCTGTTGCTGATCACCGGCGGCGTCGGCCAGACCCCCGCCCTGCCGCTGGCCGAACAGGCGCTGGCCGCCGGTCGTAAGGTCATCTACGTGCATGCCGCGCTCAACGGCTCGGTCCACGCCTTCCGTCGGCAGATCGACGAGTTGGCCGCCCTGCATGAGGCGCTGAAGCCGGTCTATTGCTATGCCGAACCGCAGCCGGGCGACCAGCCGCACATGATCGGCCTGCTAGACCAGGAGCGCTTGGCCAACCTGCTGCCGAAGGAGCCGGGCGTCGCTGCCTATGTGGTCGGCCCGAAGCCCTTCATGGCCGCGGTGGTGAAGGCGCTGACCGCGCTGGGTCTGCCGGAGTCGTCGATCGTCCACGAGTTCTTCGGCCCGCGGGAAGCGCTCGCCTGACGCGACACCGGAACAACATTGCCTCCGACTACAGGAGCCGGCCTTTCCAAAAGGCCGGCTCTTTTTTTGACCGATGTTCGCCCGCCTTTTTTGCCGGTGCGTCCGGTGGTTGCGAGTAAAACTGTTATATCACTTAAATCAGATGTGATTTGCCGCGGCATAGCCCACCATTCCGACTTGCCTTCTGCAGAGTGTGCGCCTTTTCGGTGAAATCTTCGTGTGGCGCGGGTGGCCGTCCACTGCGATGCGGCAGGATCCGCAACGCAACGCGGAAGAATCGTGGATTCTCCTTATTTCTTTCTTAGCGATTTTGGCGCTTTCCTAGTCATGGAACGGTCAAATTATTTGCAATTGTTCCCTTTCCGTGACATCGCCGCCGGCAGCCGCGGGAAGTGAACGGAGGAAACGGTGATGCGGCGAGAGCCGGAAAGGCCGGCCGCAGTGACGTGTGGAGCGCTGGTGCCCGAGAGCACCGAGGGGGGGAGGACGGTATGTCGAACGATAGCCGGAGCACGATGCTCCAAGGAGGGCCCGCCAAAGGCGGCGCCTGGTATTCCGGGTTGCGCGCCAAGCTGATGATCGCCATCGGCGTGGTGCTGTCCGGCACGCTGGTGGCCGCCGCCGTGGCGCTGGTCGGCTATGCGAACGTGCGCACCACCATCGACGCCATCGTCGGCGAAGCGGTGCCGGCGATGACCGAAGGCATGGCGGTGGCGCAGCAGGCCGAACGGCTGGTGGCGCTGGCCCCGGCCCTGACCTCCGCCACCGATGCCGCCGCGCGGGAGGCGGTTTCCGCCGGCATCGCCGCGGCAAAGGAGGAATTCAACGCCCGCCTTTCCCGGCTGCGGGCCACCGGCTCCGCCGGGGACCAACTCGCCGCCATCGAGGAGGCGTCGCAGGGGCTGCTCAACAACCTCGTGCAGCTCGACCAGGCGGCGGCCGAACGGGTGGCTCTTGCCGCCGAACGCACGGCGATGCTGCCGAAAGTGATGGCGGCCGAGGCGGAAATCCAGAAATTCGCCGCCCCCTGGACCTCCGTTCTCAACAATGACGAGGAGGAGGCCCGCTCCACCCTGTCCGAACCCGACACCGCCCCCGCCGCAATGCGCGAGGCGGCGGCTACACTGTCAAAGATCACGATCGAGAAGAAGCCGCTGGCAACCGTCACGGCCGAGGCGGCCAACGTCCGCAACATGCTGATGGAAGCCGCCAGCACCAGCGACGACCAGCGGCTGGCCATCATCGAGACCCGTGTGGGCGTTTCGCTGGCCGGTCTGGTGAACAACGCCAAGGAGCTGCCGGAGCGGCTGGCCGCCGTCGCCTCCAAGCAGGCGGAGCTGCTGAATGGCTTTTCGGTCGGTGAGAACTCGCTGGTCACCATCCGGCAGAAGGAACTGCTGATCCAGGGCTATTTCGTCCAGCTGCTGGAGAGCAACCATGCCCTGACCACCACCCTCTCCAAGGGAATCGCCACCCTGGTCGAGGGCCAGAAACACAACATCGCCGAAGCCAGCGGCGCCACCACCCGCATGCTGGACAACAGCCGCCTGACCCAGATCGCGGTGGCCGTTGCCAGCATCCTGGTGTCGATCCTGGTGGTCTGGCTCTATATCGGCCGCATCGTCATCCGCCGGATGATGGATCTGAAGACCGGCATGGGCCGGATCGCCGCCGGAGACCTGGACGCCGATATCAAGCTGAGCGGCCATGACGAGATCGCGGAGATGGGGGAGGCGCTGCTGGTCTTCCGCGACACCGCGCGCGAGGTGGAAACCACCCGCGCCGCTGCCGAGGCCGAACGCCAGCGGGCGGCGGGCGAACGCCGCCAGACCATGCTGTCGCTGGCCGACCAGTTCGAGAACGGCGTGAAGACCGTGGTGGAGACGGTGTCCGCCGCCGCCACCCAGATGCACCAGACCGCCGCCGGCATGGTGGCGACCGCCGACGACACCTCCCGTCAGGCCGGCAGCGCTGCGGAAGCGGCGGAAACCGCGTCGGTCAATGTCGATGGCGCCGCGTCGGCCGCCCATGAGCTGTCGCAGTCGATCAGCGAGATCGCCCGTCAGGTGACCGAGTCGGCGACCATCGCCGCTAAGGCGGCAAACGAGGCCGACCGCACCGACAGCACCATGCGCGAACTGAACGAGGCGGCCAGCCGCATTGGCGCCGTTCTCGACCTCATCTCGGACATCGCCGGCCAGACCAACCTGCTGGCGCTGAACGCGACCATCGAAGCGGCGCGGGCGGGCGAGGCCGGCAAGGGCTTCGCCGTCGTGGCGCAGGAGGTCAAGCAGTTGGCCAGCCAGACGGCGAAGGCCACCGACCAGATCGCCGGCCAGATCGGCGCCATGCAGCAGGCGACCGGCGAGGCGGTGAACGCCATCCGCAGCATCGGCCTGACCATCGGCCGCCTGAACGACATCGCCGCCAGCATCGCCGCGGCGGTGGAGGAGCAGGGCGCCGCCACGTCGGAGATCGCCCGCAACGTCCAGCAGGCGGCGGGCGGCACCGCCCAGGCCTCCCAGAACATCGGTCAGGTCCGCACCGCCGCCGGCCAGACCGGCCAGTCGGCGCAGGAGGTCCTGTCGGTCGCCCAGGAGGTCTCGACCCAGACCGGCCGCCTCCAGCAGCAGATCGACCGCTTCCTCAGTCAGGTGCGGTCGGCATAACGGAGCGATGAGCGCCCTCTCCCGCCTTTGGGAGAGGGCGCTTCGTGCCCATTCCCCGGGATCGTCATACGGCACCGGACGCTCAGCCCGTGGTCCTGCCGCGAGCTTGCGGGCGGTAGAGAGGTGCGCGAACGAATTGTAGCGTTGCTTCACAGGCGGGTCGACATAGGGGCGGTTCTGTAGTAAAACTACATTTTGTTCCAAACCGCCCCTTCTGCAACCTCGCTGACCCTCCCATGCTGGACACCATAGCCTCGTCGCTCGACAGCCTGCGCCGCGCGGAAGCAGCGGTGGCCCGCACCGTTCTGGCCGACCCGGAGGCCGCGGTGCGCGACAGTCTGGCGCAGCTGGCCGGCAAGGCGGGGGTCAGCGAACCGTCGGTCCTGCGCTTCTGCCGCTCCGCCGGCTTCGGCGGTTTTCAGGAATTCAAGATTTCGCTGGCCCAGCATCTGGCGGCATCCGCCGTGCGCGAGGAGGTTGGCGAGCGACCGACCCCGCTGGTGCGCGACCTCACCCCCGGAGACAGTGTCGCCAGTGCGGCGGAGAAGGTGCTGAACCGCTCCATCGACGCGCTGGTCCGCCTGCGCGGCCGGCTCGACAGCATGGCGCTGGAAAAGGCGGCCGGGGTGCTGGCGCGGGCGCGGCGGGTGCAGATCGTCGGCGTCGGCGCCTCGGGCACGGTGGCGCTGGATGCCCATCACAAGCTGTTCCGCCTGCTGCCGCAGGTCACCGCCAGCACCGACGCCCATCTTCAGGCAATGGCGGCGGCGACGCTCGGCCCCGGCGACGCCCTGCTGGCGATTTCAAAGACCGGCACCAGCGATGAAATCTTCGACGTCGCCGCAATCGCCCGCGACGGCGGCGCCACGGTGATCGCCATCACCGCGTCCGCGACTCCGTTGGCCGAACGCGCCGACATCCGCCTGACCGTCGATGTCGACGAGGACACCGCCGTCCACACCCCGATGGCCTCGCGGCTGGCGCAACTGGCGCTTATCGACGTGCTGACGGTCGCCGTCGGGCTGCAGGCCCCGCCGGGCCTCGACCGCCGTCTCGCCCGCATCAAGGCGGTCCTGGCCGGTCACCACCGCGTGCCCGAGCGGCCGGCTTCCCTTTCAAACTCCGCCTCCCCAATCATCCAGAAGAAATCCAAGGAATCCTGATGTCCACCACCCAGAGCCCTGTCGAAATCCTGGATCAGCTCGTCGCCTACGGCGTCGTTCCGGTCATTCGCAACAGCTCCGCCGATCTGGCGCGCACCGCCGTGACCTGGCTGCGCGAGGCCGGTTACGGCACTTTCGAGATCACCATGACCACCCCCGGCGCCGTCGGCCTGATCGAGGAGCTGTCGGCGGAGGGCGGCGCCCTGATCGGCGCCGGCACCGTCCTGACCCCGGCCGCCGTCGCCGACGTGGTGAAGGCCGGCGCCAAGTATGTGGTGTCGCCCTGCGTCGTGCCGAAGGTGGCTGCCGCCTGCCGCGACCATGGCGTGGCCTGCCTGATGGGCGCCCTGACCCCGACCGAGGTGCATGCCGCGATTTCCGCCGGTGCCGACGCCATCAAGATCTTCCCGGCCTCCACCGTCGGCCCGGCCCACATCAAGGCGCTGAAGTCGGTCTTCCCCGGCGTCCGCTTCGTCCCCACCGGCGGCATCGATGCCACCACCGTGGCGTCCTATGTCGCGGCCGGAGTTGCCTGCGTCGGCGCCGGCGGCAAGCTGGTCGATGAAACCCTGGTCAAGAAGGGCGACCGCGAGGGCATCCTCGCCGCCGGGCGGCAGCTGATGGAAGCCTATCGCGCCGCCAAGGGGGCGTGAGCAAGTCGGCGTGAGGCGGGGACGAACTCCCCGCCTCAAACCCCCTCCAGCACTCCGCGCACCGCGTCCATCGCCGCAAGGCCCCGGCTGAACGCCGACTCCGCGGTGGCGGCCAACTCCTGCGCCTCGGCCCGGCGGCCTTCGCGCATGCCGTCCTCCACCGCGCGCATCAGGCCGACGAAGCCGGTCAGGCCGAAATGGCTGGCGGCGCCGGCAAGCCGGTGGGCGATGTCCTCGATCTCGTCGTCGGAGCTGTTGGCAGCGGTCAGGCGGGGCAGCCCATCCTGCGCCGACTCAAGCAGCAGGCCGCGGATGGTAGCAAAGCGCGCCGGGCCGAGGGAGCGGATGTAACGCTCCAGAATCTCCTCGTTCACATCGTCTTCGATCACAAGCGGACGGGACGGCATTTCAGACCCGAGCATCGCCTCCGCCGGGTCCTCGTCCTCATCCGACCGCGCGGCGACGGCGTTCGACAGCAGGTGCATCAGGCGTTCCGGGAAGATCGGCTTCTCGATCACCGCATCGATGCCGGCGGCGATGTAGCGGGCGCGATCGGCGGCGAAGACGTTGGCGGTCACCGCGACGATCGGCACCGCCGCGCGGTCGGCATCCTTCAAAGCGCGGATGCGTCGCGCCACCTCCGGCCCGTCGATATCGGGCAGGCGGATGTCCAGCAGGACGGCATCGAAGCGCCGACGCGTCGCCAGCTCCAGCGCCTTTTCCCCCGTTTCCGCCACGGTGATGCGGTGGCCGGCGTCTGACAGCAGGCCCAGCGCCACCTCGCGGTTGATCGCATCGTCCTCCACCAGCAGCAGGGCCAGCGAGCGAACCCGACTGATCGGCAGCAGCCGGCCGGGCCGGGCGGGAAGCGCCGGCTCGATGACTCGCTGCAACGGAATGGTGACAGTGAAGACGCTGCCCAACCCCTCCGCACTGTCGACGCGGATGCTGCCCTGCATGGCGTCCAGCAGATGACGGACGATGGCGAGCCCCAGGCCGCTGCCGCCGAAGCGTCGGGCGATGGTGGGATCGGCCTGCTCCAGCTTTTCGAAGATGGCGGCGCGGCGGTCGGCCGGAATGCCGATGCCGGTGTCCCGCACGGCCAGACGCAGAATCTCTCCGGAACCGGAACGTTCCGGAGCCGGTTCGATATCGACGCGCAGGTCCACCCCGCCGCGTTCGGTGAACTTCACCGCATTGCCGACGAGGTTCACCAGGATCTGGCGCAGCCGCTGGCGATCGACCACCACCAATTCCGGCACCTCCGGCGCGATGTCGAGGTCGAGGTCGATCCCCTTTTCGTTCGCCAGTCCTTCCACCGTCGCAACGACCTCTTCCAGCACCGGCAGCAGGGCGCAGGGGGCGGGGTCGAGGTCCAGCTTGCCGTCCTCGATCTTGCGCAGATCCAGGATGTCGTTGACCTGATCGAGCAGCCCGTGGCCGCAGCGCATGATCGACATGGCATAGCGCCGCTCGCCGGCATGGAGCTGCCCGGTCAGCAGCAGCCGGCACAGGCCGAGGATGCCGTTCAGCGGCGTGCGCATCTCGTGGCTGACGGTGGCGAGGAACTCCGTCTTGGCGGCGTCGGCGCGCTCTGCCCGCTCCTTGGCCTGCCGCAATTCCTCGCGCGCCCGGCGCGAGGCGGTGATGTCGTTGGCGACGCAGATGATGCGGCAACGCCCGTCGCCCGACCATTCGAAGGGATGGCGCTGCAGGGCGAAGACGGCGTTCTCGCCGTTGCGGGGAAGCACCAGTTCCTCCACCCCCAGCGAGCGCATCGAACCGGGATCGCCGCCGGCAAGCGCCCGGCCGGTCTCCGGCCCCAGCACCTCGGCCATCGTGCGGTTCTCGATGTCGGCGCGGCGGGTGCCGAAACAATCCTCCGCCGCCCGGTTCCACAGGACGACCCGGCCGCTGTCGCCGTCCAGCACGTAGAGGACGCTCGGCACATTGTCGATCACTGCGTCCAGGAAGGCCTGGGTCCGGCGCAACAGCTCCTCCGCTTCACGGCGGCGGGTGATGTCGACGACCGAACTGAGCAGAACCTCCTCGCCCTGGAATTCGAAGGCGATGCCGGACAGCAGACCCCACAGGCGGCGGCCGGATTGGGTCACCAGCTCCGTCTCGACATCAAGGGCAAGGCCGCTGGTGAAGACGTCGCGGACGAACTCGTCGCGCACCTGAGGGACATACCAGACACTGGCGGCCGGACGGCCCAGCAGATCGCCAGCCTCGTCCACTTCGAACAGGTCGGCGGCGCGACGGTTGACGAAACGGATTTGGCCGTCGGCGCGACCGGAGATCACCAGCGGGACGGGTGCCGCCTCCAGCACGGTGCGCAGCCACTGCTCGTTGCGGCGGAGCGCCGCACTCTTGTCCTCCGTCTCCTGGATGTAGAAGCGCAATGCGCGGGCAAGCTGGCCGATTTCGTCGGCGCCGGTCACCGGCACTTCCGCCCGGCCGCCGCCGGTGCGGTCGCGGATCGCCTCGCTGACCGCCCACAGCCGGGCCAGTACCTTGCGCCGCACATACAGCACCGACAGCACCATCCCCAGCACGACCACGCCGACCGAGGCGAAGAACAGACGGGTGTAGGTGGTCGACACCTCGATCACATGCTGGCGACTTTCCTCCGCCGCCTTGGTCTGTTCCACGAAGATACCGGTGTTGAGACCGGTGTTGACCAGCGACACCTGATTGGCGCGGTCGACCAGACCGTTCAGCATCTCCGACGCCTGCAATTCCGCCTGCCGCTGGCGGAAGACGGAGCGGTCGCCTTCCACCACCGATCGCATGCCCTCGGCCAGCCGGGCGAGCCGGTCCGACACGTCTCCCGCCGGAATCGAGCCGTCCAGCACCGTCAGTTGCGCCGCCGCGCTGTCGGCCAGCCGGGCAAGCGCAAAGCTGTTCTCCGCCTGATGAACCGAGGCGATCAGGAACAGCAGCCGCTCCGCCATCGCCAGCCAACGCTGTACGCCGGCGTCCTCCACCCCGCGCAGTGCCGGTTCGGCCAGAGCGTCGGCCATTCGCCGCACGTCGCGGGTGCGGTCGGCCAGGGCGCGGCGCGCGGCGATGCGGGCGGCGACGCCGCGGTCGATGGCGTCACGCAGCCGCAGGATTTCGTCGCGCTGCAGCTTCAGCCCGGCGATGCGCTGGGCCTGCCGGCCGTCGGCCGAATCCAATTCCGCCAGCAGCCGGTCATAGCCGTCCAACTGGTCGGCCAACCCTTGCTTGATCGTTTCGCGTCCGAAATTCTCTTCGGACAGGGCCAATTGTTCCAGGGTGCGCATGATCCGCTGGTGCTGACGCTCCAGCTTGGCGGAGGCGACGACGGCCGGGAACTGCTCCGACGTGACCTTGGTGATGCCGGCATGCAGCCCGTCGAAGGCGATGTAGGCGCCCAGCCCGATCAGGAAGGCGACCAGCCCGTTGAAAGCGAGCGCGCCGAACAGCCGCGCCCCGACGCCGATCCTGACCATCCCGGCCCTGTCCGGTTCAGAACCGCCAGACCCTGACCCGCTGCCGTCCGCCATTCCTGTCCCTGCTTTTCTGGACCCGCATCGTTTGCGCGAGAACGATCGCAGCGTATCATAGCCAATCCGTCGGATAAGGGGAGAGGGATGGGGTTGAAGCCTGTTGCCGTTGCGTTCGGTCTGCTGCTGGCATTGCAGCTTTTCACCGGTGCCGCCGCGGCGCAGCCGGAGCCCGCAGCCGCACGCAACGGCGACCGGCCGGTGCTGGCGGAGATCGAGCGGCGCGGGGTCGTGCGCTGCGGGGTGTCCTTCAACCCCGGCTTCGCCGCCAACGACGACGGCGGCCGTCCGGTCGGCTTCATGGTCGATCTGTGCCGGGCGCTGGCCGCCGCGGTGCTGGGCAAGGCCGACGCCATCGAGATCCGCCGGCTGTCGAAGCTGCAGGAGTTCGCCGCGGTCGCCGCCGGCGAGGTCGACGTCTCCTTCGCCCAGACCTCCTGGACGCTGACGCGGGATGCCACCTATGCGGTCGATTTCGGCCCGCCGATCTTCTATGACGTGCAGGGTATCGCAGCGTGGCGGCTGCCCGACGGCCGGTCGGCGCTGGACGGCGAGTTGACGGTCTGTGTCCCGGCCGGCACCACCACCCAGGCCGAGCTGGAATCCCTGATCGCCAGTGGCAGGCGGCCCTGGAAAATCCGCAGCTTCCCCGGCTGGCCCGACACGCTGGAGGCGTTCCTCAGCCGCGACTGTGCGGCGGTCAGCGCCGACCGGTCCTTGCTGACCACGGCATTGCATATGCTCGACGCACCGCAGGACTCGCTGGAGATCGTCGACACCCCCCTCCCCTCTGCGATGGCATCGCGCGAGCCGTTGGCTCCGCTGACGCCGAACAGCGACCGCATGTGGATGGCGGCGGTGCGCTGGGTCATGTTCGCACTGTTCCTGACCGACGATGCCGGAGTTTCCGGCGCCAACGCGAATTTCCAGCGCATCACCAGCAGCAGCGAGATGAGGCGCCTGCTGTCAGGCATGCCGGAGGTGGCGGCCAAGGCCGGCCTGCGTCCGGATTGGGCGTATCAGGCGGTGGTGCAGGTCGGGAATTACGGCGAGATCTTCGAACGCAATCTCGGCAACCGTTCCCCCTTCAAGCTCGACCGCGGCTTGAACCGGCCCTGGACGCAGGGCGGGCTGCTGTACGCACCTGTTTTCCAGTAACACCGTCTCCGGAAGCCGTTTTCCGGAAGCGCGCCGGAGCTGTCCAAAAGATCAGTGTAGCCCGATACCGCCTGCCCGGTACCCCCGACCATGGTCGGGGGTGACGCAGATAATTAGTGCGCACAACTATCCGTGATACGACCAAGAAGCGGACTCGGTCATTCAACGGCATGACCGCAACGCGCCGCTCGCAAAAAACCGACCACAGTCCTGGCTTATTCACTTGGGAGGGTGAAGACCATGGCCTATGCGGCTTCGACGGCTGATGCCGTCCGACCAATGACGGGCGAGGAGAAGAAAGTCATCTTCGCGTCCTCGCTCGGGACCGTTTTCGAGTGGTACGACTTCTATCTCTACGGATCGCTCAGCGCGGTCATCGCCGCGCAGTTCTTTTCGGGCGTGAACCCGACCGCGGCCTTCATCTTCGCCCTCATGGCGTTCGCCGCCGGCTTCGCGGTCCGGCCCTTCGGTGCCCTGGTCTTCGGCCGTCTCGGCGACATGATCGGCCGCAAATACACCTTCCTGGTCACCATCCTGATCATGGGCCTGTCGACCTTCATCGTCGGCATCCTGCCCAACTACGCCTCCATCGGCATCGCTGCCCCGATCATCCTGATCGGGCTGCGCCTGCTGCAGGGTCTGGCTCTGGGTGGTGAATATGGCGGTGCGGCCACCTATGTCGCCGAACATGCGCCGCATGGCCGCCGCGGCAACTACACCTCCTGGATCCAGACTACCGCGACGCTCGGCCTGTTCCTGTCGCTGCTGGTCATCCTGGGCTGCCGCGTGTCGATGTCGCCGGAGGATTTCAACGCCTGGGGCTGGCGCATCCCGTTCCTGATCTCCATCGTGCTGCTCGGCATCTCGGTGTGGATCCGGCTGATGCTGAACGAATCGCCCGCCTTCAAGAAGATGAAGGAGGAAGGCAAGCATTCGACGGCGCCGCTGACCGAATCCTTCGGCCAGTGGAAGAACCTGAAGATCGTGCTGCTCGCCCTGTTCGGCCTCGTCGCCGGTCAGGCGGTGGTCTGGTACACCGGCCAGTTCTATGCGCTGTTCTTCCTGACCCAGACGCTGAAGGTCGATGCCCAGACGGCCAACCTGATGATCGCGGCGGCGCTGCTGATCGGCACGCCCTTCTTCGTGATCTTCGGCACGCTGGCCGACAGGATCGGCCGCAAGCCGATCATCATGGCCGGGCTGCTGCTGGCCTGCCTGACCTATTTCCCGCTGTTCAAGGGCATCACCCACTACGCCAACCCGGCGCTGGAGGAAGCCATCGCGACCGCGCCGGTCGTCGTCGTTGCCGATCCGAATGAATGCTCGTTCCAGTTCAATCCGGTCGGCACCAGCCAGTTCACCAGTTCCTGCGACATCGCCAAGAGCGCGCTGGTCAAGCGCGGCATCCCCTACACCAACGAAGCGGCGCCGGCCGGTACCGTCGCCTCGATCAAGGTCGGCAGCACGGTCATCCCCGGCTACTCCGCCCTGCCGCAGGCCAACACCACCGTGTCGCTGAGCCACGGTCCGGCCACCGCCGCCACCCCGGCCGACGCCAAGGCGGTGGGCGCCGCCTTCGACAAGGGGCTGGGCGATGCGCTGAAGGCGGCCAACTACCCGCCGAAGGCCGATCCCGCCCGCATCGACACGGTGATGGTCGTCGCCCTGCTGACGGTGCTGGTCCTCTATGTGACCATGGTCTACGGCCCGATCGCCGCCATGCTGGTGGAGATGTTCCCGACCCGCATCCGCTACACGTCGATGTCGCTGCCGTACCACATCGGCAACGGCTGGTTCGGCGGC
>NZ_CAMLJP010000072.1 GCF_946480385.1 uncultured Azospirillum sp.
CCGGTTTTCCAGGTGCCCGGTCCGTGCGTAATGGACGAAGGCAGCCGTACCGTCGGTCCCGAACGCCGCCGCCAAGTCGCGGTTGGCCGCGAGATAGCTCATCGCGTCGAAGGTCGCGCTGGAGGCGGACACCATACGGTCGGAAAACCGGATATACTCGACATTCTGAATCAGATCGGAACCGTTGAGGCGGTCGATGATCGCAGACTGGCCGCCGTAGCTCATCAGTTTGTTGGGCGCATAGCTCTGGCTGGAGATGACCGTATCGACGCCGTCACCTCCGTCGATCGTATCGACTCCATACCCGCCGCTGATGAGATCATCACCGCCGCCGCCGCTGATATAATCGTTTCCGTTGTATCCATAAAGCGTGTCGGCATAGGACGATCCAAAGATTTGGTCGCTGCCGGACAGGATGTTCTGGGTAGTCAGCGTGTAGGAAAGGCTGTAAATGCTGTAAAAGCTGATGTTGGCATTGCTGAACGACAGCAATGGAGCCCCGCCGGGCAGGGTCGCCGACACGGAAGTTATCCTTCCGGACGCATTGTAATCGGTGATGTTGAACGACCCTGTGACGGTAACGTCCATCACCGGCGCCCCGTTCAGCGTATAACGGAACGCTATCTGCGAAGAGTTTTGCGTAAGAAGGGAGTAATTGTCGTAGACGATACCTGCGGTATCTCCAGACCCCGATAAATTGATCGAAACATTTGCGACGACAGTGGTCATTCCGGGGCCTCGAGAAATGCGATGGAAGTATGACTGAGGGGATGTTCTGCAGCAGATGATCTCAGGGGCGGCATCGCCGTGCCCTGCGTCACCGTTGCGTATCCCGTTCTACGGTCGCCTTCATGCCACCGGTTTGAAGCGGTGACCGTTAGGGCATGCTCAAAAGGATAAGATCGCAATCTTAGGATGTCGAGAGTGTGCGAGTGGAATTCGCTCCCGGCGTGTGGATGCGTCTACCGCCCCAGCAGCCTGTCCACCCGGCGCAGGGCCGGGAACATCACCGCCCACAGGCCGGCCAGCCCGACGGCGCCGACGCCGCCCAGAACCACCGCGGGCACCGCGCCGACCAGTGCCGCGACGCTGCCTGATTCGAATTCGCCCAACTGGTTGGAGGCACCGATGAACAGCGAAGTGACGGCACCGACCCGGCCGCGCATCTCGTCGGGGGTGGAGAGCTGGATCAGGGTCTGGCGGACGAACATGCTGACCTGATCGCAGGCGCCCACCGCCAGCAGGGCGATGAAGGACAGCACCGGATCGGCCGACAGGCCGAAGGCGATGGTGGCGACTCCGAATCCGGCGACAGCCACCAGCATCCAGCGGCCGGCATGGCGCTTCACACCCCATCGGGTGATGACCATCGCCATGGCGAGCGCCCCCAGCGCCGGCGCCGAGCGCAGCAGGCCGAGCCCCCACGGCCCGACATGCAGCACGTCGCGCGCATAGATCGGCAGCAGCGCCGTCGCCCCGCCGAGCAGAACCGCGAAGAGGTCGAGCGAGATGGCGCCCAGAATCTCCGGTCGGCTGCGGATGAAGGCGGCGCCGGCCAGCATGCTGGTGAGGCTCATGGCGCGCTTGGTCATGGTGACGGGGCGCGGCCGGCAGGCGGCGATCAGCAGCACCGACAGAACCAGCATCGCCGTGCTGACGCCGTAGACCGCCGCCGGGCCGGCAATGTAGAGCAGGCCGCCCAGCGCCGGGCCGGAAATCTGCGCCACCTGCACCCCTGACGACTGCCACGCGACGGCATTGGGGAGGTCCTCCACCGGCACGGTTGCCGATAGGATCGCCTGATTGGCCGGCCCTTCGAAGGATTTGGCGAGGCCGATCAGCGCCACCACGGCGAAGATCGCGTGGGGGGACAGCCCGCCGGCCATGGTCAACAGGAACAGGGCGGCGACCGCGATCATCTCGATCGACAGGGCGCCGAACAGCACCTTTTTGCGGTCGTTGTTGTCGACCACATGGCCGGCGACCAGCACCAGGGCCAGGGTGGGCAGGAACTGGAACAGCCCGACCAGCCCGAGGTCGAGCGGGTCGCCGGTCATCGCGTAGACTTGCCAGCCGACCGCCACCACCTGCATCTGGATCGCCAGCATCGAACAGACACGCGCGCTCCAGAACAGGGCGAAGGCGCGGTGACGGAAAGCCGACCGGAAACTATCCCCGGCCGTGGCGGCGCTGGTCATTCAAACTGGCTCCAGAAGTGTGGCGAGCCCCAGCCCGCCGCCGATGCCGAGCGTGGCGAGCCCCCGGCGGGGCGTGGTGCCCGCCGCCGGGAACAGCAACTCGGTGAACAGGCGCGTCACCAGGATCGCCCCCGACGCACCATAGGGATGACCGAGCGCCAGCGCGCCGCCGCCGACCGACACGCACGCCGGGTCGATGCCGAGCGCGTCGAGGCTGGCCAGCACCTGGGCGGCAAAGGCCTCGTTGAACTCGACGAGGTCGATGTCGGCGACGGACAGGCCCGGATTGCGGGCCAGCAGTTTTACCACCGCCGGGATCGGACCGGTGCCGAGAAGCTTGGGGTCCACCCCCGCTGCCGTGCTGTCGACCACAGCCAGTCCGCGGGTCAGGCCGAGCGCGCGGAACTTGTGCTCCGACACTACGGCGACGACGGCGGCACCGTCATTGACCGGGCAGGCGTTGCCGGCGGTCACCGTACCGTCGGGGCGCAGGATTGGGCGCAGAGCGGCCAGCTTTTCAAAGCTGGTATCGGCGCGTGGGCACTCGTCGCGGTCGATGACGCAGCCGTCGCGGAGGCGCAACGGCACGATTTCGCGGCCGAACCGTCCGGTGGCTTGCGCGGCGACGGCCTTGCTATGGCTGTCCAGGGCGTAGCGGTCCTGGCGTACGCGGTCGATGCCATAGGCGGCGGCGACATTCTCCGCCGCCTCGATCATCGACGGATCGCCGATCTCGTCGGGGGCGAAGCGGGCGCGGTCGTAGAAGGCCGGGCTGCGGTAGAGGCTGGATGGCTTGGCGATCCTCCAGGGGGCGGTGCTGGTGCTCTCCACCCCACCGGCGAGGACGACGTCGCAGGCGCCGGACTGCACCAGCCGGGCGGCAAGGTTGATGGCCTCCAGCCCAGATCCGCATTGCCGGTCCACGGTGACGCCGGGCACCGACACCGGCAGGCCGGCGGCCAGTGCCGACAGCCGCGCGACGTTGCCGCCGGGCCCGACCGCGTTGCCCAGCAGCACATCGTCCACCTCCGCCGGATCGATGGCGGCGTCGGCCAGCACGGCGCGGATGACTGGGGCGGCTAGGTCCTCGACGGGAATCTCGCGCAAGCTGCCGCCGATGCGGCCGACAGGGGTACGGCGTGCGGCGACGATGATGGGACGGTTGCTCACCCCACCACCTCCAGCCCACCGGCCTTCGCCCGCTCGCGAACATCGGCGCGGGCGATCTTGCCGCTGCCGGTCAGGGGCATGTCGGCCGCCGCGAAGACCCGGCGCGGGGCCTTGTAGGCCTCCAGCCGCTCCTGACACCAGCCGCGCAGCTCGGCGAGCGAGGCGCGTCCGCTCCCGCGCCACCAGACGACGGCGGACAGGGCGTCGCCCCAATAGGAATCGGGCAGGCCGAACACCACCGCCTCCGCCACTGCGGGGTGGGCGCGCAGGGCCGCTTCGACTTCCGCCGGATAGACGTTCAGGCCGCCGGTGATGACCATGTCGCCGGCCCGCCCGACCAGCCGAAGCCAGCCTTCTCCGTCGATCCAGCCGTAATCGCCGACCGTGCCCCAGCCGTCCTGCTCGCGATAGCCGGCGCCGTCGGTGGTGCCGAGATAGCCGTCGCTCAGCATGCCACTGCGAACCCAAACTGTGCCCGGCCGGCCGCGCTCCACCGGATTGCCGTCATCGTCGCGCAGGCTCAGTTCCACCCCGTGAAAGGGCCGGCCGACGCTGTCGGCGGGGGCGCCTTCTCGCGACGAGCGCAGGCTGACGAAGCTCAACTCCGATGCGCCGTAATATTCCAGCACAGTGGCATCGGGGCAGAGGGCGGACAGCCGGTCATGCACCGCGGGAGCGAGCTTGGCGCCGGAACAGACCACCCGGCGCAGGGCGGGAAAGCGCCGGCCGTCGCGTTCCGCCGCGTCGAGGATACCGACCAGCATCGTTGGCACCAGCACCAGCGTGGTGACGCCGCACTCCGCCAACTGCACTGCAGCGTCCGTCGCGTCGAACTTCGGCTGTACCCGCACGGTGGCGCCGGCCGACAGCCCTTCCACCGCGCCATAAAGGCCCAGGCCATGGACCAGCGGTCCCGGCACCAGAACGACGTCGTCGGGTCCGATGCCGAACTCCACCCGGCTTGCCTCCAGCGTCGCCAGCCAGGAACCCTGGTTGCGGATGAAGGCCTTCGGCCGCCCGGTAGTGCCGGAGGTGAAGCCGACCAGGAAAGGGGTTTTCGGATTGACCGCGGGCATGGTCCAGCCCGACGGCTGTGTGGCGATCCAGCCGGATGCCGTCTCCGTCGTCAGGTGCAGGTCGGGACGGAAGGTGTCGAGGGCTGCAGCAGTCTGCGCGGCGTTCCATTTCGGGTCGAGCAGTCCGACGATCCCGCCGGCCGCAACGATGCCGAAGAACAGAGCCGGCAGCTCCGCCCGGTTGCCGAGGCTGAGCGCCACGTGCGGCGGCGCTCCGTCCCGGCGTAGGGCGGACACCCCGGCCCCCACCCGCCGCACTTGGTCGAGCAGGGTGCCGTAGGACACCACCTCTTCGCCGAAGACCAGCGCAGGATGACCGGGTGCCTGTTTGGTGGCCAGTGCGAAGGGGCGGGCGAGATTATCCGCCCCAGGATAGCTGCCGGTCAGGGACGGTCGGTCAGGCGCCACACTCTCAGGCATGGATCGGCAGGATGCCGGCGCGGCGGACGCCAGAGGCGGCGACGGCGGCGACGCCGGCCTTGATCAAGTCGCCCGGCACGAAGGCCATCGAACCGAACAGTGCCTTCTCGATCGGCAGGCCGGCGACCAGCGACAGCCAGGGGATTCCGCCAGCATAGACGACCAGGATGCCGCCGAGGACGCTGACGGCGAACAGGCGGATCGGGTTGGCGTTGGTGGCGAACCGCTCCGCCAGCCAGCCGGTGACGAAGGCGGCGACCGGCCAGGACAGCACGAAGCCGCCGGTCGGCCCCATCAACACGCCGATGCCGCCGCGTCCGCCGGCCAGCAGCGGCAGCCCGGCGGCGACCAGCAGCACAAACAGCAGGGCGGCGATGCCGCCGCGCTTGGCGCCCAGGATCGTACCGGCCAGCATGACGCCCAGCGTCTGCGCGGTGATCGGCACCGGCAGGAAACCGAGCGGGATTGGCGGCGCCATGCCGAGCCCGCCCAGCAGGGCGGCGAACAGGGCACAGAGGACGAGGTCGCGGGTTGACAGCATGATGGACGCTTCCTTCGGCTGGTGTCTTTATCGTTGAGTGCTGTTTTTTGTTCCGGCATCGGCCGGGTCGTAGCCGCGCGCTTCCAGTGCGGCGGTCAGATCATCGGCCATGGTGAGGATCTTGACCAGCAGCGGAACGAACAGGGCGGCTATGTTGCGTTCCACGCCGCGGGCGCGCTGTGCCATCCGCACCTCGCGGACCTGTTCGCCCAGCAGCGGGATGAAGCGGATGGTCAGGGCCAGCATCAGCGCCATCTTCGCCGGGTTGACCCCGACCGGGCGCAGCAGTCCGAACAGCCGTTCGAACAGGTCGACCATGTCCATCACGCGGGTGGTCAGCGTGACCAGCGTCGCCAGCAGGATCAGAGCGGCGAAGCGGGCGACCGCGACGGCCGTTTCCTCCCACCCGCCGCCGGCCAGCAGGGCCTGGAAGCCGAACAGCAGGGCCAGCATGACGACCGGCGCCCGCAACTCGGCCAAGACCCGTCCGGCCGGCAGCCTTGCCGCGATTAGCACCGCCGCACCGATCAGAGCGGCGGCGAGCGCTCCCCACGCACCGGGGAGAGCCAGCACCGCCACCGTCACCAGCAGCAACCCGCCCAGCTTCGCCCCCGCCGGCAGGCGGTGGACGGGAGACTCCCGATGCAGGTAAAGCCCCAGCATCAACCGAGCCGCTCGATGTAGGCAGGCACGGTGTCCGCCGGAGGGCCGTCGGCGACGACGCGGCCATCCTCCAGCACCAGCGCCCGGTCGAAATCCCTGACCATGTCGAGGTCATGGGTGACGACGATCACCGTCTGCGGCAGCCCGCGCAGCAACTCGATCACCTTGCGGCGGTTGCGCAGGTCCAGCAGCGTGGTCGGCTCGTCGAAGATCACATAGGCCGGCTCCAGCACCAGCACCCCGGCGATGGCGAGCAGCTGTTTCTCGCCGCCGCTCATCTGATGGGCCGGCTGGTGGCGGTAGCGGTCGAGGCCGTAGCGCTCCAGCGCCCCGGTAACGCGGCGGGCGATCTCGTCCTTCGGCAGTTTGCGTGCCTTCAGTCCGAAGGCGATGTCTTCCTCGACCGTCGGATAGACGATCTGGGTATCGGGATTCTGGAAGACGAAGCCGACCCGCTGGCGCACGGCACGACCGTCGCTGCGGGTGTCCAGGCCATCGACGGCGACGGTGCCGGCCGTCGGCAGGATCAGGCCGTTCAACAGCCGCGCCAGCGTGCTCTTCCCCGAGCCGTTGCCGCCGAGGATGGCGATGCGCCGTTCCGTCAGCCGCAGCGACAAATCGTGCAGGACGGGGCGGTCGCCATAGGCGTGGGTGACGGACCGGAGTTCGATCATCGACGGAAACGGGGCTTTCGCGTTGCAGTTCTGTTGCGCGTGCGAAAGGTTCTTAGCCGGTTTATGGGCGGGGTGCCAGGGGAGAGCGTGGCTGTAGCGGCCTGGAGCGGATTTCTGTCCATGGCCGACCGCACGCTCGCCCGATTCTACCGCCTCTTCGTCTGATCGTACCCAGGCACCGAGTCATAAATCAGAAGGAGGGAACCGCCTTGCTCTGGCGTTTGTAATTTCCGGTGCCAGTAACATTTAGCCCCATCCCACAGGTGCCTTCTTGATTTACTTTGACTGCGCTCTCGGTAAAAATAAAATCGATTCTGCAAATTCCGTAATCGCTCTCATCGTTCGATAAAAACACCGCATGGTTTCCGTTGATATTCGCCACTCCCTCAATGTCGCCTGTGTTCATTTTATAAATAGCGCTCAGGTTGAACCTGATTATGCTGGCAGATTGTTGAGCAACGAGAAGCTCTCCGCCTGTGGCTTTATAGGTGCCGGAAACAGTTGCTCCTGAAGTTGAGGCTTGCTGCGGGGCGTTCAAGGCCACCAGCCGCGCTTGGTAAGCCGATGCAAGACAGGTCATGTCCGTACAACGATTTCGCTGTGCTACCCAATTCTTCTGTTCGGCCTTTAGATTCGCCGGATTGGCGCTGTTCTGAAGTGCAGCCTTGTAAGCCCGACCAAGATCGCTGTCGAGATTTGACAACCGTTCGTCGGAACAGATTGTCTTTTCTACTGGTGTGCTGGCTTTGCCGCAGTCGAAGCTTGCCGCGAAGCTGCTGCCACCGCCAATCACACTCAGGGCAGCGGCTAGTATTAGAACTCGCATATCGACCTCATTGAGTCACGAGCATGCATGCTCACGCGACCGTTACAGAAGCAGAGAGGGCTGCGCCTCAGATCAACTATAGATACATGTGCGACGGCAAGAGCATTCGTCTGCTTGCCGCAAGGGAAATTGTCGCATTCTGATCGGAGGGTCGCCGGCTCCAGTTCGAAGACGATCCGGCAACCGGAGAACTGCGGCCGGTCGACCCGGTCTCGGGCGACGATCAGGCGTGTTGTATCGTCAGCCCGGCGACTGGTTAGCGTTCCCGCATGTCGCAGGAATCAGAAGCTGTTCCGCTCATGGTACGTCTGCAAAAACTGCTGCACACGCGATTCGGTGGATTCGTGGAAGACCTCGCGCGGGGTGCCGAAGGCGGCGATGCGGCCGCGGTCGAGGAAGGCCACCTTGTCGGCGACGTTGGCGGCGAAGCCCATCTCGTGGGTCACCACCACCATGGTCATGCCGTCGGCGGCCAGATCGCGCATCACCTGCAACACCTCGCCCACCAGTTCCGGGTCGAGGGCAGAGGTCGGCTCGTCGAACAGCATCAGGTGGGGTTCCATTGCGATGACGCGGGCGATGGCGACGCGCTGCTGCTGACCGCCGGACAGGCGGGCGGGATAGGCGTCGGCCTTGGCGGCCAGACCGACGCGGTCCAGCATCCGGCCGGCATGCGCGGCTGCCGACGCCTTGTCCATGCCGCGGACCTGCACCAGCGCCTCCGCCACATTCTCCAGCGCGGTCATGTGGGGCCACAGGTTGAACTGCTGGAACACCATGCCGACGTTGCGGCGCAGGCTGCGCAGGTCGCGGTTCGACAGGCGGCGGCGCGGCGTGTCCTCGGTATAGCCGACCAGCGTGCCTTCGATGCGGATCTCGCCGCGGTCGTAGACCTCCAGGAAGTTGATGCAGCGCAGAAGCGTGCTCTTGCCCGATCCGCTGGGGCCGATCAGGCAGACGACCTCCGACTTGTTGACCGTCAGGTCGATGTCGCGCAGCACCTCGTTGGTACCGAAGCTCTTGCCGACGCCGCGGATCGAGACCATCGGCACGGCATCGCCGGCGGTCGGGGTGCGCGACGGGGCGGCGGTTTGGGAAACGGCGGTCATCACGCCCTCGCGGTTGCGGTCTCGGTCGACGACCCCTGCGGCGAGGCATGGGTCAGGAAACGGGTGACGCGCGCCTCCAGCCGGCGGCCCAGGCGCGAGACCACCTCCACCAGCAGCCAGTAGAACAGCGCCATCCCCAGGATGGTCTCGAAGGTGGCGAAGGTCTCCGCCGCCATCGTCTGCATCTCGTACATCAGTTCCGGCACGGTGATGATCGACAGAACCACCGTCTCCTTGGTCAGGATCGCCATCATGTTGACGATGGCCGGGATGGTCGACACCAGCATCGCCGGCACGATCACCCGGCGCAGGATGGAGGCGTAGGACATGCCGAGGCTGAGTGCGGCCTCCACCTGTCCCTTCGGCACCGCCTGATAGCCGGCGCGGAAGATCTCGGCGAAGTACGCGCTGCCGTAGATGCCGAGGCCGAGGATGCCGGCGGTTGTCGCCTCCAGCCGCAGGCCGATGGACGGGCCGCCGCTGTAGAGCAGGAACAGCTGGATCAGGAAGGGCGTGCCGCGGATCACTTCGATATAAGCGCGGATGACCCAGCGCAGCGGCTTGACCGGCAATTGGCGAAGCAGCATCAGCACGAAGCCCAGCACCATGCCGATCAGGCAGCCGGCCCCCCAGCACAGGATGGTGACGCCGAAGCCGTGCAGCAGCGCCGGGCCGTACTGGACGAGAAGGGAAAGGTCCAACATCGGATCAGGCCTGTTGCAGGCGGCGTTCGACCAGCGTGCCGAACAGGGCCAGCGCGCCGTTGATCGCCAGATAGATGAGGCCGGCCGCCAGATAGATTTCCAGCGGACGGTAGTTGCTGGCCGAGATGGTCTGGCTGGTCCGCGTCAGTTCCGCCACCCCGACGACGGAGATCAGCGAGGACGCCTTCAGCAGCAGGATCAGCTCGTTGACCAGGGCGGGGACCGAGATGCGGAAGGCCTGCGGCAGCAGGATGCGCGTCCAGATCGACTGGGCGGGGAAGCCCAGTGCCAACGCCGCTTCCGACTGGCCATGCGGAACGGCGTTCAGCGCGCCGCGGTAGATCTCCGACACATAGGCGCCGGACGCGAGGCCCAGCGCGGCGACGGAGGCGACCAGCGGCGGCACGTCGATGCCGATCAGCGGCAGCATGTAGTAGATCAGCAGAAGCTGGATCAGCAGCGGCACGCCGCGGAAGAAGCTGACATAGACGCCGCCCGCCATGTCGGCCGCCCGACCACCGGACTGGCGCGCCACGCAGACGACGACACCGATCACCTGCCCCAGCAGTACGCCGAGCAGCGAGACCCAGATGGTCGTGACGGCCGCCCCCAGCAGATAGGGAAGGGCGTCGATGATGACGCTGAACTTCATCGAGTGGGCCTTCGTCGGCGGTAGCGGAATCGGTCCCCTCTCCCTCGAACGGGGGAGAGGGGAAAATCCCGGTCGAGTCAGCTTACAGCTGCGGTTCCGGAACGGTGGTCGGCAGGTCCTGCGAGACACCGAACCACTTCTTCTGGATGGTCGCCATGCGGCCGTCCTTCTGGATCTTCACCAGGGCGGCGTTGACCGCCTCGATCAGGCTCTTGTCGTTCTCGTCCAGGCGGCCGACCCAGGAGAAGTAGGACGGCTTGCCGAAGGGCGGCAGGACGACGGCGAAGGTGTCCTTGCGCTTGGAAGCGGCGAAGTTCAGGTTCGGCAGCGAGTTGACCGAGGCGTCGACGCGGCCGGCGGCCAGATCGGCGTAGGACTGGTTGCTGTCGACATATTCACGGACGTCCGGCGGGGTCGGCAGGGTCTGGCCGTATTCCTTCAACTGGGCAAGCTGCGAGGTCCCCTTGCCGCCGCCGACCTTCTTGCCGGCGATGTCTTCCGGCTTGTTGATGGTCTTGTCGTCGGCGCGCTTCATCAGGGCAGCGGTCGCCTCGGAAATCGGAACGGTGAAGGCGTAGCGCTTCATGCGCTCCTTCGTGATCGTGACCGGGGCGATGACCAGATCGAACTTCTTGGCTTCCAGGCCGGGCAGCACGCTGGTCCAGGGCAGGTCCATGTACTTGGCCTTGACGCCCAGCTCCTTCGCCACCTCGTCGATCAGGTCGCGGTCGACACCCTTGTATTCGTTGTTCTCGAGGAAATCGAAGGGCGGGAACTGCATCTCGGTGGCGACGGTCAGGACGCCGGCCTTCTTCACGTCGGCCAGCGTATCGGCCATCGCCGTGCCGGCGGCGGCACCGGCGACCAGCATCGTGGCGCCCAGCAGCGCCGCCTTGACCATCGTCCGAACCATAGCCTTGCTCTCCATCATGAAAGAACCCCCTGTTGCGGCCGGCGGCTGTCGCCGGTCCTTTTGTGTTTACAAATTCAACTCTGTCGCGCTGTCGGTGATCGATGACCCGCTGAGGCTGAAGCGGTCGCCAACCGACAGGAAATGCACCAGCGTCACCGGCCGGCTGAGATGCATGGTCTGCCGCCGGATCGACAGGCAGGCCGTACCCGCCTCCACCCCCAGCAGCGCCGCCATCTCCGCCGTGGCGTTGACCGCGCGCACGGTGTGGTCGGCCGACGACCAGGGAACGCGGTCGACCAGCCAACGGCTGGGTGCCACGACGTCGAACGGTTCGTCAATCACCTCCGGCACGACGTCGAGGTTGACGAGGCGGCGTTCGTGCTGGATCGGCGTCCCGTCGCTGAAATGCAGGCACTCCAGCGTCAGGATCGGCGTTCCGTCAGGCAGGTCCGGCCAGCGAATGCCTTCGCCGTTGCGGAGGCTCCTGCGGTCGCGGATGCGGAATTCGTAGACACGCCCCTCCCGCGCCACCACATCGCCGATGTCCTCGATGGGCAGGGCGAAGCGGTCGCGGCGGCTGGTGGCGACGAAGGTGCCGGCGCGGCGGCGGCGGACCAGGAATCCTTCCCGCGCCAGCAGGGCGATGGCCTTGTGCACAGTCTGGCGGGAGACGCCGTAGAGGCTCGACAGTTCCGCCTCGTTGGGAAGGCGCTGGCCGGCCTGCCAGCGTCCACGCAGGATCTGGCCGGCGACGGCGCGCTTGATCTGGTCGAACAGGGGGCCGCGGCCGTCCAGGGCACCATCCAGGGGCAGGCCACCTTGCACCGGATCGCCCGGCTGAGAAGCCGGTCCGCCACTGCGGTCCTGTCCGGTCAGGCTTTGCCGTACCAACCCCTGCACCCCGCTCTCCGCGCCGCGTTGCGATGTGACGTTTCGGCGATAATGTATGTACATAAACTTTCGGTCAATCGCGAAATCCCGAACCCGGTCCTGGCCCGACGCCGACCATGCTGCGGTGCGGCGGATTTCCGCCTATCCGCTTCGCAAGGGCTTGCGCAGCCGTTCAAAAAAGCCAATTGGAGAGCGGGTTTCGCAGTATTGAAGGCTTGAGTGCGTGCATGTCGGTCGGATTGGGCAAGGAAGGGTTGAGGGGGCCGGTGGCGGAGGTGCGTGACGATCTCGTCGCTTGCCACGACTGCGGACGCCTGCACCGCATCCGCCTGCCGGCACCGGGGCACCGGGCCGAATGCACCCGCTGCGGGGCGGTGCTGTTTCGGCACACCAGGGGCGGGCTGCACCATGCGCTGCCAGTGGCGGTCGCCGGCGCCCTGCTGCTGCTGCTGATCGTCGCCAACCCGCTGATGGGCGTGAACATCCAGGGCAACGACCGGATCAGTCTGGTCACCACCGGGGTTGAAACGCTGGCCGATCAGGGCATGTGGCCGCTGGCGCTTCTGGTCGGTGCGCTGGTGCTGGCCGCTCCCTTCGCCCGCAACATGGCGGTAATCGCCGTTCTGCAGCGCCTGCACGAAGGCCGCCCACCCGTCCATGCGCGGGAGACGGCGCGCCTGTTCGCTTGGGCGGAGCGGCTGCGGCCGTGGGCGATGCTGGACGTCTTCCTGCTGGGACTCCTGGTTGGCTATTCGCGGCTGAAGGGCTTCGCCAATGCCGAATTCCTGTCCGGCGGGCTGGCTCTGGGCGGTTTCGTGCTGGTCCGCACGCTGATGGATTTGGCGCTCGACAGCCGCCGGATCTGGCAGGCCATCGACCATGTTCCGCCGCCCGATGCGCCGGCACCGGCGCGCTGGGTCGCCTGTACCGTCTGTCAGCGGATCCATGGCTGCGACCATGGCCCGGCGCCGGAGCGTTGCACCCGTTGCCACAGCCGACTGCACGCGCGCGAGCCGAACTGCCTGGAGCGCACCGCTGCGCTGGTGACGGCCGGCGCGGTGCTCTACATCCCGGCCAACCTGCTGCCGGTGATGACCGTCATCAATTTCGGCCAGGGCGCCCCCAGCACCATCCTCAGCGGCGTGCACGAGCTGGCGGAAGCCGGGTTGTGGCCGCTGGCCATTCTGGTCTTCGTCGCCAGCGTCGCCGTGCCGGTGTTGAAGCTGGCGGGGCTCGGCTGGTTCCTTCTGGCCGCGTGGCGGCGTTCGGCCGCGAGGCTGCATGCCCGGACGCGGCTGTACCGTATCATCGACGCCATCGGGCGCTGGTCCAACATCGACGTGTTCATGATCGCCATCCTCACGGCCCTGGTGCAGTTCGGCGCCGTCGCCTCCGTCCGCGCCGATCCCGGCGCCATCGCCTTCGCCTCCGTGGTCGTGCTGACCATGCTGGCGAGCCATGTCTTCGACCCGCGCATGATGTGGGACCGGGCGGAGGAGGGCGCGCCAGAATCGACTCCCGATGAACAGACGGGGGTGGCGCGGCATGGCTGACGAGACCCCGAACGGCCAGCCGCCGGCCAATCAACCGCCGGCCAATCATCCGCCAGAGGTCGCGACGCCGGCGCGCCGGCGGCTGTCGCCCTTATGGATTCTGCCGCTGGTGGCGGTGCTGATCGCAGGCTGGCTCGGCTGGCGCTGGTTCGAAGAGCGTGGGCCGCAGATCGTCATCACCTTCCAGTCCGGTGACGGGCTGGAGGCCGGGCGGACCCGCATCAAGCATAAGAACGTCGATCTGGGTGTGATCGAATCTGTGCGGCTGTCCGACGACCTGTCGCAGGTGATCGCCACGGCCCGCATGGACCGCACCGCCATCCGCCACCTGAAGGAGGGCACCCGCTTCTGGATGGTGGCGCCGCGCCTCAGCCTGGGCGGGGTGTCGGGGCTCAGCACGGTGGTGTCCGGCACCTATGTGGAGATGGAGCCGGGCGGCGGCGACGACCGGCGGGTGTTCGACGCGCTGGACGAGCCGCCGGTGATCCGCGCCGACGTGCCGGGCCGCAGCTTCAACCTGAAGACGGAACAGCTGGGCTCGCTGGCCCAGGGCTCGCCCGTTTATTTCCGCGGCGTCCAGATCGGCGAGGTGATGGGCTACAACCTGTCGGCGCAGGACCGCACGGTTTCGGTGTCGGTCTTCGTCCGCGCGCCCTACGAGGAGCTGGTGCATGAGGGAAGCCGCTTCTGGCGGTCGTCGGGCATCCAGTTCTCCGCCGGGGCCGACGGCATCAAGTTCCAGACCGAATCGCTGAAGTCGCTGGCGCTGGGCGGCGTCGTCCTGGAAACCCCGCCCGATCCGGAGGCCGGGGCGCAGGCCAATGAATGGGCCACCTTCACCCTATACGAGGATCAGGCTTCCGCGGCGGCGGCGCGCGACCGGCTGCGCGTGCGCTACCGGCTGGAATTCCCGGGCTCGGTGCAGGGGCTGCAGGCCGGTGCGCCGGTGCTGATGCGCGGCCTGACCGTGGGCCACGTCGCCGCCGTGCGGCTGGAGTATGACGAGAACAAGCAGGAACTGCACATCCCGGTCGACATCGACTTCGAACCCGATCTGGTCGCGCGGACCTATGCCGTGATCGACGGCAAGCCGATGGACGAGGCGGCGGTGCGCAAGTTGATCGCCACCCAGGTGCAGAAGGGACTGCGGGCCCGGCTGGCTTCGGGCAACCTGATCACCGGGCAGAAGCTGGTGTCCTTCGACTATGCGCCCGGCTTGCCGCCCTCGCCGGGATCGGAGCGGTCGGAACTGCCGACGGTGGCGTCCAGCGACCTCGATTCGATCATGGCGTCTGCCGGGGTGGTGATGGAGAAGGTGGCGGCACTGCCGCTCGACGCGCTGCTGGCCGATCTGCGCGGCACCTTGCAATCGATCAGTGGCGTGGCCGGCTCGCCCGACCTCGCGCGCTCGCTGGCGTCCCTCGCCAAGGCGCTGGGCAGCGCCGACGCGCTGATGCGCGACGCCGACCGGCAGTTGCCGCAGCTGGTGAAAAGCCTGCGCGGCGTGGCGACCGCGGCCCAGGGCACGCTGAAAAGCGCCAACGGGCTGCTGGGCGGCGGAGGTGGACAGGCCGATCTGGCCGGCGTGATGCGGCAGCTGAACGACGCGGCACGGTCCTTCCGCGTGCTCGCCGACTATCTGGAACGCCACCCGGAGGCACTGCTTCGGGGCAAGAGGTAACGGAATGGGGAGGAGAGGGTGATGGATTGGGTGCGCGGATTGCGGAACGCCGCGCTGGCGGCGCCGCTTCTCGTGCTGGCGGCCTGCCAGTCGACGCCGGACAGCCGGCTCTACACGCTGGCGGTGGTCCCGCCGGTCGAGACGGCGCAACCGGTGCGATCTGCGCCGCAAACCCTGGCTCTGGGGTCGCTGGAGCTGCCGATGCTGATCGACCGGCCGCAGATCGTCCGGCGGATCGACGGCAACAGGGTGGAAACGCTGGAGTTTGATCGTTGGGCCGAGCCGCTGGCCGACGGGCTGCGCTCCACCCTGGCCGGCGACCTGTCGGCGCGCCTGCCGGGCACGACGGTGCTGCCGACGGCCGGAAGCAACGTGGGGGAGGGAACGGCGGTGCTCGCCGTCACCGTGCTGCGCTTCGACGCTGACGCCACTGGCCGCGTGGTTCTGGATGCGCAGTGGAGCCTGTCGCCGGGCGGCGGTTCCGGCGGGCGCAAGAGCGGCCCGACGCGCGAAACCGTCGAGGTGCCGTCCGCCGGAACCGGACCCGATGCCCAGGTCCGGGCGATGAGCCAAGCGGTCGGAACGCTGGCCGACCGCATCGCCGCCGGCGTGCGGCGCTAACCAAGCGGGACCTTGCCGGCGCCTCAATGCAGCAGGGTGGCGCCGCGGTCCGCGCTGTGGTGCGGCCGTTCCATGCGGCCGACGGCTGGACGGTCCGGCCTGGGCGTGTCCTCCGCCGGGGCCGGCAGATGCAGCCCGGCCCGGCCGAGGGCGGCGGCCAGGACGCAGAGCGGGGCCATCGCCATGCGCACGCCGGCCAGCGGCAGCCAGTCGTTCATCAGCAGCCCGGCCTCGGTCATGCCGTCCTGCCAGTGCGGGTGTTGACGTTCCGGCTCCCGCAACGTTTCCGCCCACAGCCGCAGAACGGAGACGACCAGCGCCTCGGCACCGCGCAGGTCCTGGAAGCGCTCGCGGCCGGGCATGGAGCGGCGATGGGACTGCATGCTGGACATGACGGACTCCGCTTGGATTGGACGAGCGGAGGGTAGGCTGTTCATTATGCGAATGCAAGTTATTCGCATTTAGTCGGGCTTTGAAAGGGGCGAAATTTCTCAGTGCTGCGGCGGCTCCCGCCCCCGCCATCCGGCGCTTCCCCGCCACCGGTGGTGGAGGCGGGGGCGGAGGTCTGGCGAGGGGCGGGCGGCGTGCGCGATCAGGCGGTCGCCGGTTCGGCCACCAGCGAGCGGACGGCGGCGACCACCGCATCGGCCTGCGGCACGAAGGCCTGCTCCAGCGGGAAGCTGGCCGGGGCCGGCGCGTCGGGCCCGGTCAGGCGCAGCACCGGCGCCCGCAGGCTGGCGAAGGCCTTTTCCGCCACCAGGGCGGCGATCTCCGCACCGACGCCGCACAGCCGGCTCGCCTCATGCACCACGACAAGCCGTCCGGTCTTGGCGACGGAGCGCAGGATGGCGTCCTCGTCCAGCGGCTTCAGGCTGCGCAGGTCGATGACCTCGGCGTCGATGCCGGCGGCGGCCAGCGTGTCGGCCGCGGCCATGCAGGTGCCGACCGTCTTGGCGTAGGAGACCAGCGTCACGTCGCGACCCTCGCGCCGCACCGCCGCCTTGCCCAGCGGAATGGCCTCGGCATCCTCCGGCACCTCGCCGGCGCTGTAGCCGAGCGCGATGTCGGCGAAGACCAGAACCGGGTTGTCGTCGCGGATCGCCGATTTCATCAGCCCCTTGAAGTCGGCGGGGGTGGAGGGCATGACGATCTTCAGGCCGGGGCTGTGGACGAACCAGCTTTCCACATTGTGGTTGTGCTGGGCACCGACTCCCCAGCCGGCGCCGGTCATCGCCAGCACCACCATCGGAAACTTGAACTGCCCGCCGGAGATGTAGCGCAGCTTTCCGGCGCTGTTGACGATCTCGTCCATCGCATAGCAGAGGAAGGGGGCGAACAGCAGGTCAACCACCGGGCGCAGGCCGGTGGCGGCGGCCCCGGCGGCGGTGCCGGCGATGATGCCCTCCGCCAGCGGGGTGTTGCGGACGCGGGCGGCGCCGAACTCCGCCAGCAGGTCGTGGCGCTTGGTGGCGACGCCCTCGCCGAAGATCATCACGGTGGGATCGAGCCGCATCTCCTCGGCCAGGGCGGCGGAGATTGCGTCGTTGACGGTCATGCTGGTCATGATGGTGGGCCTCCGCTCAGGCGTAGACGTCGGTGGTCAGGGCATCGAGGCCCGGATAGGGGCTGGCGTCGGCGAAGGCCGTTGCGGCTTCCATCGTCGCGCGGACGCGGGCTTCGATGGCGGCGACACCGTCGGCCGTGAGGCGGCCTTCGCGTTCCAGCCGGGCGCGCAGGCACAGGATCGGGTCGCGGTCGCGCCAGTGGGCCAGCTCGGCCTTGTCGACATAGCCCTGGTCGTCCGGCTCGAAATGGCCGCGCAGGCGGTAGGTCATCGCCTCCAGCAGGAAGGGCTTGCCGGTGCGGCGGATGCCGTCGATGGCGGCGCTGGCGGCATCGAACACCGCCAGCGGATCGTTGCCGTCGACCACCGCGCTCTCCACCCCCAGCGCCGCCGCCTGACCTGCGATGCCGTCGGCCAGCATCGTCTCCTTGCGGTGGACGAAGGCCTGCCACTGGTTGTTCTCGCAGACATAGAGGATCGGCAGCTTCCACACCGCGGCGAGGTTCAGCGATTCCTGGAAGCGCCCTTCGGTGGCGGCCCCGTCGCCGAAGAAACAGGCGACAATGCCCGGCTCGTTGAGCATCGTCCGCGACAGCCCGACGCCGGTCGCCAGGGCCAGTTCCCCGCCGACGATGGTGGAGGTCAGCACGACGCCCAGTTCCTTGGCTGAGATGTGCAGCGACCCGCTCTTGCCGCCGCAATAGCCGTCCTGCTTGCCCATCACCTCCGCCAGCATGCGGCCGGGATCGGCGCCGCGGGCCAGCAGATGGCCGGCGCTGCGGTGGTTGGTCAGGATCAGGTCGTCGGCGGTCAGGGCCGCGACGACGCCGACGGCCGGCGCCTCCTGCCCCACCGAGGTGCAGGTCCCGGCGGCGCGCCCGCGCCCGTGCAGGTCGATCAAGGTTTCTTCATAGGCCCGGATCAGCATCATGCGTTCCAAGGTCTGGACGGGATCCAGTGGATTGATGGTCATGGTGGCGGTCTCCCTGAATTGGGGACCGTCCGGATGCGGAGATTCTCTTTCGCTGCACTCTCATGCCCGCTCTTCAGCGAAGCGGCGGGGGATGCGGCGATGTTGCATTCCGAACGGCCCGTGTTCGGAAGCGACCATAAGCGCGCTAATCGGCTTTCGGGTACTAACTGTTTCTTACCGGAATGCTAAAAGATTATTAAGTGTCTCGCACAAGATAACTAACTGAAATATCGCGGCTTTTCAGCGTTGCGACCAGCGCGTCAGCCATCCGGCCAAGCGGTCGAATCCGGCATCGATCACGACGGCAAGAGCGGCAACGATCAGGGCGCCCTGGATGACGTAGGCTTGGTTGGACCCGTTCAGCCCGACGATGATGGGCAGGCCGAGGGTCTTGGCGCCGACGGTCGACGCGATGGCGGCGGTGCCGACATTGATGATGACGGCGGTGCGCACGCCGGCCAGGATCACCGGGGCGGCCAGCGGCAGCTCCACCCGGAACAGCATCTCCGCCGGTCCCATGCCCAGGCCGCGGGCGGAGTCCAGCACCGGGGCGGGAACGCCGTCCAGCCCGGCGACCGTATTCTCCACCACCGGCAGCAGGGCGTAGAGCGTCAGCGCGATCAGCGCCGGCTCCGCCCCAAATCCCATCACCGGCACCGCCAGCGCCAGCACCGCCACCGGCGGAAAGGTCTGGCCCATGGTGGCGACGGTTTCCAGCAGGCCGCGGAACTCCCGCCCCCAGGGGCGGGTGACGGCGATGCCGGCCCCGCCGCCGAGCAGGATCGCGGCGATGCTGGAGACGCCGACCAGCGCCATGTGGTCGAGGGTCAGGCGGACGAAGCTCTCCGCCTCGTACAAAGGGCGGTCGAGGCCGGGATAGAGCGTGGCGAACAGCGGCTTCAGCGTGGGCATGCCCAGCACCAGCGCCACCAGCGCCACCAGACCCAGCATCAGCCGGTCGGTCAGAAACTCGCGCGGGGCCATGCCGGCGACGGTCATGCCGTTCCACCCGTATCGGGGCGCACGAGGTCGGACAGGTGCAGCACGCCGGCTGGCTGGCCGTCGCCGTCCACCACCGGCAGCCGTTCGGTGCCGCGGGCGACCATCTCCGACAGGGCGCGGTGCAGCGGGGTCTCGGCGGCCAGAGGTTCGCCGGCTGCGCTTTCCTGCCGGCGGGCACGGTCGCCGACCGTCTCCACCGCCAGCCGCTTCAGCCCCCATTCCTCCCGGCCGACGAGGTCACGCACCAGCGGGCTGGCCGGGCGGGTCAGGATGTCGAGCGGGGTGGCGCACTGGATCAGCCGGCCATGGTCCATCACCGCAATGCTGCCGCCCAGCCGCAAGGCCTCGTCCATGTCGTGGGTGACGAAGACCACGGTCGTGCCGGTGCGGCGGTGGATGGCCGACAGCTCCGTCTGCAGGCTGGCGCGGGTGATGGGGTCGAGCGCGCTGAACGGCTCGTCCATCAGCAGGATGCGTGGTTCCGCCGCCAGCGCGCGGGCGACGCCGACCCGCTGCTGCTGCCCGCCGGACAGCTGGTGCGGATAGGCGCCGCGGTAACGGCGGGGGTCGAGGTTCAGCAGTTCCAGCAGCGCGGTTACCCGGTCGCGGATGCGCGCCCTGGGCCAGCCGAGCAGGCCGGGGACGGTGCCGATGTTGCGCTCCACCGTCCAGTGTGGGAACAGGCCGACCGACTGGATGACGTAGCCCATGCGTCGGCGAAGCTCCTCCGGCTTCAGCGAGGCGATGTCCTCGCCGTCGATGCGGATGGCGCCCTCGTCGGCCGGGATCAGCCGGTTGACCATCCGCAGCACCGTCGATTTGCCGGAGCCGGACGGCCCGATCAGCACGCGGAACTCCCCCTCCGCCACGGTGAAGGAGACGGAGTCGACCGCCGTCCAGGAGCCGAAGCGCTTGGTCACGCGCTCGAAGTCGATCATGGCGCACTCCTTCCCGGCAGAACGCCGATGCGGTGGGTGGCGGCGGCGATGCCGATGGACAACAGGGCGTCGGCCGCCACCGCCAGCAGAATGACGGGAACGGCCCCCAGCAGTACGAGGTCCAGCGCGTTGGCGAAAAGCCCCTGGAACATGATGGCGCCCAGCCCGCCGGCGCCGATCAGCGCGGCGACCGCCGCCAGCCCGACCGCCTGGACCACGGTGATGCGCAGCCCCGACAGGAAGACCGGCAAGGCCAGCGGCAGGTCTACGCGCAGGAAGATCTGGCGCGGCGTCAGCCCCATGCCCCGCGCCGCCTCCCGCACCGGGGCGGGCACGCCGTCAAGCCCGACCGCGGTGTTGCGCACGATCGGCAGCAGCGAATAGAGCGTCAGCGCGATCACCGCCGGCAGCGGCCCGACCCCGCTGATCCCCGACCCCGGCAGCATCGTGCCGAGTGCGGCCAGCGGCGCCATCAGCAGTCCGAACAGGGCGATGGACGGCACCGTCTGCACCACGTTCAGGACCGGGAACACCGTGCGTCCGACCGCCTGCACCCGGTGAGCCGCCACGCCCAGCGGCACGCCGATCAGCAGCGTCGGTGCCAGCGCCGCGGCCACCAGCATGGCGTGACGCAGCACGGCGTCGGCGAACACGTCCCGCCGGTTGGCGTATTCCTTGAGGATCGACAGCGCGTCGAGATGGCCGGAGACCAGCTGCAGGGCCACCAGCCCGGCGATCGCCGCGCCGACCGCCATCCGGCCGACGGCGCCCAGCCCCAGCCGCCGCGCGGCATCGACCGCCGCCAGCAGGCCCGCCGCCGCCATCACCCAAAAACCGGAGGCGAAGGAGGTGCGCGCCGCCGCGGACGCCCCCTGCGCCAGCGCCGCCGCCTGGGCGCCCGCCAGCCAGACCAGCCCGGCCGTGAACAGCCCGCCGGCCGCGACGGTCAACCCAAGGCCGAAACGGGTGGGCCGCAGGAAGGGCGCCGTCAGCAGGACCAACCCCGGCAACAGCGCCACGGCTCCGCCCAAACCCTGCACCGCTGTCCATAGCAGCACCGGCCGGCCGGACAGCAGACGGTTCGGCGCGAATCCGAGGAACGGCAAGGCGACGGCGCCGACCAGAGCGGCCAGGGCCATCAGCAGGGCGACGCGGTTGTGCAGGCGAAGGCGGCTGGTCACGTCGTCGGCTTACTTCAGGAAGCCCTTGGACTTCAGGTACTCGGTTGCGACCTGCTTCTGGTCCTGCCCCTCGACCGAAATCTTGGCATTCAGCCCGCGCAGCGTTTCGGCATCCAGGCTGGCGAAGACCGGGCTCAGCAGGTCGGCGATCTTCGGGTGCGCCGCCAGAACCGATTCGCGGACCGTGGGCGCCGGCTCATACACCATCTGCGCACCCTTGGTATCGGCCAGCACGACGAGGTCTAGGGCGGCGATGGCGCCGTCGGTGCCGTAAACCATGGCGGTGTTGACTCCGGAGGCCTGTTCCGCCGCCGCACGGATGGTCGCGGCGGTGTCGCCGCCGGCCAGCACGAGCAGCTGGTCGGGCTTCAGCGTGAAGCCGTAGGTCTGCTGGAAGGAGGGTAGGGCCGCCGGGCTCTCAACGAACTCGGCGGAGGCTGCGACCTTCGCCTTGCCGCCGCCGGAGACCCACTTGGCGAAATCCTCCATCGTCTTCAGCTTGTTGGCATCGGCCACGTCATGGCGCACGGCCAGCGCCCAGGTGTTGTTGGCCGGGGCCGGCTTCAGCCAGACGATGTTGTTCTTCTCCTTGTCGAGCTGGCGGACCTTGTCATAGCCGGCACCGGCCTTCTTCCAGACCGGATCGCTGTCGATGTTGAAGAAGAAGGCGCCGTTGCCGGTGTATTCGGGATAGATGTCGATCTCGCCGGACAGCAGCGCGCCGCGCACGATCTTGGTCGGACCCAGCTGAATCTTGTTTTCCGTCGGGATGCCGTTGGCCTGCAGCACCTGGAGGATCATGGTGCCGAGCAGTCCGCTCTCCGCATCCAGCTTCGACCCGACGCGGACCGCATCCGCCGCCTGCGCCGTACCGGCGATCAGGCCCACCACAAGCGCCGCCGCGCCCATTATGGCGCGACCCTTGTTGAAGATCGTGAACACCCCTGAACCTCCCCCTGAAAGTATTGGGGAAAGGATGGGTGACGGCGCCGCTTACGGCAAGCCGCGCTTTTCGTCTGTCCGGTCCCGGATATGCGTTTCAGCCTATTCCGCGGAGGAACTTCCCATCGCCGGGGGCTGTTGAGCGGGAAACCGCAACAGGAGGACCAGATGTCCCAGGGCGACAAGGACAAATACACCGACAAGCAGAAGCGCAAGGCCGAGCATATTGAGGAAGGTTACGAAAAGCGTGGCGTCTCCCACGACGAGGCGGAACGGCGCGCCTGGGCGACCGTCAACAAGCAGGACGGCGGCGGCAAGAAGGGTGGATCGGGCGACAAGGCCTGAACGGCGGCCGCCCGACACGCCCGGTGAGTTACAATCTTTCGATGATCCCGGCGGTGGTGGTCACCTCGCAGAATTCATAGCGCAGCGTGGCGACATGGACGGCGTGGACCTGTTCCGCCGGGATTGTTCCACCCTGACCGTCCGGCAGTTCGAAGCAATCGCAGGCATCGCTGACCAGCGTGATCGGCCATCCCAGATTCGCGCCGGTGCGGATCGTCGTCGACACGCACATGTCGGTCGAGATGCCGAACACCACCAGCCGTTCGATGCCGAGCCGGCGCAGCCGCAAATCCAGGTCGGTGCCGATGAAAGCCGAATTGACGCTCTTGCTGACCACCGCCTCGGCGTCCAGCGGCTCGAATCCTTCGCGGAATCGGTTGCCGGGCTGCCCAACGCGAAGGGTGGAGGCCGGCCCCACCGAATCGTGACGCACATGGATGACCGGCCGGCCGCTGCGCCGCCAGGCTTGAAGAAGGCGCAGGCCGTTGTGGTCGGCCGCGCGGTTCCAGCGCTTCGGCCAGGACGGTTCGTCAAAGGCGCGCTGCATGTCCACCAGCAGCAGAAGCGAGGCGTCCGGAAGCAAGGTCATTGGATACTCCGTGCAAATCGTCCATGGTCCCTGTCCGCTAAGTTCCGCCGAAAGGCTGCCGGTTGCAGCCCGGCAAGATGCCGGCCGACCGGCATTTCGCCGCCGAGTTTGGGCGCAGGTGTGTGGGGACGGGGATGGACGAGAAGGACAGGCTTCTGCTGACGGCCTTGCGCAAGGACGCCCGCCGCACGCTGGTGGCGCTTGCCCGCGATGTCGGGCTGTCGCGCAGCGCCACCCAGGAGCGGCTGGACCGGCTGCTGAAGTCGGGGGTCATCCGGGGCTTCACGACGGTCGAGGATGGCCCGGCCGCCGACGGTATCGCCGCCTATTTCCTGCTGCGCCATGAGCCTGGGCGCACCTGTGCCCAACTGGTTCCCAAGCTGCGGCGGATTCCCGGCATCGTCGCCATGGATGCGGTTGCCGGGGCCATCGATCTGGTCATCCGGGCGGAGGCCCCCGACATCCGCGGCATCGAGGCGGTCCGCGCCGCCATCGCCGAAATGCCCGGCGTGGCCGACGTGACGACGCAGATGGTGCTCGAACGGTTCCTATAGAAGCGGAAGGTCAGGTGCCGCGATAGGTCCACTCCGTCCCCAGCGCCGCGGCATCGCGGTCGCGCAGCACGGCGACATCCGCATGGGCGGGTGACAGTTCGCACACCGGGTCGGTGGCATCGGCACTGCCCGCCAGCGCCAGGGCCTGACAGCGGCAGCCACCCCAATCCTCTTCCTTATGATCGCAGGACTGGCAGGGTTCCGGCATCCAGGCGGTGCCGCGGTAACGGGTGAAGGCCGGGCCGTCGCGCCAGATGTCGGACAGGCTGCGGTCGTGCACCGTCTCGAACTCCATTCCCGGAATCGTCTCCGCCGCATGGCAGGGCAGGACCCGGCCGCGTGGGGTCACATTCATGAAGCGGCGCGCCCAGCCGCCCATGCAGCTCTTCGGCCGGCGAGCGTAATAGTCGGGCACGACGTAATCGACCACGATCCGCCCGGCCAACTCAGGCAGGCGGGCGCGCACCGCGGCGTCCATCGCCAGCAGTTGTTCGCGCGACGGCATCAGCGCCGCGCGGTTGGCGAGCGCCCAGCCGTAATACTGCACGTTGGCGATCTCGATCCGCCCGGCGCCGAGGTCCATCGCCAGATCGATGACGTCGTTCACCCGGTCGATGTTGTGGCGATGCAGCACCGCATTGATGGTCAGTGCCAGACCCTGCCGGACAACCGCCCGCGCGACCTCCAGCTTCTTCGAATGGCCGCCCTTGAAGCCGCCGACGCGATCGGCTCCGGCGGCTTCCGCATCTTGCAGGCTGATCTGCACATGCTGAAGCCCGGCCCGCTGCAACCGCTCCAGCCGCGGCTGGTCGAGCAGCACGGCCGAGGTGATGAGATTGCTGTAGAGGCCGATCTCCGTCGCGTGGGCGACCAACTCCTCCAGATCCTTGCGGACGCAGGGCTCGCCGCCGGAAAAATGGACCTGCAGGGCGCCGACGTCGGCCGCCTCGTCCAGCACGCGCTTCCAGGTGGCCGTGTCCAGTTCGGCGCTGGCGGGGTCGAGGGCCACCGGGTTGGAGCAGTAGGGGCAGCGCAGCGGGCAGCGGTGCGTCAGCTCCATCAGCACGGCGAAGGGCGGGGCCGGCTCGGCATTGGAAGCGGCGGCGAAGGCGGGCAGGGCGCAGCTCATCGAACGTTCCTCCTGGGGACGCACCTCCCGGGGCACCTCATGTGACGACATAGCCCTTGATGCGCAGGTCAGTCAGCATCTCCAGCACGTCGGCGGCAACCTCGGTGCGCGGGGCATCATATTCCACGGTCAGCCGATCGATGCCGGCCGCCACGTCGGCGATCTCCGGCCCGACACAGGCGCGGACAATCGCCAGCGCCATCTCGTCCAGCACCAGAAGTCGTTCCGGCCCCATCAGCATCCACTGGCCGCGGCGGCGGTCGTTGCGCAACATGACGCCGGGGGCCAGCCGCAACCGGTCGGTCTCGACAACGTGGGGGGCGATTGCGTTCACCGGCTGTACCGCGTCGGTTCCATGTCCGCCGGCACGAAGGCGCCGGGCGGGATCAGGTTGGGGGTGACATAGGCATGGTGCAGAGCGTCCAGCTGCGCCCACAGCAGCTCCGTCTTGAAGCGCAGGGCGCGCAGGCATTGCTGCTGCTGTTCTGCTGTATGGGCATTGGTCAGCACATAATCCAGCCCGAACTCCACGTCGCGCGGCGCCTCATCCAGACGCTTGCGGAAATAGGACAGCGTGCTGTCGTTGGCGAAGGCATAGTTCTGCTCGAAGCCGGCGATGCGCTCGCGATGGATCGACGGCGCGAACAGCTCGGTCAGCGAGGACGCCACCGCCTCCAGCAGCGAGTGGTCGCGGACGAAGTTGACATAGGCGTCCACCGCGAAACGTGTGGCGGGCAGGATGCCGTCCAGCGACTTCACATAGTCGCGATCCAGCCCCAGCCCGTCGGTCAGGCGCAGCCAGCGTTCGATGCCGCCAACCTTGGTCTCGTCCAACTCGCCGGTCTGGGTCAGCCCGTCATGGTCCAGCACGCGCTGCATCCAGGCACGGCGCAGCGCCGGGTCGTCCATGCGCGACATGATGGTCAGATCCTTGCGCGGGATCGACACCTGATAATAGAAGCGGTTCAGCGCCCAGGCCTGGATCTGCCCCTTCTGCAGCTTGCCGCCGTGGAGCAGCTGATGGAACGGGTGGAGGTCGTGATACTGCCGCTCGCCGATGGCATAGAGGGCGGCGCGGAACTCCTCGCGGGACATGAATTCGGTCATAGGGTCAGCTCCAGCCCATCATGGGCGATGCGCCAGCCGGCCGCCTCGGCCTCCGCCCGTTCGGGCGAATCCTCCAGCAGGGCGGGGTTCGTGTTGTTGATGTGAATGTAGATCTTGCGCGCCACGTTCAGCGGCGCGAAGGCGGCGATGCTGCCGGTCGGACCCGACATCGGCATATGGCCCATCCGCGCCGCCGTCTTGATGCCGGTGCCGCTGCGGATCATCTCGTCGTCGGTCCAGGTGGTGCCGTCGAACAGCACCAGCGGTGCGCCGAACAGCCGGTCGGCCAGCCAGCTCGGCATTCCGGCGCAGCCGGGGATGTAGAAAAATCCGTCGCTGGAGCCATCGGTCGGTCGGATGCGCAGCGCCACCGTATCCTCTGCGACGGACCCGAAGCCAGGACCGGCCGATGCGTCCTCCAGATAGAGCGCCACCTTGCCCGGCACCGCGAAGGCTTCCACCTCCAGCCCAAGCGGGCGGCCATCGGCGCCGGCGGGCTGGAAGGGCTGGCCCAGCGCCATCGGCCGGCGTGCGACCAAATCCGGGTTCAGCACGTTGAAGACGCTGTTGGCAGCCAGCACGCCATGGACGCGCGGCGTGGCATAGACGGCGAAGGGGTGTGATTCACGCAGGGTCAGAAGCCCGGCGACATGGTCGATGTCGGCGTTGGTCAGCAGGGCTGCGCTGATCGGATTTCCGCGCAAGGACCCTTGAGGATGAAGCTGCGGGCTGGCGAGCAACTGCGTGCCGAGATCGGGCGAGGCGTTCAGCAGCAGCCAGCGGTCGCCGTCGGCGGTCACCGCCAGCGATGATTGAGTGCGCGGCTTGGCCGCCGGGTCGCCGGAACGGGCACGGCGGCATCCCTCGCAGGCGCAGTTCCATTGCGGGAAGCCCCCGCCGGCTGCCGAACCGAGTACGAGAATTTTCATGGCCACCGTCTTATGCACGGTCCTGAGAGAAAGGGTCTGGGAGGGAAGGGCCGGGGAAGAGGATGTCACGCCGTGCTTCCCCGGTACCATTCCGTCCGGCTTACAGGCCGGCGCAGGCGTAGGCGTTGATCTCGGTGCCGACGGCGATCTCGGTGGTCTTCGGTTTGCGCCAGGTCTTCATCGCGTGATACTCCTGCTTGCTGACTGTTGCTGACCATGATGGTTGGCAAGATGAAGAGTAGCGGTCCAGGGCGGCCGACCGCCATGCTACCATGGTGTAATCCGCCACCTCTTTCGGCGCCGGACCACCCCCGGTGTCAGGGGGCGGGAACGGCCGGCGGCGGCAGCGGATGCGCCTCCTCCGTCGGCAGACCGGCTTCCATCCAGCCGTCGATGCCCGTCGGGTACCAATGGACCCGGGCATACCCAAGCAACACCGCCCGCTTGGCGGCGTTCCACGAAAGCCAGCAATCGGACAGGCAGTAGAACAAAAGATCGCGCGCCCGGTCGCCGCTGGTCAGCCGATCCAGATGGGATTCGAACCAGCCCAGCGTTGCGGCGTCCGGTGCGCCGACGCCGACATTGGGCAGCCAGACGCTGCCGGGAATTTGCCGGTAAGGCTTTGATTGCAGCCAGGGACCGCCGGGCAACGTGCTGCGCTCCAGCCGCTGGACGAAGATCGGGATGACGCGGCCTTGCGACAGCAGGGACTGCACGGCCTGCGTGTCGACCGTCGTCGCGCCGGTCACGCCGTCGGGCGTTGGGGAGCGGTAGTCGGACAGGCGGTAGCCTTCCGGCTGAGGCTCCCCGGCTGCAAGGGAGACTGCGGGGAGGGCCAGGGTAAAGGCCAGAAGGAGGGCAACCGTCTTCGGCAGGTTGGCCTCCCGCACAGCGGAGGACGGCCGGGGTGAAGGCAAAGCGGAACCTTCCCTCACCGCCGGTCGGCCAGAACGCGGTTGGCGATCACCACCGCCTGGGTGCGGCTGTAGACCTTCAGCTTCTGCAGGATGGCGGAGACATGGGCCTTCACCGTCGTCTCGGTGATGCTGAGGTCGAAGGCGATTTCCTTGTTCAGCTTGCCGGTGCCCAGAAGTTCCAGCACCCGCAGTTGCTGCGCCGTCAGCGTGGCGATGCGGCGCGCGATCTCCGCGGTTTCGGCATCTTCCGGATCCTCGGCGCCTGCCTCGTCGGTGGCGGAGGGGGGAACATAGAGTTCGCCGTTCAGCACCTGCCGCAGCGCCGCGGCAATGGCGTCGCGCGGGGTCGATTTGGGGATGAAGCCGGCGGCACCGCTCTCCATCGCCTCACGCACCCAGCGGCGCTCCTCATGGGCGGAAACGACGACGACCGGGGTGGCCGGAAAGCGCTGGCGCAAGGTGCGCAGCCCGCCCAGCCCGTTCATGCCGGGCATGTTGACGTCCAGCAGAACGAGATCGAGGTCGCCCCGCTCCTCAAGCGCCTGCATGACGCTGTCGAGCCGGTCCGCTTCCATCACGTCGGTGGCTTGGCAGGAATAAAGCACTGCGCTGCGCAACGCATCGCGCACCATCGGGTGGTCATCGGCAATCAGGATCCGGGTCATGGCCTGCGGCTCCTTGCACAGCGGCAGATGGAACGAACTGCGGGAACGCTTCCCGCATCCATTGTGTCAGACCAAAATGGGGTGGCGCAACATCGCGAATGACGCCAATTGTTTTGTGCGCGAACATGCCGCACCGCCATTGGACGTATCCCCCATCGTCTGGACTCTGCCGTCATTCCTCATGCACGGTTTCCAGCCAGGAACGGATTGCCCACAGAGCCTCCTGTCCCAGCGCCTCGCCGAACTTGGGCATATAGGTCACGCCGTTGCGGATCGAGCCGTTGGTGACGCGCTCCTTGAACCACTCGTCGCCGGCGTCGCCCTTTTCCAGATAGCGCAGGTCGGGAGCGATGCCGCCGGACACGGCGCCCAGCCCATGGCAGCGCGCGCAGTTCTGGTTGAAGGCCGACGCGCCGATCTCGATGGCGCGCTCGTTGCCGCGGTAGGGATTGCTGTCCCGCCAGGTCTCGCCCAGCTTCTCCAGACCCGTGGTGTCGACCGGCTGCGGGGTGACATCGCCGTGGGCGAAGACCGGACCTGCGAGGCCTGCCGCCAGCAACCCGGCGAGAGCGAAGGGCGCCAGACGGCGGAGGCGTTTGGGCGGCGTGGTGGAGCTGTGCGTCATCTGTGCGTCCTCTTCCTGCATCCGTCATTCGGCTTTTGCTTAGCGTCCTGCCGCTGATCCCGGTTTCGCGGGTGCGCAGGACGGTTGCCGGTTCTGATTGCGGCCGAGGATAGCAATCGTTCGTTCGCGTAATTATTCGACGATGGTACAAGACCGTCCATCACGGCCACGCTCACGCCACCGCGTCTTGGTCGATCGTCGGATGACGCATGCGGCATGCTGCCGGCCGGCAGCCTTGTGATCCGCGATCGTCAGGTCAGGGGCGGCAGCCGTCCGGCATTGATCGCCGCCTTCACCTTGGCCAGCTGCCGCACCGCCGGGGCGCCCAGCCGCAGCGCCACGCCGGTCGACAGCACGTCGATCAGCGTCAGATGCACCAGCCGCGAGGCCATCGGCGTATACATCTCGGTATCCTCAACCGGCTGGCTGGCGATAACCACGCTCGCCATCGCCGCCAGCGGGGATCGCGGCGCCGTGATCGCCACCACTGCGGTGCCCTGCGCTCGTGCTGCAGCCGCCAGCTCGTTGATCGTCCCGCTGCGCCCGGTGTTGGACAGCGCCAGCAGCACCCCGCCGGCCACCATATTGACCAGCAGCATGCGCGCCAGCACCGGGTCGGCACAGGGCTGGGCGTCGGCGCCGAAACGCAGCAGCTTGTGCGCTGCGTCCTGGGCCAGCGCGCTCGACCCGCCGGTGCCGACGCACAGCACGCGCGGCGCATCCGCCAGCAGTGCGATGGCCCGCTCCAGCGCTCCATCGTCGAGGGCGGCGGAAGCAGCGGTCAGGGCGGCTGCACTCGATGAAAAAATTTTTCGCGCCAGCGTGCCGACATCGTCGTCCGCCGCAACGTCCTGGCTGACATAGGGTGTGCCGCCACGAACCTCGTCCCGCAAGGCGTCGCGCGCCTGGGATTCGGCGAGCCGCAGCTTGAAGTCTGGGAAGCCGCCGCAACCGACACTGCGGCAGAACCGCACGACCGTCGCCTCGCTGACCTCTGCCGCCTGAGCCAGCGAGGTGACGTTGAGGTCGAGCACCCGCCGCGGATCGCTCAGCACCAGGTCGGCGATCTGCCCCTCCGACCGTTTCAGTTCGCCCCGCAGACGGCGAACCTCTTCCAATATGTCCATTGGTGCAGGGTTGGCGGCTGCGCTGTTGACCGGGGATGCCATGACGTAAAGTTAACTCCCTGGATAGGGCGGACCTGCAGGTGGCCGGACAGGCGCGGTGCCGGAAGGAGCGCTCCTATCACTATGAAGAATTTTGCCGCGCATGGCGAGAAATCCCACCGCCACACCCTATATATGAAAAAATTTTTCTTCACAGCCCGCTATCCCTGGCGTATGGTCCGTTTTGGAAATCATCGCCTCCCACAAACGGTCGAGACGCGATCATGAGCAAGCCCGCCCCCCTGAATTCTGTCGTCGCCCGCGTGACGGAGCGCATCGCCGAGCGCAGCCGCGACCGCCGTGCCGCCTATCTGGCGCGGCTGGAGAGCGCCGGCGGGAAGCCGCGCCGCCACCGTCTTGGCTGCGCCAATCTCGCCCATGCCTTCGCGGCCTGCGGGGCGAACGACAAGGCGGCGTTGCGTGGCGAGTCTCAGCCGTCGATCGGCATCGTCACCGCCTACAACGACATGCTCTCGGCTCACCAGCCCTACGAGCGCTATCCCGCCATGATCCGGGAGTCGGTGCGCGCGGCCGGCGGCGTGGCGCAGGTCGCCGGCGGCGTGCCCGCCATGTGCGACGGTGTCACACAGGGTTACGAGGGGATGGAGCTTTCGCTGTTCAGCCGCGACGTGATCGCGCTGGCGACCGGCGTCGCGCTGTCCCATGCCACCTTCGACGGTGTGCTGTGCCTGGGCATCTGCGACAAGATCGTTCCCGGCCTGATGATCGGCTCGCTCGCCTTTGGCCATCTGCCGACGATCTTCGTGCCCGCCGGCCCGATGCCGTCCGGCCTGTCGAATGCCGACAAGGCCAAGGCGCGCCAGCTCTATGCCCAGGGCAAGGTCGGCCGCGAGGAACTGCTGGAGGCCGAGTCCAAATCCTACCACGCGCCCGGCACCTGCACCTTCTACGGCACGGCCAACACCAACCAGATGCTGATGGAGATCATGGGCCTGCACCTGCCGGGCGCCAGCTTCGTCAACCCCAACACGCCGCTCCGCGACGCGCTGACCGATGCGGCGGCCCGGCGGGTGGTGGCGATGACCACACCCGGCGCCGGCACTCCCATCGGCCGCATCGTCGATGAGCGCGCGCTGGTCAACGGCATCGTCGGGCTGCTCGCCACCGGCGGCTCGACCAACCATACCCTGCATATCCCGGCCATCGCCGCCGCCGCCGGCATCGAGCTGAACTGGGAAGATTTCGCGGAACTGTCGGCGGTCGTTCCGCTGCTGGCCCGCGTCTATCCCAACGGCACCGCCGATGTGAACCGCTTCCATCAGGCCGGCGGCATGCCCTTCATCATCGGTCAGCTGATCGATGCCGGCCTCGTCCACACCGACATCTCCACCATCTATGGCGAGGGCGGGCTGGAGCCCTACCGCAGCATGCCGGAACTGGACGAGGGCGGCGCCCTGACCTGGACCCGCTCGGCCACCGACCAGAGCGGCGACCCGTCCGTCGTCGCCACCACTGCGGCTCCCTTCGCGGCCGAAGGCGGCCTGCGCGTGCTGACCGGCAATCTCGGCCGCGGCGTCATCAAGACCTCGGCGGTCAAGCCGGAGCACCGCGTGGTGGAGGCCCCGGCCCGCGTCTTCGACAACCAGGAGGCCGTGCAGGCCGCCTTCCGCGCCGGTGAACTCGACCGCGACGTGATCGTCGTCGTCCGCTACCAGGGCCCCGGCGCCAACGGCATGCCGGAACTGCACAAGCTGACGCCGCCGCTGGGCGTGCTGCAGGACAAGGGCTTCAAGGTCGCGCTGGTGACCGACGGCCGCATGTCCGGCGCGTCGGGCAAGGTGCCGGCCGCGATCCATGTGACGCCGGAGGTGAAGGGCGGCGGGCCGCTCGGCCGCGTGTGCGACGGCGACATCCTGCGGCTGGATGCGGAGGCCGGGACTTTGAATGCCCTGGTCGACGCCGCCGAATGGGAAGGCCGCGGCGCTCCCCCGCCGCCGAGCGAGGATGCCTCCCACGGCTGCGGGCGGGACCTGTTCTCCCTGTTCCGCAACAACGCGGGTCCGGCGGAAAGCGGCGCGTCCGTCCTCAACCTGCTGGGCTGAGGCAGCAATTCCTGAACGTTGGGCCGGCAGCGGGCCGTGCCGGCCCGCATTGTGACCGGCCCATCCCTGTGGCACCATGACGCACGGGCTGATCCAAGGCACCGTGCCATCGACGTCGAGAGGTCCGAAGATGCACTCCCGCTCCACCGTCGCAGCCCCCGCACTGCCTCCTTTCGACTATACGGTGTTCGGCGGCACCGGCGATCTGGCCCTGCGCAAGCTGCTGCCGGCGCTCTATCTGCGCGACAAGGCGGGGCAGGTGGCCGACGGCAGCCGCATCATCGGCGTCTCGCGCAGCCCGCTCGCTCCCTCCGACTATCGGGCCAAGGCGGAAGAGGCGATCCGCGAGCATGTGCCTGCGGACGAACGCGACACGGCTGTCATCGCCCGTTTCCTGGAGCGGCTGGATTATGTGCCGGTTGACGTCACGTCCGACGATGGTTGGGACGAACTGGCGGACCGGCTGACCAATCCGCCGTCGCGCAGCAACGATGCGGTCCGCATCTTCTATCTCGCGACGTCTCCCAGCCTGTTCGGCCCGGTCAGCGACCAGCTGCGGGCCTTCGGTCTCGCCACCCCGGACTCACGCGTCGTGCTGGAAAAGCCGATCGGCCGCGACCTCGCCTCGGCGCAGGAGATCAACGACCGGGTCGGCGCTGTCTTCACCGAACCGCAGATTTACCGCATCGACCATTACCTCGGTAAGGAGACGGTGCAGAACCTGCTGGCTCTGCGCTTCGGCAACTCCCTGTTCGAGCCGCTGTGGAACGCCGACCATATCGACCATGTGCAGATCACCGTCGCCGAGACGGTCGGTGTGGAGGAGCGTGGCGGCTATTACGACCAGTCCGGCGCGCTCCGCGACATGGTGCAGAACCATCTGCTGCAGCTCGTCTGTCTGGTCGGCATGGAGTGCCCGATCTCGCTCGCCCAGGAATCGGTGCGCGACGAGAAGCTGAAAGTCCTGCGTTCGCTCAAGCCCATTGGGCCGGACGAGATCGGCGGCTGCACCGTCCGCGGTCAGTATCGCGCTGGCGCGGTTGCCGGCGGCGCAGTGCCCGGCTATCTCGACGAACCCGGCATTCCGGCCGGCAGCGGCACCGAGACCTTCGTCGCGCTGAAGCTGGAGATCGACAACTGGCGTTGGGCCGGCGTGCCCTTCTACCTGCGCAGCGGGAAGCGGCTGCCGGCCAAGATGTCGGAGATCGTTATCCAGTTCCGTCCGATCCGTCATTCCATCTTCCCGCAGGCGGCCGGCGAGTTGCAGGCCAATCGTCTGATCGTCCGGCTCCAGCCCGACGAGAGCATCCGCCTGCATCTGATGACCAAGGAGCCGGGACCGGGCGGCATGCGTCTGCGACCGGCGGCCCTGAACCTCAGCTTTGCCCAGACCTTCGGCGGCCGGTTCCCGGATGCTTACGAGCGGCTGCTGATGGATGTGGTTCGCGGCAACTCCACCCTGTTCATGCGCCGTGACGAGGTTGAGGCGGCGTGGCAGTGGGCGGAGCCGATCATCGACGGCTGGACGGCCCGGCACGAGATGCCGAAGCCCTACATCGCCGGCACCTGGGGACCCTCGCAATCCATCGCCCTGATCGAGCGCGACGGCCGCACTTGGCACGACGACGATATCCCGTCGGCCGCCTTCTGAGGGCCCCCGGCCGAAAAATCGTCATCTGGGTGAAAAAAGGTCTTGCGTGGATCGGGGGGTGCCGCCTATAAAGCGCCTCCCGACGCGAACGACGCTGGCGCCGCCGAACCGGCAGCGACTGGTAGCGCGAAACGGGAAGCCCGACAAACCG
>NZ_CAMLJP010000073.1 GCF_946480385.1 uncultured Azospirillum sp.
GGACGCCGCCGCAAGGGGGGCCGCATCATGTCCGCAGTCAACTCATATAGTTCTATATAGAACTTGTTGACCCGCGCATCCATATGCGACAGGATGGTTGCGGGAGGACATCGATGCCACAGCATGATTCTGCTTCAGCCCCACTGTCGGATCGGCGCCTGCCGGCCTATCTGCAGCTGCGCGACGCGCTGGCCACCCGGGTGGCGCGCGGCGAATGGGGCCCCGATACCGCGCTGCCGTCGGAAAACCAGCTGACCGCCGAAACCGGGCTGTCGGTCGGCACCGTGCGCAAGGCGATCCAGACGCTGGTCGACGAGGGGCTTCTCGAACGGCGCCAGGGCTCCGGAACCTATCTGCGCAAGCGCGCCTTCAACGCCTCGCTGTTCCGCTTCTTCGCGGTCCAGTCGGTCGATGGCGAGGCGACGATCCCGTCGAGCCGCATCATCGCGCGCACGGTGGCCACCGCCCCGGCCGCCGTCGCCAGGATTCTCGGCACCGCCGACTGCATCCGCCTCGACCGCCTGCGCGGCCAGTCCGACGCCCTGCTGCTGTCGGAGGAGATTTGGCTGCCGCGCGCCCGTTTCGACGGCATCGTGGAACTGGACGAGTCCCAATTCGGGCCGCTGCTCTACCCGCTCTATCACGAGCGCTTCAACGTCTTCATCGCCAGCGCCGTCGATGACGTGAGCTTCGCGGCGGCCTCCGCCAAGGTCGCGGCGCGGCTGGGCCTTGCGGAGGGGGCGCCCACGGCGGTGATCGAACGCACCGCCTACACCGTGGACGGCACCGCGGTCGAATGGCGCATCGCCCAGGGCCCCGCCGAGCGCTTCCGCTACCGCAGTCGCCTGAGCTGACCCGCAGCTCCGGACACTTTCGTCCGGCGCGCTCCTTCCTTGCGGCCTTCCCCGGACCCTCCCCCTCGCGGCGGAGGCCGCCCCCCTATTGCCTGTATGGATCGATCGATGACCGCACACCCCCCGATCAGGGGCATCGACACGCATGCCCATATTTTCCGTCCGGACCTGCCGATGGCCGCCGGCCGGCGCTACAGCCCGGCCTATGCGGCGGAGCTTTCGGACTGGTTCGCGTTGCAGGACAAGGCGGGATTCAGCCAAGGCGTGCTGATCCAGCCCAGCTTTCTCGGCACCGACAATAGTCTGATCGAAGCGGCCTTGCGCGCCCATCCGGAGCGGCTGCGTGCGGTCGCCGTCGTCGATCGAAGCGTGACGGAGGACGAACTGGACAGGCTAGGCGCCCTCGGCTTCGTCGGTGCACGCCTGAATCTCGTCGGGCGCGAGTTGGAGGATTACGGGGCGGCACCCTGGCAGGATTTCTTCCGCCGCCTCGCCGCCCGCTGCTGGCAGATCGAGATCCAGCGCCGCTTCGACGACCTCGCGGAGGTGGTTCCAGCCATCGCCGGCTCCGGCGTCACCGTGGTGATCGATCATTTCGGCCTGCCGCAGGGCGGCATCGATCCGGCGAACCGCCGCCATGCCGATTTTCTCGATGTGCTGCGCCGGACGCCCGCCGTCTGGGTCAAGCTCTCCGCCCCCTACCGCGCCGGACTGACCCCCGACCTCGCGGCGCGCAGCTTCGACCTGCTGCGCGAGGCCATCGGGGGCTCCGACCGCTTCGTCTGGGGCAGCGACTGGCCCCACACCCAGCATGAATCCGAGACCGGCTATGCCGCCGAGGTGACCCGGATGCATGCGCTGATCCCCGATCCGGCGGAACGGACGCAGATCCTCGTCCGGAATCCGGCAACGCTTTTCCAATTCGACTGAAATATAGAAACTGGGAGGAAACCCGATGACCCTCGTCATCGTGCTGGCCATCGCCCTGGCCGTCGTTCTGGGCTATGTCACCAAGATCAACATCGGTCTGTTCGCCATCGCCTTCGCCTATATTCTCGGCTGTTTCGGTCTCGGGCTGAAACCCGGCGCGGTGATCGACATGTGGCCGCTGAAGATCTTCTTCGTCATCTTCTCGGTCTGTCTGTTCTACAGCTTCGCCCTGGTCAACGGCACGCTGGAAAAGCTGGCCGAGCATATGCTGTACCGCTGCCGCAACGTGCCGTGGGTGCTGCCCTACGCCATCCTGGTGACGGCGACGCTGATCGCGGCGATGGGGGCCGGTTATTACACCGTGCTGGCCTTCATGGCGCCGATCACGCTGCTGATGTGCCGGCGCACCGGGCTGGACATGGTGCTGGGGGCGATGGGCGCGAATTACGGCGCGTTGGCCGGCGCCAATTTCATGTCGAGCCAGAGCGGCATCATCTTTCGCGGCCTGATGACGGCGAACGGCACCAGCGACGCCGACGCCTTCCTCTACAGCGGGGTCATCTTCGCGGCGACGCTGATCATCCCGTTCTTCGTCATCACCGCGATGCTGTTCCTGTTCGGCAATCACCGCAGCCTGAACGCCTCGCTGGCCGACACAGGCCGGCCGGAGCCGCTCGACGGCCGGCAGCGCGTGACGCTGACCTTGACGCTGACGATGATGGCGCTGGTCCTGCTCGGCCCGGTGCTGCATCTGGCGATGCCCGGCAACGCCACGGTGGCCTATCTGAACTCGAAGATCGACATCGGGTTGATCGCCGGCGTCTTCTCCGTCATCGCCCTGCTGCTGAAGCTCGGCGACGAGCGCAAGGCCATCGCCTCGGTGCCGTGGTCGACGCTCATCATGATTTCCGGGATGGGGATGCTGATCTCCGTCGCGATCAAGGCCGGGACCATCGCGGTGCTGGCGGCGTGGTTGGGCAGCAGCATTCCGGCCCTGCTCCTGCCAGTGGTGTTCGGCATCGTCGCCGCCGCTATGTCGCTGTTCTCCAGCACGCTGGGCGTGGTGACGCCGACGCTGTTCCCGCTGGTGCCGGCGCTGGCGACCAGCCTGTCGCTGAGCCCCGTGCTGCTGTTCACCGCCATCGTCGTCGGCGCCCAGGCGACCTCGATCTCGCCCTTTTCGTCGGGCGGCAGCCTGATCCTCGGCTCGGCGCTGGAGGAAAAGGCCCGCAACACGCTGTTCACCCGCCTGCTGTTCCGCGCCGCGCCCTTCGGCATCGTCGCGGCGGTGCTGATGAACATCGTGCTCACCTTCGCGCTGTGACCGGCAACTCCGTTGCTTAGAAGTCGGCCTGCTCCGCTTCCAGATAGGCGAGGCTGACGTATTTGCCGATGTTGCTGTCCCAGCCCTTGGTCTCCGCCGCGCGGGAGGCGACGCGCGGATCGGCCAGCACGGCGGCCTTGGCCTGTTCGATGGGCTGGCCGGCCTTCACGGCGGCGACGCAGGTCTCGAAGATGCCTTCGAACAGGCTGCGCTGCCACTCCGGCACGCCGGGGCCGGGGACGCCGTGGGCCGGCAGCCAGATGCGGGTGTCGCTGTCGGCCCGCAGTTTGTCCATCGTCTCGAAGGTGCCGAGATAGGAGCCGTCGTCCATGTTGGCGATGCGGCGGTCCATCATCACGTCGCCGACGCACATGACGCCGTCCTCCACCACCGAAACCGAAAGGTCCGACGGCGTGTGGGCGGTGCCGTAATGGTGCAGGCGCAGCCGCACGTCGCCCAGCGACAGCTCGTCGCCATGGCCGGCGTCGCGGTTGGGGGCGACGATCCGCGTCCCGGCGGAGGCCTGTGCCGTCCATTTCACCATCGAGCTTTGCCAGAAGCTGCCCTGCACGCCCAGGATCGCTTCGCGCGTGTGGGGCAGGGCGTAGCGGGGCAGGTCCTCGCCGAACGCCTCCGCGAAGGCATGGTTTCCCAGCCAGTGGTCGCCGTGATAATGCGTGTTGACGATGCCGACGACCGGCTTGGGCGTCAGTGTGCGCAGCATGCGGATCGCCATCTCGCCGATCTGCAGCGAGGCGCCGCTGTCGACGACGATCACGCCGTCGCGGCCGATGACGAAGGTGATGTTCGCCATCATCCCCTGGTTCTGCGGCGTCGGGAAGCCGTCGGGGGCCTGGATGATCCAGACATGCGGGCTGACCTGGATCGGCGGACGGTCGGGCACCGGCGGTCCCTTGACGAAGGACTCCACCCCGGTGGCGAAGGCGCGGACGGCCTCCAGGCCCGGCACGGTGGCCAGGAGTGCCGCACCGGCGGTCAGCAGGCGGCGGCGGGGCAGGCGAAGCATGCGGGATCTCCTGTGAACGTCATTGCGCCGCGACCGGCGGAACGGCGCCGATGGTGGCGCCGCGCACCCGTGCCGGCCGGTCGATGGCGAGGTCGGTCAGCACGGCGCCGATCCACATCGACCACAGCACCAGCCACGCCGTCGCGGTGAAGATCGAGGCGCCGGACACGCCGGCCCCGACCGCGCAGCCGCCGGCCAGCACGCTGCCGAACCCCATCATGCAGCCGCCGATGATGTAGCGCCGCATGGTGGAGCCGTCGTTGAACCCCTCCAGCTTCAGGTCGCGCCCGGCCAGCCCGGCGACGAAGGCGCCCAGCGCCACACCGGGGATCAGCCCGGTGTCGAAGCTCCAGCGGGTGCCCGGCGGTGACAGCACCAGCATCAGGAAATCGGCCGACGGCGCGGTGAAGCTCAGGGAATGGACGGTCACCGGATCGAAGGCGGCGGATGCTGCCCGCCAGGTGAACCACCAGGCGGCGGCGACCGTCGCGCCGACGCCGGCCGCGCCCAGCCAGGACCAGCCCGACAGGGCGTTGCGCCGCGCGATCACCACGCCCGCCGAGAACCAGCCCATCCCGAACAGCAGCGCCCCGCCATGCCCGATGCCGGCCAGCGCCAGCAGGTCGCGCTGTTGGCCGCTGATGACCCACCAGCCGTTGATCGTCTCGCGCAGCGGCGACAGCACGCCGCGCATCGCCGCCTGGGCGACCACCGCGAACACCAGCCCGGACAGCAGCGCCCGCAGGTTGCCGGTCGCCGACAGCACCAGCATGCGGCTGGCGCAGGCCCTGGTCAGCGTCATGCCGCAGCCGAACATCAGCCCGCCGATCACCGCCCCCGACAGGCTGCCGGGGTTGTTGAGCTGGCGGACGCTGCCGGTGTCGAACAGCCCCAGCAGGATCAGCCCCTGCGTCGCCATCAGCGCGGTGGAGAAGGCGAGCAGCCACACCGCCAACCGCCCGCCGAGCCGGCCATGCGCCACCTCCAGCGTCGAGGCGCGCAGGCAGAAGCGCGACCGCTGCGCCACCACGCCGAACAGCGTGCCGATCAGCAGGCCGCCCAGCGCCATGAAGCTGTCCTCGCCCAGGCTTTCCATCAGGGCATCGACGGTGAAACCCATGGCCATTGCTTTCTCAGGCGCCCTTCTCAGGGCTTGATGTAGGCGTAATGGTCGCGTGCCTGCAGTTCGGTGATGCGGACGACGCCGGACGGCGTGAACTCCGCCTCCATCACGAACTGATCCTTGCTCAGATTGCGCCGCTTCATGGTGATCTCGCACACCTCGAAATGGACGCCGCGGCCTTTCAGGTCGGAGATCAGCGGGCCATAGTCGATGTTGTTCTTGGCGTCCTTGGCGCCTTCCATCAGCAGGTCGACGCCGTCGGCATGGGTGACCACGCGGATCTCGGTCTTCGGCGCCACGTCCAGATGGTTGCGGATGTTGCGCAGCGCCTTGGTGCCCTGCTCGGCGGCATTGTCGATGTGGTAGACGACCTTGTCCTGGGCCAGCGCCGGGGCGGCGCCGGCCAGGGCGAACAGCATCAGCAAGGGGGCCAGGAAACGACGAACGCTCATGGTCTGAGCCTTTCCGGATTGGAGCTGGCCCACGCCATCAGGCGTCGAGGCCGGGGTTGCCGTTCACGCCCTTCAGGGTCGGCAGGTTCAGCTGGGGCGGCGCCACCGTCTTGCGGGCGCGCAGGTTGCGGGCGACGAGGTCCCAGATCGGCTCGCCGCCGGCCGACTTCGCCTCTTCCGCCACCGGCGCCCAGCCGGCGACCTTGTAGGTCTTCGACGCTTCCAGCGGCTTGCCGTTCAGCGTCATGTCCTGGATGCGCCGGCCGGCCGGAGCGGCGGGATCGCAGGCGTAGGACAGGCCGCCGACGCGCACCATGTCGCCGCCCTGCTGGTAATAGGGGTCGGGGTTGAACAGGTTGTCGCAGACATCCTCCAGCACCGTCTTGATCTGCTCGCCGCTCATCTGCGTCAGCGTGACGTAGGGATAGGTGATGGCGGTCTGGTCCAGCAGGTTTTCCATGGTGATGGGCTGGCCGGGCAGCAGCGTGGTGCCCCAGCGGAAACCGGGAGAGAAGGCGATCTCGGCATCCTTTTCGGCCATCAGCGCGTCGAGGATCAACTGGTCGAAGCTGCCGTTGAAGTTGCCGCGCCGGTACAGCGTGCCCTCCGTCACCGCCAGCGTTTCGCCCAGCTTCGCCTCGTAGGGTGCGCGGACGCGGGTGATCAGCGCCTCCATCTCCGGGTCAGCGGGCAGCAGGTTGGCGAAGACCGGCATCAGCCGGTAGCGGAAGTCGGCGACCCGTCCGCCCGTCACCTGGAAGTCGAGCACGCCCAGGAACTTTCCGTTCGATCCGGCATTGGTGACCAGCGTCTTGCCGCCGGGGTTGGCGACGATGCTGGGCGCCGGCATGCCGTCATGGGTGTGGCCGCCGAGGATGGCGTCGATGCCGCGGACGCGCGACGCCATCTTCAGGTCGACGTCCATGCCGTTGTGCGACAGCACGACCACCACCGCGGCGCCGGCGGCGCGGGCGGCATCGACGGTCGCCTGCATCTCCTCCTCGCGGATGCCGAAGGTCCAGTCGGCCACCATGTAGCGCGGGTTGGCAATCGGCGTGTAGGGGAAGGCCTGCCCGATCACCGCGACCTTGACGCCGTTGACGTCGCGCAGGCTGTAGGGCTTGAACACGTCGTCGCCGAAATCGGCGGTCTTGATGTTCTGGGCGACGATCTCGATGTGGCCGGCGAAGTCCTTTTCGGCGATCTCCTGCACGCGCTCCTGGCCGTAGGTGCATTCCCAATGCAGCGTCATGATGTCGACGCCCAGCAGCTTGGCGGCCTCCACCATGTCCTGCCCCTGGGTCCACAGCGCGGTGCCCGACCCTTGCCAAGTGTCGCCGCCGTCGAGCAGCAGGGCGCCCGGCCGGTTGGCCCGCACCCGCTTGACCAGCGTCGCCAGATGGGCGAAGCCGCCGACCTTGCCGTACAGCCCGGCCAGCCGTTCGAAGTCGAGGCAGGTGAAGGCGTGCGCCTCGCGGCTGCCGGCAGCGAGCTTGAAATGCTCCAGCAGCCGGCTTCCCACCAGATGCGGCGCCCGCCCGGCCATGTCGCCGATGCCGAGATTGACGCTCGGTTCGCGGAAATGGATCGGCTTCAGCTGGGCGTGGCAGTCGGTGATGTGCAGAAGCGAGACGTTGCCGAAGGCCGGCGCGTCATAGACCGCGTCCGCCGTGGCCTCCGCACGGGCCAGACCGGCGCCGGGCAGCAGCAGGCCGGCGGCATTGGCGGCGGCCAGGACGGTGAGGAACTCGCGGCGGTTCATTGCGCAGGCCCCGGCTTTGTGTTGACGGGAGAGTTCGGGTCGAACAGCAGCGCCATCAGGTGCTTGATCTGCGTCTCCCCCAGGATGCCCATATGGCCGGCGCGCGGCATGTTGGAGCAGGCGTTGGCCGATTTGGCGTTATAGATCTTGGCCCAGGCCGCCTTCATCGTCTCCTCGTCCCGGCCGCGCAACGCGCCGTATTGCAGCAGGCTGGGGCCGATGGTGCCGTAGGAGATCTCGGCCGGGCTGATCTGGTGGCAGTTGTAGCAGTTGCCACCGTTGGGAGTATCAGCCTTGTCGGTCCAGGTGTTGCCCCGGCCGCTCTGGGCGATCTTCTCGCCCTCCTTCCAGTCGCCCAGCCATTTGCCGTCGGACGGCCATTTCACCGTCGCCAGATTGGCGGCCTCGATCTGCCGGCGCCGCTCGGCGGCGGCCGGGCTGGCGGCGGCCTCGGGGTCGGAGCAGAAGGCCTGCGTCTCATCCTGGGTCAGGCGATCGACCTTGGCGATGCCCTTGTCCTTGAAGCTGGCGGCCAGCATGCGGGTGAAGGCGGCATCGTCGGCCCCCGGTCCCCAGGACGGCGCGACCTTGGTTTCCGAAAGGGCGGGGCCGGCCAGCAGCAGGACGGCAAGGAAGGCAGCGTGTTTCATGGCGTGTTTCATGACGGCCTCCCTCAGCGCTTGATTCCGGGTGTCTTCATGGTCTCCCCGCTGGCGTTGGCGGCCATGAACATCGACAGCGCGATGGTCGCGTCGGAGGTGTAGACCGGTTCGGGGAAACGCTGCTGGCGGAAGCAGTCGTTCAGCCGCCACTGCATCGACCACATCTGGCCGGAGCTGACGCGGTAGGCCGGCCAGCTGCCCCAGCCGGCCGCCGCACCCTTCTGCCCCGGAATATAGGGGAGATCCTGCAGGCGGATGCGCGTGCCCTCCTGGCCGTGGCAGGTGGCGCAGGAGAAGTCGTAGGGGCCGCCCTGATAATAGAACATCCGCTTGCCCAGGTCGTACATCGCCTGTTCCTTGGGATGGCTGGGCTTTACCGCGATGGGATCGTCCTTGGACTGGCCGGAGATGTAGGCGGCGAGCGCGATCATCTCCTCCTTCGGCGGAGCGGTGAAGGAGGCCTCGACATAGGGTTTCGGGTCCTTGCCCTGCAGCGTTTCCATGCAGGTCAGCAGGCGCGATTCCAGGTCCTGGACGCGGTCGGTGTCGGCGAAGTAGCGCGGAAGCTGGGCATAGGCGCCCTTGACCACGCCGGGGCCGAGGCCGAGGTCGCATTTCTCCAGCGAGGCCTTCTTCGGGCCGGCCGGCGTCTTCCACAACTCCTCGCCGCTGAGCTCGAACAGTTCGGCGGGGTTGCCGTCCTGCAGGGCCTCGCGGTAGGCCTCGATGCCCTCCTGCGCCGCATCCTTCTGCTGGGCGTAGGCCGCCGTGGCGACCGCCGCCGACAGCCCAAGGAACGCCGCAATCCCAACGCTTACGCGGTCCATCTCTCCCCCCTCCCATCCTTGTTCTTGTTGGTGCGGAAGTACCGCGTCAGGTGACGGTGGCCTCGTCGGAGCGGGTGTCGCCCTTGTTGTCGACCCAGGTGACGGACACCTTGTCGCCCGCCTTGCCGCCCTTGACCTTGAAGGCGAGGTAGGGGTTCTTGGAAATCGACGGTCCCCATTGCGCCTGCATCACCGTCTTGCCATCGAGCTTGGCGGTGACTTCGTTGATGAACCAGGCGGGGATGACCGTGCCGCTGGCGTCCTTGCGCTGGCCGGTCTCCATCTCGTGGCTCATCAGCACCTTGATCTCGGTGACGCCGTCCTTGGCGGAGGCGCGGATCTTCATCGGATTGCCCATGGTCTTCTCTCCCGTCCTGTCCGTTCAGCCGCCGCAGCCGCCGAGCGTCACCTTGATTTCCTTGGCGGTCGCGTAGAATTTGCCGTCCGCCTTGACCAGCACCATGACGTTGGAGGTCTGGCCCATCTTGATGCGGGCGGTGACCTCGGGGATGGTGTCCGGCCCCAGGTCGAAGGCGGCGGCCAGCATGTTGGGGTTCTTTTCCACCAGGATGGCGATCCGTTCGGTCTTGGGCAGCTTGCTGACCGCCTGGACCGGAACCACCGCCCCGTTCTCCGCGATGTCGGAGGCGATGATCTGCACGTCGCCGCTGTTGGCCGGTGCGCCGGCGCCGAGCGCCTTCAGCGCGTCGTCCATCGTCTTGGCGTCGAAGGCGGTCTTGTCCCAGTTGGCAAGAGCCATCCGCGGAACCACGAATCCGGCCGCCGCCAGTGCCCCCAGGAAGGTCAGTACCTGACGCCGTTCCATCGCTGCCTGTGTCATGAGAGATGCTCCTCCTCGGTCTTGTTACTTCTGCGGCGCGCCGGACAGGATCCAGGCGACCAGGGTCTTGGCGTCGTCGATGCTGAGGTCGTCCTGCGGCGGCATCGGCACGGCGCCCCAGGACCCCTCGCCGCCGGCCTTGACCTTGGACACCAGGGCCTCGGCGTTGTTTTTTCCACGGTAGCGGGCGGCGATCTCGCTGTAGCTCGGGCCGACGATGCGGGTATCGACCGCATGGCAGGACAGGCAGCCGGACTTCTCCGCCAGCGCCAGAACGGGGGAGGGCGCTTCCGCCGCCGTCGTGTCGGGGCCGGTGCGCTGGCCGCGAACCGGGCCGATGACGCGGTTCTGCTCGGCGATGTTGCCGTGGGCGCCGCGGGCATGTTCGGGCAGCTGCGAAGCCAGCTCGGCCTTCGGCTTGCAGTTGGTCATGCAGACGGCGTTGGCGGTGTCGGGCTTGGCCACCATGCCGGGGAAGTCAGGGCCGGGCCAGAGCGCGTGGGCGGTGGTCATGCCGTTGCGGTTCGGCATCCGCTGCTGCACGTCGCGGATCGTCGCGTCGGTCAGGGTGAAGTCGTCCGGGACGATCTCCGCGAGGTTCAGCAGATAGGCCAGCACGGCATAGACATCGTCGTCGCTCAGCGACTTTGGCGCGTTCCACGGCATGGCGCGGCGGATGTAGTCGTAGAGGGTGGACACACTGGCGACCTTCATGAAGGTCGTCCGCGCCGGGAAATCGGTGCGCTTCAGTGTCGCGACATGGCCGGTCTTGATGTCCTCGGCCGTCGTGCCGCCGACCAGCGGGTTGAAGACGCTGTTGCTCTCACCGAAGGTGCCGTGGCAGCTGGCGCATTTCTCCTCCCAGATCTCCATGCCGCGCGACACGGTGCCGGAGCCCTTGGGCAGGCCGCTGAAGTCGGGACCGACGTCGATGTCCCAGGCCTTCAACTCCGCCGGGGTGGCCGGGCGGCCGACGCTGGAGGCGCCGTCCGCCAGCACCGGCGCTGTCCATGCCAGCATCGCGCCGAAGGCAGATGCCAGGAGGACCGCTTTACAGGATCTGGACATTGTTCACGTCCCCGCTTTCGGCGACCTGCCAGGTCTGGATCGCGTTGTTGTGGTAGATCGACCGCGTGCCGCGCACCGCGCGCAGCTGGCCGTAGGCGGGCTGGACGAAGCCGGTCTCGTCCATGGCGCGCGATTGCAGCAGCGCCGGCCGGCCGTCCCAGTTCCAGGGCAGGGTGAAGCGGGTCAGGCATTTGGACAGGACCGGCGTCTGCAGGGTCGCCTCGGTCCAGTTGATGCCGCCGTCGACCGACACATCCACCCGCTTGATCGCACCGCGGCCCGACCAGGCGAGCCCGCTGATGGTGAAAAATCCCTTGTCCAGCAGCTGCTGGCCGCCCGACGGGCTGGTGATGACCGACTTGCATTCCTGGATGGAGGTGTATTGCCGGTGCTGGCCGTCGGGCATCAGGTCGATGTAATGGACCGCCTCGTCCTTGGCGGCATAGGGGCGGTCGCCGACCTCGATCCGGCGCAGCCACTTCACCCACGAGACGCCCTGCACCCCCGGCACCACCAGCCGCAGCGGATAGCCGTTCTCCGGCCGCAGCATCTCGCCGTTCTGGCCGTAGGCGACCATCACCTCACCCGACATCACCAGCTCGATCGGGATGGTGCGGGTCATCGACGAGCCGTCGCCGCCCTCCGCCAGGATGAACTTGGCGGCCTTGAGGTCGGCGCCGCAGTACTCCAGCAGCGTGCGCAGCGGCACGCCGGTGAACTCGCTGCAGGACAGCATGCCGTGGGTGTACTGCACGGTGGGGACCGCCACATTGCCCCACTCCATGCCGGTGTTGGCGCCGCATTCGATGAAGTGCATGCGCGACACCGGCGGCAGCCGCATGATGTCGTCCATCGTGTAGACCCGGGGCGTCTTCACGAATTCCGGCCGGGAGCCGTTGATCATCAGCCGGTGCCGGGTCGGGTCGATGTCCTGCCAGCCCTGGTGGTGCCGCTCGAAATGCAGGCCGGAGGGCGTGATGATGCCGAACAGCCCCTGCAGCGGCGCGAAGGACACGCTGGCGGCGGCGACCTGGGTCAGGCCAGGGCTTTGCCGGCGTACCAGACCGCGCTCGTGCTTCGACGGCAGGCCGTAGGGATTGGCCGCCACCGGCTGGCCCAGGCTGCTGCCCCAGGGGGTGGGGTTCAGGATGTCGGGATCGCCGGCTGTATTGGGGGCTGCATCGGCTGCCGCTGCGGCACGGCCGCCCAGGGTCGCCGCGGCGGTGGCGCCGGCCGCCGCCAGAAAGCTGGCGCGCAGGAAATCGCGCCGTCCCTTGCCGACCTGCCCGATCTCCTCGGGGGTCAGGAAGTTCTCGGGCGCCCGCCGCAACCGGCCGGACAGTGCATCCGCGCCGGGGACGAGCGGATCGGTTCGGGGAGTCGCCTCTCCCGTTGGTCGCAACTTGCTCATTTCCGTCCCATTTCCTTCCGGTTCGCTGCCGGTATCTTTGTCACGCAGATGGTACGTGCAGCGAACAATTGTCGCCATCGGGTCGATTCCGGTGGCGACCAAGGGTAAACCCTTGCTTTCGGAGCGGAGACGCGGCGGGAGCCTTGATTTGCTTGATTAAACCCGGTCGCCGGGGGTCAGCGCCAATCGTGCGAGTTCGGCGACGGAGCGGGCGCCCATCTTCTCCATCACCATCTGGCGGTGGCCCTCGACCGTCTTGACCGAGATCGACAGCGCCGTCGCGATCTCCTTGTTCTGACGGCCGTCGAGCACCAGGGCCAGCACCTCGTGCTCGCGGCGGCTCAGCTGGGCCATCCGCGCCTCGACCGCCTCGCGTCCGGCGCTGCGCACCAGCACCTCGCGGCATTTGCGGATGGCGGCGTTGACGGTGTCGAGCAGCGCCTGGTCCTTCCAGGGCTTCTCGATGAAGTCCTCGGCCCCGCCCTTCAGCGCGGCGACGGCCAGCGGCACGTCGCCATGGCCGGTGACCATGATGACCGGACGCTTGCAGCCATGGTCCTTCAGGTGGCGCAGCAGCTCGATCCCGCTCATGCCGGGCATGCGGACGTCCAGCAGGACGCAGCCCGGCCGCAACGGCGGGCGCAGGTGCGGCGAGGCGAGAAAGGCTTCGGCCGACGCGAAGCACTCGCAGGCGATGCCGACCGAGGCCAGCAGATACTGGACCGAACTGCGCATCGCCTCGTCATCGTCCACCACCAGAACCAGGGGGGCGTCGGTCATGTGTTTGTCTCCTGGACGGACGATGCGGATATGGTTTCGCCGGTGGCCGGCGGTAGGATGAAGCGGACGGCCAGCCCGCGCGGCACGCCGGGCACCGCCCAGATGCGGCCGCCATGCCGTTCGACGATGGTGCGGCAGATCGACAGGCCGAGCCCCAAACCGCCGGGCTTGGTGGTGAAGAAGGGCTCGAACATGCGCCGCCGCGACTCCTCCGGCGCGCCCGGACCGGAATCGCGCACCTCGATCATCACCATGCCGCCGGACAGCGCGGTCCGCAGCAGGATGTCACCGCCGCCGCCATTGTTGTCGCTCCGCGTCGCCTCCACCGCATTCTGCAGCAGGTTCAGCAGCACCTGCTGAAGCTCCACCTTGTCGGCCCTGACCTCGGGCAGTCCGTCGGCCAATTCCGTCACGATGGACAGCGCCGGGTCGGGCGGAGCGCCGAACAGCGACAGGGTTTCCTCCACCACGGCATTCACCGAAAGGGCGGAGCGCTGGGCGTCGCGGCGGCTGACGAAACCGCGGGTGCGCTGGATGATCGCCGCTGCGCGCTCCGCCTGTTCGGCGACCGACCGCGCCCCGGCGCGCAGCATCCCCAGGTCGGGCGCTGGGGCGTCGAGAATGCGGGTCATGCCGCCGGCGAAATTGCCGATGGCCGCTAAGGGCTGGTTCAGTTCATGGGCGATGTTGCTGGCCATCTCCCCGACAATGCCGAGGCGGGAGAGCTGGTCGCGCTCCTCGCGCAGGCGCAAGGCGGTGGCTTCCGCGCGCTTGCGCTCGGCGATCTCGCGTTCCAGTTCGGCGGTGCGGCGGCGGACCAGAACCTCGACGCGGGCGGAATGGACCACCCACCACAGCACCGCCGCCGCCGCGATCGCCAGCCAGTGCCAGTTCTCGCTGATAACCTCCTCCAGCGTCGGCGGGGTCTTCGGATAGGGGCCGATGTGCAGCGTGCGGAACAGCTCATGCACCGACGTGTAGTCGAGCGAGGCGGTCCAGGTCGGCCCCTCGGTTTCAGGCCCGTCTATCTTCGGCATGGTCAGCAGCGCCGCGGCGACGCGCCGCGCCAGATCGCGCGGCGTGTGCGCCAGCCGGGCGAACGGCCAGTCGGGGTAGAGCCGCGACGACACCCGGCAGGGCAGCTCGCCGGGCGGTTTTTCGCCGACCACCGCGAACTCGTTCGGGGCGACGCGGCCCTGCGCCGTCATTTCCTCCAGCAGGCAGGCCCGCAAGACGCCGGCGTCGGCCCTGCCGTCGCGCACCGCCTCCACCACGCCTTCCATCGGAAATCCCACCGCGGTCAGTTCCGCCAGATCGGTGAAGGGGCGGACGCCGGCCTCCTCCATCTCGCGCCAAGCGATCTGGAAGCCGCCGAAGGCATCGGTCGACACCACCGCCAGCCGTTTGCCCTTCAAATCGGCCAGCTTGCCGATCCCGGCCCGGTCGGCGCGGCGGATGATGGTCGATCCGACGGCGGCGATGGGGGCATCCGGTGTCCCGGACTCCAGTGTCGCGATGCGGGTCACCGAGAAGCGCGCCTCCAGCGTGACGTAGCTGCCGGGATTGGTGATGACGAAATCGACCTGACGGTCGGCGACGGCCAGCACCATACCGGCGAGGTCGAGCGGCAGCATGACGAAGCGGCGGTCGGGGATCGCGCGCTCCAGATAGGCCAGCGTCGGTTCCCAGTCGCGGGCCGCCCGCTCCGACCCGCGGTAGGCGAGCACGCCGACGCGCACGGTGTCCGGCTCCGGTTCCGCCCTTGCGGTGGCCGCCGACATCAGCACCACACATGAAACTATCAGCGACTTCCACATAATCGCCAGCATAGCCCGAAGGATCGCGGGCGGGCTACGGCATCGTGAACCACTTGCAGCGGCATCCCGGCCCAGTATATTAGGTACACCTAAATTAATGATTTGCAAACCCTGTCGGGCGCGCCGGCAGATGCTGCGACCGCCCCTCCGACCGTCCCGCGCGCCGGCGATGTCACGGTTGCGGGTCGGCAAATCCCACCGGAACGCTTGTAATGTCAGAGATTCTCACGGTTCTGTCCGGCTCCCTGGTCGGCTTCACGCTGGGCCTGATCGGGGGAGGAGGCTCGGTCCTTGCCGTGCCGCTGCTGCTTTATGTCGTGGGCGTGCCCAATCCCCATGTCGCCATCGGCACCGGTGCGCTGGCGGTCGCCGCGAACGCCCTTCTCAACCTGGCGCAGCATGCCCGGGCCGGAACGGTGAAGTGGCCGTGCGCGGCGACCTTCGCCGCCGCCGGCGTGGTCGGTGCGCTGGCGGGCTCGACGGCGGGCAAGGCGGTGAACGGCGGAGGCCTGCTGTTCCTGTTCGCCCTGGTGATGGTGGTGGTCGGGGTGTCCATGCTGCGCGGCCGGGGCGGCGACGGCGATCCGAAGGTGCGCATCAACAGGACGATCGCGGCGCGCCTGATCGGCATCGGATTTCTCACCGGTGCGATTTCCGGCTTTTTCGGCATCGGCGGCGGCTTCCTGATCGTGCCCGGTCTGCTGCTCGGCAGCGGCATGGCGGTCATCAACGCCATCGGGTCGTCGCTGTTCTCGGTGGGCGCCTTCGGTCTGGCGACGGCGGCCAATTACGCGGTGTCCGGTCTGGTCGATTGGCCGGTCGCCGGTCTGTTCATCGTCGGCGGCGTGGCCGGCGGTTTCCTTGGCATGAAGGCCGCGGTGAGGCTGTCCGCCCGCAAGGGAACGCTGACCCGGGTCTTCGCCGGGGTGCTGTTCGCCGTGGCCGCCTACATGCTGTACCGGAACGCGGGCGTGCTGGGCCTGCTCTGAGAGTCGGCATCCGGGGCACGGCCAGCCCCTTCTATTGGCGCGCTTGAAGCCCCATTCTGTAAATGGTCATGCGGATCGGGGACGGCGTTCGCCGCGTGACGCTCCGACGCCAGGATCATCCAGGGGAGACGGATCATGGCACATCTGGCAGACGCGGGCCGAAGCCCCGCATCGGCGGCCGATGTCGCGTGGCACGCGCTGGACGCGTCCGCCGTCGCCGGGCAGCTCGACAGTCCGGCCGAGGGGCTCGGCAGCGACGAGGCGGCGGCGCGGCTGAAGCGCTTCGGACCCAACCGCCTGACCCCGCCGAAGCGGCGGCCGGCATGGCTGCGCTTCCTGGCGCAGTTCCACAATCTGCTGATCTATGTGCTGCTGGCGTCGGGCACGGTGGCGCTGCTGCTGCGTCACTGGACGGATGCCGGCGTGATCTTCGGCGTCGTGCTGGTCAACGCGCTGATCGGCTACATCCAGGAGGACAAGGCTGAGCAGGCGCTGGAGGCGATCCGCAACCTGCTGTCGCCCCAGGCGGTGGTGCTGCGCGACGGCCATGCCGTGACCCTGGCGGCGGAAGAGTTGGTGCCGGGTGACCGCGTGTTCCTGGTCTCCGGCGACCGCGTGCCGGCCGACCTGCGGCTCGACCGCACCAAGGGCCTGCTGGTGCAGGAGGCGGCGCTGACCGGGGAGTCGGTTCCCACCGTCAAGTCCGCCGCCGCCGTCGCCGCCGATGCGGCACTGGGCGACCGCAGCGGCATGGCCTATGCCGGCACGATGGTGGTCCAGGGCCAGGGAACCGGCACCGTGGTGGCGACGGGAGACGCGACGGAGGTCGGACGCATCGGCCATCTGCTCGCCTCCGTGTCGTCGGTGGCGACGCCGCTGCTGGTGTCGATGGCGCGGTTCGGGCGCTGGCTGACCGGCGGCATCCTTCTGCTGGCGGCGGTCACCGTCGCCTACGGCCGGCTGGTCTGGGACGAGCCGTGGCAGGACATGATCCTGACAGCGGTCGGGCTGGCGGTGGCGGCGATTCCGGAAGGGCTGCCGGCGGTGATGACCATCACCATGGCGGTGGGCGTGACCCGCATGGCCCGCCGCAACGCCATCATCCGCCATCTGCCGGCGGTGGAGATGCTGGGCTCCGTCCGCACCATCTGCACCGACAAGACCGGCACCCTGACGCGCAACGAGCTGCTGGTGACCGATGTCGTCACCGCCGACGCGATCTATCGGGTCGGCGGCAGCGGCTATGCGCCGGAAGGCGAGATCTGCCGCGACGGCCGACTGTCCGATCCGGGCCAGGAACCGCTGCTGCTCGATCTGGCGCGCGCGGCGCTGCTGTGCAACGACGCCGCCCTGCACCGCGATCCGGGCGGCGCGTGGCAGCTGGCCGGCGACCCGACCGACGGCGCGCTGCTGGCGCTGGCGATGAAGGCGGGGCTGGACCCGGCGACCGAGGCCCGGCGCACCCCGCGCCGCGACGCTCTGCCCTTCGAATCCGAACGCCAGTACATGGCGACCCTGCATCACGACCATGCCGGACACGGCATCCTGGTGGTGAAGGGCGCGCCGGAGCGGGTGCTGGCGCTCTGCGAACGCGAGCGGCACGGGGAGGGCACCGCACCGCTCGACCGGCGACGCTGGGCCGCCCTGACCGCCGAGTTGGCCGGGCAGGGGCAGCGGGTGCTGGCGCTGGCGATACGCCGCACCCCCATCGACCTCTCCGAACTGAACACCGAGGATCTGCGGGAGGAGGGGCTGGAGCTGCTCGGCCTCTGCGGCCTGATCGATCCGCCGCGGGAGGAGGCGCTGGTCGCGGTCGCCGCCTGCCGGCAGGCCGGGATCACGGTGAAGATGATCACCGGCGACCATGCCGCCACCGCCGCCGCCATCGGCCGGCGGTTCGGCCTGCGCGATGGCCTGCGTGGCGGCGTCATCAGCGGCCCGGAGCTGGACCGGCTGGACGAGGCCGGATTCGCCGCCGCGGCGGAGAACAACAGCGTCTTCGCCCGCACCACGCCGGAACACAAGCTGCGGCTGATCGCGGCGCTCCAGGCGGCGGGCGACACCGTCGCCATGACCGGCGACGGTGTCAACGACGCCCCGGCGCTGAAGCGGGCCGACATCGGCGTCGCCATGGGCCGCAACGGCACCGAGGCGGCGAAGGAGGTGGCGGCGATGGTGCTGGCCGACGACAATTTCGCTTCCATCGTCCATGCGGTGGAGGAGGGGCGGACCGTCTACGACAATCTGCGCAAGACGATCCTGTTCATGCTGCCGACCAACGGCGCCCAGGCGGTGGTGATCCTGCTGGCGGTGCTGTCCGGCAGCATCCTGCCGATCACGCCGGTGCAGATCCTGTGGGTCAACATGGTCACCGCCGTGACGCTGGGTCTGGCGCTGGCCTTCGAGGCGCCGGAGCCCGGCGTCATGGCCCGTCCGCCGCGCGCCCGCGACGAGCCGATCCTGGTCGGCCGGCTGGTGTGGCGGATGGTGCTGGTGCTGGTGCTGCTGGTGGCGTCCTGCTTCGGCTTTTTCCATTACCACCGGATGCAGGGCGACGGGATCGAGATGGCGCGGACGATCGCCGTCAACGCCCTGGTGGTGGGGGAGATCTTCTTCCTGCTGAGCGCCCGCGGGCTGCGCGGCGAGGCGGGGGGCCGGCTGGGGCTGCTGTCCGGTCTGGCCGGCAGCCGGCCGGTCTGGCTGTCCATCGCCCTGATGACCGTGCTGCAGCTGGCCTTCACCTATGCGCCGCCCCTGCAGGCCCTGTTCGGCACCGCCGCCGTCGGCGTCACCGCCTGGGCGGCGATGATCGCCGTCGGCGCCGGGCTGTTCGTGCTGATGGAGCTGGAGAAGCGGTTGCCGGCGGGCTGAGCCGGCCTCACCGTTCGAGAAACTGTTCGTCGAGACACGCCAGATCGTCGCGCATCACCGCGATCAGCCAGTCACAGATCTCAGGTACGACGGGTTGCAGCGGCCGGGACTTCGGCGCGATCAGCGAATGCCAGCGCCCGGTGTGGATCTCGCTCGCGCAGGCACGCACCAGAAGTCCCTCGCGAAGCGCGCGGGATATGACGCTCACCCAACCGAGCGCAATCCCCTCGCCATTCTGCGCGGCCTGCAACGCGACCGAATAGTCCGAGAACACATCCCAGGTCCCGATGCTCTCCAGGCGTTCGCGCGGGTTCAGCAGCCGGGTCCAATGCGCCTTGTGTTCGTCGTTCAGGTTCAGAAAGACATGGCGCTGCGGATCGGCATCCAGAGGACCGCGCTCGGCCAGATAGGCGGGGCTGCAGACCGGCATGATGATTTCCGGTGCGAAGGGCCAGACGTGATAGCGCGGGTCGCCGGCCTCGACGACGCGGGTGGCGATGTCCACGTCGGCGGGGGGCTGGCCCAGCATGCCCTGCACCAGATCCAGCCGCAATTCCACGGTCGGGAACGCCGCCTTGAAGGCGCGCAGCCGCGGCACCAGCCAATGGGTGGCGAAGGAGCTGGAAAAGGACAGGGTGATCCGCGTTTTCGCCGCCCGCTGACGCACGGCATCGACCGTGCGGTCGATTGCTTCGAGACTGTCGCGCATGGTGCGGAAGATCTCGTCGCCCTCGGCGGTCAGGGTGATGCCGGTGGGGGTGCGCTGGAACAGCCGCAGGCCCAGCCGTTCCTCCAACTGCGCGATGCTGCGGCTGATCGACGGCTGGGTCACGTTGAATTCCCGCGCCGCCGCCGAAAAGCTTCCCGTCCGGGCGGCGGCCTCGAAGATGAACAGGGTGCGGGCGAGGGGGGCGATGCTGCGCAGGGCCATACGCTGAGCGTATACCCCCTGCAGCTTTTATCAAGCTTCCTGCCGGTGCGCGGCAGGCACATCCTTGGCCGATGCCCGTGCGGGCGCGTCAAGGAGTACCTCAAGTCATGCAGAATGCGCCCATGCCCGGTTCCCGGACCTCCGATCCGCTGCTGTCGCCGTTCCGGCTGGGCGGGCTGCTGCTGCGCAACCGCATCATCAGCACCAGCCATGCCTCGATGCTGGACGTGGGCGGCATGCCGACCGAGCGCTACCAGCGCTACCACGAGGAAAAGGCCAAGGGCGGCATCGCGATGACGATGATCGGCGGCTCCGCCATGACCTCGCGCGATTCAAGCTGGGGCGGCGGGCAGCTCGATCTGTCGGGCGACGCCATCCTGCCGCATCTGGAGGCGATGGCGCAGCGCATCCACGGCCTTGGCGCGGCGATCATGTGCCAGGTGTCGCATCTGGGGCGGCGGGCGACCGCGCTCGGCGGCGGATGGCTGCCGGCGATTGCGCCGTCGCGTGTGCGGGAGACTCGGACCCGCAGCTTTCCCAAGGAGATGGACCGCGCCGACATCGACCGCGTCATCGCCGATTACGCCGCCGCCGCAAGGCGCTGCCGGCAGGCCGGGCTGGACGGGGTGGAAACGCTGACCGGCGGGCATCTGATGGGCCAGTTCCTGTCGCCGCGCACCAACCTGCGCAACGACGGCTTCGGCGGTTCGACCGCGAACCGCGCCCGCTTCGTGCTGATGGTGCATGAGGCGATGCGCGAGGCGGCCGGTCCGGATTTCGTCATCGGCATCCGCTACGTCATCGACGAGGGGGGCGAGGACGGGCTGCATAGGGACGAAAGCCTGGAAATCGCCCACATGCTGCAGCGGGAAGGCCATATCGACTTCTTCAACTGCATCTATGGCCGGATGGACAGCGATCTGCTGCTGACCGAACACAACATGCCCGGCATGTTCCAGCGCAGCGCTCCCTTCCTGGCCGAGGTGCGGCGCTTCCGTGCCGAGGTCCGCCTGCCGGTCATGCATGCCGCGGGAATCCGCGACGTGGCGACGGCGCGTCATGTCCTGCGCGAAGGCATCGCCGATCTGGTCGGCATGACGCGGGCGCACATCGCCGATCCGCATCTGGTCGCCAAGATCCAGCGCGGCGAGGAGGAGCGCATCCGGCCCTGTGTCGGCGCCTCCTATTGCCTGTATCGCAAGGCCCATTGCATCCACAATCCGGCAACCACCCGCGAAACCACGCTGGGCCACGAGATCACGCCCGCCGAGACGCCGCGCCGCGCAGTGGTGGTCGGCGGCGGTCCCGCGGGCATGGAGGCCGCCCGTGTGCTGGCCGAACGCGGGCATCGCGTCACCCTGTTCGAGGCGGGAAGCCGGCTGGGCGGACAGGTCCTGATCGCGGCCGGCGCCGACGGGCGGCAGGATCTCCTGGGCATCACCGAATGGCGCCGGAGCGAGCTTGAGCGGCTGGCGGTGGACATTCGCCTGAATGCCTATGCCGAAGCCGCCGACGTGACCGCCGAAAACCCGGATATCGTCATCGTCGCCACCGGCGGCGTTCCCGACCTCGACTGGCTGGATGGCGGCGAACACTGCGCCAGCGTCTGGGACATGCTGTCCGGCCATGTCCCGGCACAGGACGACGTGCTGATCTATGACGGAACCGGCCGGCAGGTGGCGCCGTCCTGTGCGCTGAAGCTGGCCGCGGCGGGAAAGACGGTGACCTTCGTCACGCCCGATGCCGCAGCGGCGATTGAGATGCCGTATCAGGACACCTCCAGCTTCCGCAAAAGGCTGTACCAGAGGGGCATCACGCCGCTGGTCGATCACCGCCTGATCCGGGTGCGCCGCGACGGCAACCGCCTGGCCGCCATCCTGCGCAATGAGATGACGGATGAGGAACGCGTGGTCGTCACCGACCAGATCGTGGTCGAACACGGCACGCTGCCGATGGACGGGCTGTTCAACGATCTGCGTGCCGGTTCCCTGAACGACGGGGTCACCGACATCGACCGGCTGCTGGCGGGGCAGCCGCAGGAGTTGCAGCCGGGCCGCTTCGCCCTGCATCGCATCGGCGATGCCGTGGCCAGCCGCGATCTGCATGCCTCGATCTTTGATGCCTACCGATTGTGCATCCAGCTTTGACGGCAGCGGGGCAGCCTGATCGGTTCGCAGGCAGTCCGGGGGCCGCCGGAGCGACCGAAGTGCTGACGGGTGGTCAAGAACGGGACTGGTACAGGCGTTGCAGGGCCTGCGCGCCTTCATCCTGCCTTTTCCCCGTCACCACAGGAGCACCGCCATGAAGCGCGAAGACGTCACTGAAAAGGTCCTCAGCAGGAAGCGGCTGGCGCGGCTGACCTGGGCGGAGATCGCCGAGCGCATCGGCGGCGCCTCCCCCGTGCTGATCACCGCGGCGCTGATGGGGCAGATGCCGCTGAGCGCGGAACAGGCGGCCGTGGCCGCTGAGCTGTTCGGGCTGGACGAGGAGGAGATGCTGCTTCTCCAGGAAATCCCCTACCGCGGTTCGCTGCCCACCGCCGTGCCGACCGATCCGCTGATCTACCGCTTCTACGAACTGGTGTCGGTCTATGGCACCACCTGGAAGGAGCTGATCCAGGAGGAGTTCGGCGACGGCATCATGAGCGCCATCGACTTCGAGATGGACATGGAGCGGCAGCCGGACCCCAAGGGCGACCGCGTCCGGATCACCATGTCCGGCAAGTTCCTGCCCTACAAGCGCTTCTGACTGGAACGGCGCCCGCCGTCCGGCCGGGGCCGTCCGACTGCGGGTTGCCTCGCGTCGGCTGTGGTTACGACCGCGACGCGGGGTCCTTCGGTGGTGCGGCGTCGTTCCGGGAGGCGGCGAGGAAGGCTTCGATGGTGGCCAGCGCCATGCGTTCGTCTTCGATGACGACATGCCGGCGGAGTTCCTGCACCGCCGCGGCCAGACCGCCCGTCCCGAAGGCCCGGTGAACCGCCTGGGTGGCCTTTTCGTCGATGAGTTGCATGATGTCCATGGACTCCTTTGGAGGGGTGGTCAGCGCAACACGATTGCCCTGTGGTCGTGGACCATGACGCGCGCTTCGATGTGCAGGCGGATGGCGCGGGCGAGGACGACGCTTTCGACATCGCGGCCGATGGCGACGAGATCGTCGGGCGACATGGAATGGTCGACGCGCGCCACCTCCTGCTCGATGATCGGCCCTTCGTCGAGATCGTCGGTGACGTAATGCGCCGTGGCGCCGATCAGCTTCACGCCGCGCTTGTAGGCCTGATGATAGGGCTTGGCGCCCTTGAAGCTGGGCAGGAAGCTGTGGTGGATGTTGATGATCCGCCCGGCCATCCGCGTGCACAGATCCTGCGACAAAACCTGCATATAGCGGGCGAGGACGACCAGTTCGACGTCGTTCGTCTCCACGATCTCCATCAGGCGGATTTCCTGGTCCCGCTTGGTGCCGGCCGAGACCGGAAGATGGTGGAAGGGGATGTCGTGCGATTCTACCAGCGACTTGAAGTCGTCGTGGTTGGAGACGACGCCGACGATGTCGACCGGCAGCGCCCCGATGCTGTGCCGGTAGAGAAGGTCGTTCAGGCAGTGGCCGAACTTCGACACCATGATGAGGATCTTCGGCCGCCGCCGCGCGTCCCGCACCGTCAGGGTCATCGCGAAGCGGTTCACGATGGGCTGCAGCTCTTCGATGAGAACGGCGTCGCTGCGGATCGCGTCCGGGGCGTCGAAGGCCATCCGCAGGAAGAACTGCTCGCCGTCGTGATCGACGAACTGCGCGCTTTCGATGATGTCGCAGCCGCGGTCCGACAGGTAGGTCGAAACGGCCGCGATGATACCCGGCCGGCTCCGGCAGCTGACGGTCATGTAAAACGGGTTGTGAGTCTGGCGCATCGCAGGTCTCGCACGGAAGGGAAGGCCGGAGGGCTCAGGCGAGGTCGACGAGCGTCGGTTCGTATCCAAGCCGGGCGAGGAAAGCCGACAGTTCGTCCGGGTGCATCGACAGCGTCGCGCGGTTCGTCATCGGGTGGAAATTGACGGTGTCGCCGGCGAGAACACGCCGGTCCAGCACCAGACGGACGCGACGCTCCTTGTCGGCCACCAGGGCCAGCGGGCTGACGCCGCCCGGCTCGATCGACAGCACCTGTTCCAGCGTGACCGGGGAGGCGAAGGACAGCTTGGCCGAGCCGATGACCGGGGCCAGTTCCTTCATGTTCACCGATTGATCGTGCGGAAGCACGACAAGCCACAGAACGCCCTTGGCATCCTTCAAAAGCAGGTTCTTGGTGTGCACGCCGGGAACGCTGCGCCAGTGTTCTTCCGCGTCGGCAACGGTCCGCACCGGCGGATGGGCGTGTAGCCGCATCGGCGTCGACGCGAGGGCAAGTGCCCGGCACAGCTCTTCGGGAATGCCGGCTTCACGCCAGTGCATCTGCATGGTGTCGTTGTCGTCGAGCATGTTCGCCATCCTTGTCTTTCCGGCAAGCCGCGGTAGGCAGTTTGCGGTAACGGCGGACGCTCCGTGCTTCCGACCGTTTCGTTGACCACAGCATGGCGAAGGGATCCACCCGCCGATTGTACGGGTGCGTCACCGGCATTGCATGAAACGGCCGGCGCGGAAAGCCTCGGCGCGAGCCTCAGCCCTTGCGGAAGACGGACGGCGTCATGCCGCGGCGTTCCTTGAAGGCGCGGACGAAGTGCGAGGAATCGCAGAATCCGACGGCGGCGGCGATCTCCGTCACCGACTGTTCGGTGTTGCGCAGCAGGAATTCGGCATGCTCCAGCCGCATGATGCGGTAGGCCTCGGTCGGCGTCATGCCCAACGCATTCTGGAAATGACGCTCCATCTGGCGCCGGGCGGTCCCCAGCCGGCGCGCCATCTCCGCCACCGACAGCGGCACGTCGATGTTCTGCTGCATCAGCAGCAGCGCCTTCCGCACCACCTCGTCGTTGGTGGAGAAGTCGAGCGGAATGCCGGGCTGCGGCTTCTCCCCGCGCAGCGCGTCGTCGATGATCATGATGTGCAGGCTCTTGCGCGCCTGGGCGCGGCCGACATGCTTTTCGACGAGATAGGCGGCGAGATGGGCCGAGCTGGTCCCGCCCGAGCAGGTCAGCCGGTCGCGGTCGACGATGAAGATCTGGTCGGACACCGGGGTGATGCCGTCGAACTGCTCCAGGAAATCGGCATGGTGGAACCAGCTGATGCAGCAGCGATAGCCGTCCATCAGCCCGGCCCGCTGCAGGATGAAGGCGCCGGTGCAGACGCCGACCAGCGGAATCTTCGATGCCGCCGCCTGACGCAGATAGCGGATATAGTCGGGGCTGAGGTTGGAGATTTCGTCGATCAGCCCGCCGATCACCACGATGTAGTCGAACTTTGCCGGATCGCCCAGCCGTTCGGTCGGCTGGACCAGCATGCCGCAGCTGGACGCCACCGGTCGCATCTGGTCCGACAGAACGGCCCAGTCGCACAGGATGGGACGGCTGCGGTCGCCCTCGTCGGCGGCGAGCCGCAGCACGTCGACGAAATTCGCGAAGGCGCACAGCGTGAAGCGGTGGGCGAGGATGAAGCCGACGGACAGGCGCGGTGCCGCGGGGCGGTTCGGGAACCGGCCGGCCCTGGTGGCGTTCGACCCGGTGCCGCCCGCCCTGACGCTGCCTGCCCCGATGGTGTTCGTCATGTGACCTCCGGCGGACCTACCGTCGCACTGGTGACATTAAACTGTCGCATCCGTCCTGTCCAACAAAGGGTCGCTTCTCGATACTGTCAGCACGTTGAACTTCGCGGTGCTGCCATGACCCGCTTCTCATTCTCCTCGCTTTTGACGAACGCGCTGACCGGAAACAAGAACTGGCAGCCACAATGGCCCGACGCGGAGCCGAAAGCCGAATATGACGTCGTGATCGTCGGCGCGGGCGGGCATGGTCTGGGTGCAGCCTATTACCTCGCCAAGGAACACGGCATCACCAATGTCGCGGTGGTGGAGAAGGGCTGGCTCGGCGGCGGCAATACCGGCCGCAACACCACCATCATCCGCTCCAACTACCTGTACGACGAAAGCGCCCGGCTTTACGAGCATGCGGTGAAGCTGTGGGAAGGGCTGAGCCAGGAGCTGAACTACAACGTCATGTTCTCGCAGCGCGGCGTGATGATGCTGGCGCACACGGTGCATGACATCCAGAGCTTCAAGCGCCACATCCATTCCAACCGCCTGAACGGCATCGACAACGAGTGGCTGACGCCGGAGCAGGCCAAGGAATACTGCCCGCCGCTGAACATCGCTGCCAACGCCCGCTATCCGGTGATGGGCGCGGCGCTGCAGCGGCGCGGCGGCACCGCCCGCCACGACGCGGTGGCCTGGGGCTATGCGCGGGCCGCGTCGACGCGCGGCGTGGACATCATCCAGAACTGCCCGGTGACGGCGATCCGCCGCGACGCTTCCGGCCGCGTCATCGGCGTGGAGACGGCGCGCGGCTTCATCAAGGCGAAGAAGGTCGCGGTGTCGGCCGCCGGCAACACCTCGGTGGTGATGGACACCGCCGGCGTCCGGCTGCCGCTGGAAAGCTATCCGCTGCAGGCGCTGGTGTCGGAGCCGGTGAAGCCGGCCTTCCCCTGCGTGGTGATGTCCAACACCGTACATGCCTATATCAGCCAGTCCGACAAGGGCGAGCTGGTGATCGGCTCGGGCACCGACCAGTACACCTCCTACAGCCAGCGCGGCGGTCTGCCGCTGATCGAACACACGGTCGCCGCGATCTGCGAGGTGTTCCCGATCTTCAACCGCATGCGCATGCTGCGCAAATGGGGCGGCATCGTCGACGTCACGCCCGACCGCTCGCCGATCATCGGCAAGACGCCGGTGCCGGGGCTGTACGTCAATTGCGGCTGGGGAACCGGCGGCTTCAAGGCGACGCCGGGGTCGGCGAACGTCTTCGCCCACACCATCGCCCGTGACGAGCCGCACCCGATCAACGCGCCCTTCACGCTGGAACGCTTCAAGACCGGCCGGCTGATCGACGAGGCCGCCGCCGCCGCCGTCGCGCATTGAGGAAACGACCATGCTGCTCATCCGCTGCCCATATTGCGAAGCCGAGCGCCCGGAGCTGGAGTTCACCTATGCCGGCGAGGCGCACATCGCGCGACCGGCGGACCCCTCCGCCCTGTCCGACGACGAATGGCGCGACTTCCTGTTCATCCGCACCAACCCGCGCGGCCAGCATTTCGAACGCTGGCGCCACATGCATGGCTGCGGCCGCTTCTTCAACGCGGTGCGTGACACCGTGACCGACAAATTCGCCATGACCTACAAGACCGGGGCTCCGCGTCCGAGCGACGAGGAGATCGCGCTTGCCGCCTCCAGCGCCAAGGAAGCACGTCCATGAGCAATTTCCGTATTGCAGGCAAGGGCAGGGTCAACCGCAGCCGTCAGGTCCGCTTCACGTTCGACGGCGCGGACTATACCGGTTACGAGGGTGACACCCTGGCATCCGCGCTCCTGGCCAACGGCGTCCATCTCGTCGGCCGGTCCTTCAAGTACCACCGGCCGCGCGGCTTCCTGACCGCCGGGTCGGAGGAGCCGAACGCGCTGGTCGGGACCGACCGCGGCAACGGCCGGTTCGAGCCGAACACCCGGGCGACCGTGCTGGAGGTGTTCGAAGGGCTGAAGACCGAGAGCCAGAATCGCTGGCCGTCGCTGACCCGCGACATCGGCGCGGTGAACGACTCGCTCTACATGATGTTCTCGGCCGGCTTCTACTATAAGACCTTCATGTGGCCGAAGAGCTTCTGGAACAAGGTCTACGAGCCGGTCATCCGCAGCGCCGCCGGCCTGGGCAAGGCGCCGACCGCCCCCGATCCCGATGTCTATGCCAGCCGCTTCGCCCATTGCGACGTGCTGGTGGTCGGTGGCGGCGCCGCCGGTCTGGCCGCCGCGCTGGAAGCCGGGCGTAGCGGCGCCTCGGTCATCCTGTGCGACGAGCAGACGGAGCTTGGCGGCTCGCTGCTGTCGGAGCCCACCGCGGAGATCAACGGTCAGCTGGCCTGGGATTGGCTGGAGGACGCCAACGCCGCGCTGGCGGGGATGCCGAACGTCACCGTGCTGCCGCGCACGACGGCCATCGGCTATTACCACCAGAATTTCGTCGGCCTGTGCCAGCGGCTGACCGACCATCTCGCCATCGTTCCGGAAGGCGCGCCGCGCGAACGGATGTGGAAGGTGCGGGCCAAGCAGGTCGTGCTGGCCCAGGGCGCCATCGAAAAGCCGCTGGTGTTCGCCGGCAACGACCGGCCGGGCGTGATGCTGGCCGGCGCCGCGCGCACCTATCTGAACCGCTACGGCGTCAAGGTCGGCAACCGGGTCGTCGTCGTCACCACCCATGACAGCGCCTGGCATGCCGCCTTCGATCTCGCCAAGGCCGGCGTCGAGGTCGCGGCCATCGTCGATGTCCGCGGCACCGTTCCGACCCAGCTGGTTGCCGCGGCCGACGCGCTGCGCATCAAGACGAAGATCGGCTGGACCGTCACCGGCACCAAGGGCCGGCTGCGCGTCTCGTCGGTGCGGGTCAATCCGGTGACGGGCGGCAAGGTCGGGGGTGCGGAGACCATCGCCTGCGACGCCCTGCTGATGTCGGGCGGCTGGACCCCCAGCGTCCATCTGTTCTCGCACACCAAGGGCTCGCTGACCTGGAACGAGGACGGCCAGATGTTCCTGCCTGGCCGCGGCATGGAGGAGTGCCGTCTGGCCGGCGCCGGCAAGGGCCGTTTCGGTCTGAAGTCCGCTTTCGAGGATGGCGCCGCCGCCGGCGCAGCCGCTGCGACGGATGCCGGGTTCAGCGTGGAACCGGCGACCTACCATGTGGAGGGCGAGCTGTCCTTCACCGGGGTGACCGGCCGCGAGCTGCCGACCGACCGCGATCCGGGCCATGCCAAGGCCTTCGTCGATTTCCAGAACGACGTGATGGCCAAGGACATCCGGCTGGCGGTGCGCGAAGGCTTCAAGTCGATCGAGCACATCAAGCGCTACACCACCAACGGTATGGCGACGGACCAGGGCAAGACGTCCAACATCAACGGTCTGGCGGTCGCGTCGGATGCGCTGAAGCGGCCGATCCCGGCCGTGGGCCTGACAACCTTCCGCCCGCCCTACACGCCGACCACCTTCGGCACCTTCGCCGGCTACAGCAAGGGCGAGCTGTTCGACGTGACGCGCAAGACGCCGATCGACGGCTGGGCCGAGGAAAACGGCGCGGTGTTCGAGCCGGTGTCGCTGTGGCGCCGCGCCTGGTACTTCCCGCAGGTCGGCGAGGACATGCACGCGGCGGTGGCGCGCGAATGCAAGGCGGTGCGGTCGTCGGTGGGCATGTTCGACGCCTCCACCCTCGGCAAGATCGAGATCGTCGGTCCCGACGCCGCCGAGTTCATGAACCGGATGTACACCAACGCCTGGACCAAGCTGGCCCCCGGCCGCTGCCGCTACGGCCTGCTGCTGGGCGAAGACGGCTTCATCCGCGACGACGGCGTGATCGGGCGTCTGGCCCATGACCGCTTCCACGTCACCACCACCACCGGCGGTGCGGCGCGCGTGCTGGGCATGATGGAGGATTACCTCCAGACCGAATGGCCGGACCTGAAGGTCTGGCTGACCTCGACGACCGAGCAGTGGTCGGTGATCGCGCTGCAAGGTCCGAACGCCCGCAAGCTGATCGAACCCTTCGTCGAGGGCATCGACCTGTCGGAAGGCGCCTTCCCCCACATGGCGGTGGCGACCGGCAAGATCTGCGGCGTGCCGACCCGGCTGTTCCGCGTCTCCTTCACCGGCGAACTCGGCTTCGAGATCAACGTGCCGGCCCGCTACGGCCGCGCGGTGTGGGAGAAGCTGTTCGAAGCCGGGCAGCGGTTCGGCATCACCCCCTACGGCACCGAGACGATGCACGTCCTGCGCGCCGAGAAGGGCTACATCATCGTCGGGCAGGATACGGACGGCACGCTGACGCCGGACGACGCCGGCCTGTCCTGGGCCGTCGGCAAGACCAAGCCGGACTTCGTCGGCAAGCGGTCGCTGTCGCGGCCGGACATGCTGGCGAAGGACCGCAAGCAGCTGGTCGGCCTGCTGACCGCCGATCCGAAGACCGTGCTGGAGGAGGGGGCGCAGATTGTTCTCAACCCCAACCAGCCGGTGCCGATGGAGATGGTCGGCCATGTGACCTCGTCCTACTGGAGTGCCGAGCTGGGGCGGTCCATCGCCTTTGCGGTGATCCAGGGCGGCCGGTCCCTGCAGGGCCAGACCGTGCATGTGCCGATGCCGGACAAGGTCCATTCCGCGACCATCACCGGCATGGTGTTCGTCGATCCCGAGAACAAGCGTCTCAGCGCATAGGAGGCCTAATCGTGCTTCTGACCAATCACCCGTTGCTGGGCAAGACGATCGCCGGCGACAAAACCAGCAGGCTGACCATCCGCGCCGCCGAGGACGTGGCCCGCTTCAGCCTGCGCATCGATCCGGCATCGGCGCAGTCGGCCGGGGCCGCCTTCGGCACGCCGCTTCCCACCCGCATCGGCGGGTTGGTGGAGGACGGCGGACGGACCGCTCTCCAGCTCGGCCCCGACGAGTGGGTGCTGCTGGCGCCGGTCGCCGAGAGCGACGCCATCGTCGAGGCCTTCGCCGCCCTGCAGGAGACGCACAGCCTGGTCGACATCGGCCATCGCGAGGTCGGCATCCTGGTGGAAGGGGAGGCGGCGGCGCTCGCCCTGCGCTCGGCCATCGCCTTCGACGTCGAGGCGATGCCGGTCGGCAGCGGCTGCCGCACCCTCTTCGACAAGGCGCAGATCGTCCTGATCCGCGAGGACAACAACCGCTTCCGGATCGAGGTCTGGCGCTCCTTCGCCGACCATGTCTGGGGCCTGCTGCAAGCCGTCAGCCGCGAAATCGCGCTCGGCATCTGATCGAGAGAAACGCACATGAACCGTCATCAGTCACTGCCGAAGCCCGATCTCGCCGATACCGCGATTGCGGCGGCCATCGACCGCGAACTGAACCGCCAGAAGTACGAGATCGAGCTGATCGCCTCGGAAAACATCGTCTCGGCGGACGTGCTGGCCGCGCAGGGGTCGATCCTCACCAACAAATATGCCGAAGGCTATCCGGGGCGCCGCTATTACGGCGGCTGCCAGTTCGTGGACGAGGTCGAGACCATCGCCATCGACCGCGCCAAGAAGCTGTTCGGCGCCGGTTTCGTCAATGTCCAGCCGCATTCGGGCGCCCAGGCCAACCAGGCGGTGTTCCTCGCCCTGCTGCAGCCGGGCGACCGGGTGATGGGCATGTCGCTGGCCCATGGCGGCCACCTGACCCACGGCTCGCCGGTGACGATGTCGGGCAAGTGGTTCGACATTGTCAGCTACGAGGTGAGCGAGAGCGACCAGCGCATCGACTACGCGGCGCTGCGGGCCAAGGCGCTGGAAACCAAGCCGAAGCTGATCGTCGCCGGCGCGTCGGCCTATCCGCGGGTGATCGATTTCGCCGAGTTCCGCCGCATCGCCGACGAGATCGGCGCCTATCTGATGGTGGACATGGCCCATTACGCCGGGCTGGTCGCCACCGGCCATTATCCGGACCCGCTGCCGCATGCCCATGTGGTGACCACCACCACGCACAAGACCCTGCGCGGTCCACGCGGCGGCATGATCCTGACCAACGACGAGGCGCTGGCGAAGAAGTTCAATTCGGCAGTGTTCCCGGGCAACCAGGGCGGTCCGCTGATGCATGTCATCGCCGCCAAGGCGGTGGCCTTCGGCGAAGCGCTGACGCCGGAGTTCAAGGCCTATGCCGGGCAGGTGGTGACCAACGCCAAGGTGCTGTCCGACACGCTGGTGAAGGGCGGGCTGGACATCGTCTCCGGCGGCACCGATTGCCACATGGTTCTGGTCGACCTGCGGCCGAAGGGCGTGAAGGGCCGCGACGCCGAGCGCGCGCTGGAGCGGGCCGGGCTGACCTGCAACAAGAACTCGATCCCGTTCGACCCGGAAAAGCCGGCGGTGACCTCCGGCATCCGGCTGGGCACCGCGGCGGGCACCACCCGCGGCTTCGGCGAGGCGGAGTTCGCCCGCATCGGCGAACTGATCCTGACCGTGGTCGACGCCCTGGCCGAAGCCGGCCCGGACGGCAACCCCGAGGTCGAGAAGCGGGTGCATGGCGTGGTCCGGGAACTGTGCGAGCGCTTCCCGATCTATAGCTGACGACGCCTTAGGCGTCGGGCGCCTGACGCCGTCTGCACACCGGAGGCGGCCGCTTGCCGGCCGCCTTTCCCTTAGACGACCTGACTGACAGGCCGGGCCATGTTCCTCAGCGTATTCGATGTGTTCAAGATCGGCATCGGCCCATCCTCGTCGCACACGATGGGGCCAATGACCGCGGCAGTGCGGTTCCTCGCCATGCTGCGGGAATGGACCGGGGCGGCGCCTGCCGCCGTCCGGGTCCGGCTGCACGGGTCGCTTGCCTTCACCGGCAAGGGCCATGCGACCGACCGGGCGGTGGTGCTCGGCCTGCTCGGCTACCGGCCGGACAATCTGGACGTCGACGAGGCCGACCGCCGCATCGCCGAACTTCAGAATGGGCGGACTCTGACGCCTCCCGGCCTGCCGGCCCTGGCGTTCGATCCCGAGGCCGACGTGGTGTTCGACTTCGGGCCGGCGCTGCCGGGCCACGCCAACGGGTTGGTCTTCGAGGCGCTGGACGGGCAGGGGACGGTTCTGCTGTCCGAAACCTTCTATTCCATCGGCGGCGGCTTCGTCGTCACGGCGGCAGAGCGCGAAGCGGTCCCGACCGTGTCCGACAAGGAGAGCGCCGGCTGGCCCTATCCCTTCGAGCGCGCCTCCACCATGCTGCGCATGGCGAAAGAAAGCGGCCTGTCGATTGCCGAGATGAAGCGCGCCAACGAGCTGGTGCATCACTCCGGTCCGGAGTTGGACGACGGTCTCGGCCGCATCTGGGCGGTGATGAACGGCTGCATCGAACGCGGTTTGAGCCTGGACGGCCAGCTGCCGGGAAGCCTGAAGGTGAAGCGGCGGGCGAAGGCCATCCACCAGCAGCTGCTGCGGGAGCGTGGCGTCAATTCCAGCCAGCCGCATGTGGCGTCGGACTGGCTCAGCGTCTACGCGATGGCGGTCAACGAGGAGAATGCGGCCGGCGGCAAGGTGGTGACCGCGCCGACCAACGGGGCGGCCGGTGTCGTGCCGGCGGTGCTCCGCTATTATCTCGACCATTGCGCCGGCGCCGAACCGGCCAAGGTCGCCGATTTCCTGCTGACCGCCGCGGCGATCGGCGGGCTGATCAAGCACAACGCCTCGATCTCGGGAGCCGAGGCCGGTTGCCAGGGCGAGGTGGGATCCGCCGCCGCCATGGCTGCCGCCGGTCTTTGCGCCGTTCTGGGCGGAACGCCGGAGCAGGTGGAGAATGCGGCGGAAATCGCGCTCGAGCATCACCTCGGCATGACCTGCGATCCGGTTGCCGGGCTGGTGCAGGTGCCGTGCATCGAGCGCAACGCCATCGGCGCCACCAAGGCGGTGGCGGCGGCATCCCTGGCTTTGCGTGGCGACGGCCAGCACTTCATGCCGCTGGACAACTGCATCCAGGCGATGCGGCAGACCGGCGAGGAAATGAACAGCAAGTTCAAGGAAACCAGCCTAGGCGGACTCGCGGTCAATCTGCCGGAGTGCTGACAGGCAGAGCCGACCGTCATGCGATGTCGCATAACGGTCAGTGATTTCCATAATACAAGTTATGCGTTGTCGATCTGTAGGGGGGGTAGGTTCTATTCTGAAGTGCAACTTTCTTGTAATCACAGGGCTTTATGGG
>NZ_CAMLJP010000074.1 GCF_946480385.1 uncultured Azospirillum sp.
CCGTCGGTGGAGCGGGTTATAGGCGCCCTCCCCCAAACCACGCAAGCGCTTTTTTGCGCTTCGATGAAAAATTCCTGACGGTTCGTTTTTCACCGGAGCCTGCACCGGATTCAGTGTAAGGGAACGACCCACCAACCGCGGCGTGGCCGGCGACCGTCCGAGCGCGCCAATCCATAGTGTTCCCATAGGGTTCACCCCTGCGGTCTTGTGTCGGTTGACAGGGTCGGACCGGTCCAGCATCGTCCGATCTATAGGCTTAACACCTTTGGTGACGGCCATCGCCGACAGCCCGCTGGGCGGCCCCGGGGGTTACAGGAGGAGGACGACGGTGCGTTCGAGGCTTTCCCGCCTTCCCACGCTCGCCTTGCTTGCCATCATCTCGGCCGGTGCATTGACGCCTGCGACGGTTGTCGCACGCAATGCGGATGCGCCGAATGGCCGGGCTCCCCATGCTTTCAAGCCGGCGGTGAAGCCGAACATGGGCGCGGAGGGCAACTCCGAGGCCAAGGACGACGCCGAGGAGAGTGGACGCGCTACCGGGCCGGTCGACCGCCACACCCTGTCCATCGGTCGCGGCGATACGCTGATGGATCTGCTGTCCACCGCCAATGTGCCGGCCAACGACGCCCACGATGCGGTCGCCGCACTGCGCGAGGTCTATAACCCGCGCCGTCTCCAGGTCGGCCAGCATGTGACGGTCCTGTTCGAGCCGCGTCGCGGCGGAGCCCGCAAGTTCGTCGGGTTCGAGTTCGCCCCGGATCCGCTGCGGTCGGTGTCGATCGCACGCAAGGGCGACGCCGGCTTCACCTCCAGCCAGATCGAGAAGCCGGTCACGCGCAAGCCGGTGGCGGCCCAGGGCGTCATCCGCTCCAGCCTGTTCGAGGCGGGGGCCCAGTCCGGGGTTCCGATCTCGGTCATGATGGCGTTCATCCAGAACTTCTCCTATGACGTCGATTTCCAGCGCGACCTGCAGCCGGGCGACCGTTTCGAGGTTCTGTATGAGAAACTGGTCACCGCCGACGGCAAGGAGGCCGGCGAAGGCGAGCTGCTGTATGCCTCTCTGACGCTGAGCGGCGACGACATGCCGATCTACCGCTTCAAGACCCGCGACGGGCGGGTCGACTATTACAATGGCGATGGCGAAAGCATCCGCCGGGCCCTGCTGCGCACGCCCATCGACGGCGCCCGCATCACCTCCGGCTTCGGCATGCGCCACCACCCGATCCTTGGCTTCAGCAAGATGCACAAGGGCGTGGATTTCGCCGCGCCGACCGGGACGCCGATCTATGCGGCCGGCCGCGGCATCATCGAGATCGCGGAACGCAGCAGTTCCTACGGCAACTATGTCCGCATCCGCCACAACACAGAGATCTCCACCGCCTATGCCCATATGAGCCGCTTCGCCAAGTCGATCCGCCGCGGCGGACGGGTCGATCAGGGCGATATCATCGGTTATGTCGGCACCACCGGACGGTCGACCGGGCCGCACCTGCATTACGAGGTGCTGAAGGCGGGGCATCAGGTAAACCCGCGCTCCGTCGACCTGCCGACCGGCGAGAAGCTGGAGGGGCGGGAGCTTCAGGCCTTCCAGCAGGCCCGGCGGTCGATCGAGAAGATGTTCGACGACAGCCGCGGCGGTCTGCAGCTGGCGCGCACACCGGCACCGGCGCCGGCGGAGGAAAAGGGCTGCAACAAGGCCAACAGCTGCTGACCGGCTGGCAAGCCACCCGGCGGCGGAGGCCGCCGGTGCGCCTATTCCTTGTTCATCATGTTGCGGATGGCGCCGACGAACTGTCGGGCGGTGTTCTCGTCCTCCAGCATCTTCTGCAGCTTGTCGCGGATGAGCATCGCCTTCGGCCGCTGCTGCATGGCGCGTTCGATGGCGACATCGGCTTCGCCGGGCTTCAGGGGTTCGAGGTCTGACATGGCGGACATCCCGTGCGGTAAGGGCGTGTCGGGTCGGCACGCAGGTAAGGATAGCCGGAACCGCTCCGACCATCATCTGGCAAAGCGCATCAGCGATATTGGCCGACCGTCTCCACCGCCTCCCCGCCGGTGCCGAGCTTGAACTCGGTGACGCCGGGGGCGGTGTCGGGATTGATGCCGCCGAGGTCGAGCATGCGGACGCCATGCTGCTTCAGTTCCTGCATGGCCTTCCACAGCACAAGCCGCATGGCACCGCTCTTGCGGCCCGACTCGTTGGCCCAACTGATCTGACTGGTGGCGCAGATGCCGTGGCGGAAGAACAGGCCGCAAGCGACCGGGGCGCGGCCGTCGAGCGCCGTCACCATCACCACGCCGTCATTGCGGCCACCGCCCTTGACCATGGCGTTGCGCAGGCGGACGGCCAGCGGCCCGGTCATGGCGCGAAAGCCCTTCTCAAGCGCCTGGTCGTGCTCCTGTTTCATCAGCCAGGGCAGATTGTCGGCCTTCCAGTCGGTGTCGAGGACGAGGCCGGCCTTCTCCGCCCCGCGCAGGCGCTGCCGCCAGTCGCGGGCGAAGCCGGCGCGCATCGCCTCCTCGTTGCGGATCAGGTCGAACCAGACCGTCCGGTAGCCGGGACCGACCTTGCGGAAGCCGCAGCGGGCGAGCAGCGCCTCCGTCTCCGGCCCGGCGGGCAGTTCCGGCAACAGGCTGGCGCGGCTGAGCGGCGAGCGCGGGCAGGCGCGGCGCAGCAGGCGGAACACCGCTTCCAGCGTGTCGGCATCGGGGATCGTGCCGTCCAGCCAGAGCGGCCCGCGGTAGCATTGCCGATCATGGAAAAGCTTCAGCATGCGGCGGTCGAGCGTCTGGACGAGACCGACCGGCTCCCCATCGCGGCGGATCACGCCAAGGCGCGGGACATGGCCATAGGTGCGGCCCATGGCGCGGCCATAGGCGAAGCTCTGCAGCAGGGTGGAGCGCGGAACGCGTGCGAACAGGGCGTCCCACTCGCCGACCGTTCCCTCGTTCCAGGCGATGTCGATGTCCGGCATCGGGACCCTCGGTCGATCAGGACAACGGGTCAGGCCGGCGGCAGGGCGGAGGTCGCCTCTTCCACCTGGGCAAAGGTCGGGCGGTATTCCGGTTCCAGCACGTTGCGGGCGTATTCCACCGAAATGGCGGGCGCGTAGCCGGAGAGATGGGCGATCAGCCCGGTCTTCATCGCCTGATAGTATTTGCCTTCGGCGTGATAGATGTTCTTGAGGCCGCTGGCGATCGGGGCGAGGAAGCCGTAGGCGACCAGAATGCCGGTGAAGGTGCCGACCAGCGCGCCGCCGATCAGCTTGCCCAGCACTTCCGGCGGCTCGGTGATCGAGCCCATGGTGTGAATCACGCCCAGCACCGCCGCCACGATGCCCAGCGCCGGCACCGCGTCGGCCACCGCCTGGATGGCGTCGGCGATGCGCTGGTGTTCGTGGTGCATCGTCTCGATGTCCTCGTCCATCAGGTCGACCAGCTCGTGCGGGTTGTCCGCGCCAAGCGACATCAGACGGAGATAGGTACAGAGGAAGGCGATGGCATGGTGGTCGCCATAGAATTTCGGGAATTGCTGGAAGAGCGGTGAGTCTTCCGGTTTCTCGATATGCTGTTCGAGCGCCAGCAGGCCCTTGGTCTTCGCGATCTTGAAGACCTGATACATCATGGTGAGGACCTCCAGGAAGTCCTCCTTCTTGTATTTTGGTCCTTTGAACAGGTGACCCAGCTCCTTGCCGGTGTGGGTCACCACAGATTTTGGATTGGCGATGAAAAAGGCGCCGGCGCCGGAGCCCAGGATGATCATGAACTCGAACGGCATCCACAGCACGCCCATGTGGCCACCGCCGAGGATGTAGCCACCGAACACGCTGAAGATCACGATGCCGAAGCCGATCATCACGAACATTCGGTCTCTCCCTCCCCGATACCGACCACGGGCCGCAAGATGCTCCCAGCCGACAGATGGCCGGACATCGGTTGAGTTTCCGTGAATCACCCGAACGGCCTACCGCCTTCGCGACAGGCCGCGCGATCCTACCGGTGCAGGCGGGTCCTGTCACGAAAGGACTGACGATCCAGGCTTTTCAACGGGTGCGATGCGGACAGCGGGAGAGAAACGGGCGGGAGAACGCCGTGGCACGGGGCGGTACGCGCGACAAGGGCACAGCATGGTCACAGCCGATGACAGCGGTGCCGAAACGCAAAACGCTCCGGCCGCCGGGTGAGACCCGACCGCCGGAGCGTTTGGAAAGCATGGGTCGTTAACGGAGCGGAATATTCATCTGAACGCTGACGCCCGGCTGCGGGGGCGGCGGGGCATAGATGACGGCCGGCGGCGGCGCGTAGGAGGGGGCATAGACGACGCGCGGCGGGGGCGGCGGGGCCGGAACCACGACCACCGGCGGCGGCGCGCCGTAGATGACGACCGGGCCTTCGTCGTGATGGTGCTTATTCTTGTGGTGACCCCAGGCATGGCCGCGGCCATGCTCCCCCGGATCGGCGAGCGACGGCGTCGACAAGGCGGCGCCGAAAGCCAGCACCGCCATGACAGCCACCACGGCTTTGGCAGCGGCACGGGCCACCCGGCGCACGGCCGTCCGGGGCGACTGGGTGTCCTGCATGATGGCTCCGGCGTTCATCGGCCTGTTCTCCTGGAATTGGCGTGCATCGGCGACGGGAGCGGCGACAGCCGGGCGGGCGTCCGCATACCCATTTCGATGGGATAGAGTTTTATGCTCAGGCTGAGGCTCGGCCGGGTGGGACATTTTTCGGGCGCTGTTCGGTGGACAAGGACGGTTTCAGGGATGGCGGCGATCGATCACCGTGCATCCTTACCTATCAACTGTCGATCCGGGGACGCGGCGGCTACCCATCCGATGGGGGTAGACCCGAAGCGACCGGCGGCCGGCCTGTCCCGTCATGATCCGATAGGCGCCGGACCTCGTATCGGGCATCGTATGTGTAAGGATGCAAAGCCCTCCAACCGCCGAGCCGTACCGATGACCGTCCGAACCCGACTTCGCACCGTCGCCATGGCGGCGGTCTTTTCCGTGATGGGAGCCGCCAGCGCCATGGCCGCAAGCAGCGCCGCCGCAAGCAACGCATACGACTTCACCTTCCAGGGCATCGACGGCCAGCCGCTGCCGCTGTCGCAGTTCAAGGGCAAGGCGGTCCTGGTGGTCAACACCGCCTCGCAGTGCGGCTTCACCCCGCAATACAAGGGGCTTGAGGCGCTGTGGCAGCAATACCGTGACCGCGGTCTGGTGGTGGTCGGCGTGCCGTCGGACGATTTCGGCGGCCAGGAGCCGGGGAACGCCAACCAGATCAAGGATTTCTGCGAGGTCAATTACCGCATCGACTTCCCGCTGACCGACAAGACGGTGGTGTCGGGCGACGGCGCCCATCCCTTCTACCGCTGGGCGGCCGACGAGTTGGGCTTCCTCGCCAAGCCGCGCTGGAACTTCCACAAATATCTGATCGGGCCGGACGGCAAGCTGGTGTCCTGGTTCTCCACCATGACCGACCCCGAGTCGGACAAGGTGCGAGAGGCGATCGAGAAGCTGCTGCCGGAGAAGGCGTCGAAGTCGTAAGGGGGCAGTTGCCCCCCTTACTCCACCGCCTGCCGCAGGGCCGCGGCCCCGGCCCAGGGGGCGAGCGGCAGGGCGGCGGCGAGGATGCCGGCGAGAAGCAGCAGGTGCGGGCGCGGGGTCAGCCCGTTGATTGCGGCGTCGATGGCGCCGGCGCCGAAGATCAGCACGGGAATGTAGAGCGGCAGGATCAGCAGCGACAGAAGCACGCCGCCGCGCCGCGCCCCCAGCGTCAGCGCCGCCCCGATGGAGCCGATCAGGCTGAGGATCGGCGTGCCCAGAGTCAGCGTCAGCACCAGCACGCCGAACCCCTCCGCATCCATGTTCAGCAGAACGGCCAACAGCGGCGCGGCGACGATCAGCGGCACGCCGGTGACCAGCCAATGGGCCAGCGTCTTCGCCAGCACCGCAGCCTCCAGCGGCAGGGGGGAGAGCGAGAGCAGTTCCAGCGACCCGTCCTCGTAATCGGTCTGGAACAGCCGCTCCAGCGACAGCAGCGAGGCGAGCAGCGCCGCCACCCAGATCACGCCGGCGGCGATGCGGGCGAGGATGTTCGGCTCCGGCCCGACGCCGAAGGGGAACAGCACCACGCACAGCACGAAGAACATGACGGCGATGGTGGCGTCGGACCCCTGGCGCAGCGCCAGCCGCAGGTCGCGGGCGACAAGGCGCAGGAAACGGCTCATGGCGCGGCCCCCTCTTCCTCATGGTCTTCGTCGCCGGCCTCTTCATCGTCGGCGTAGGGGGCGAACTCGTCGAGATGCAGTTCCTCGCCGCCGGGGGTGGCGATGTCCGTGTGGGTGGACAGCACCACCATGCCGCCCTGGGCGCGGTGTTCGGCGATCAGCCCTTCGAACAGGGCGATGGCAGCGCGGTCGAGCGCCACGGTCGGCTCGTCCAGCAGCCACAGCGTCGCTGGTGCCGCCAGCAGCCGGGCGAGGTTCAGCCGGCGCTTCTGACCGGCCGACAGGTAGCGGCCCGGCACCCCGGCGATGTGCGGCACCCCCAGCCGGTCGAGCGCCGCCCGCGCATTGGCGGCCGGATCGGCGGCCCCGGCCAGCGCCGCCCAGAAGGCGAGATTCTCCGCCGCCGTCAGCACCGGCTTCACCGCGTCGAGATGGCCGACATACTGCACCCGCGACCGGTGGCCGTCGGGATCCTCGGAAACCGGCACCCCGTCCCAGTCCAGCATCCCGCGCAAAGGCTTCAGCAGCCCGGCCATCACCCGCAGCAGGCTGGACTTGCCGCTGCCGTTGGGGCCGAGCAGCACCAAGGCGCCGCCGGGGGCGATGCGGAACTCCAGCCCGGTGAAGACCAGACGGTCGCCACGCAGGCAGGTCAGCTCTGATCCGGCGAAGACGGGCATGGGAACGGGTCGCGCTTCCGGTTGAGGGAGGCGCTGCTATAGCACAGGGGAACGGGAAAGCCGGAGCAAGAATGCTGTCGCAGCCTCCCGCCACCCCCACCTGGAAGAAAGCGCCCAAAAGAAAAGGCCACCGCGAGGGGGTTCTCGCGATGGCCTTGCGTCCGGCCGGGTCCGGCCGGTCGATACCTTGTGGAACGGCTTCCATTCGTCGCTGCGGTGGCGCTAGGGGTGACGCCGGTGCGCGACCTGCGGGGCCGGTTGCTTGAGACAAGGTCTATGGGAAGAAAATGGCAAAATTTGGATGGAGTTCGAGGAATCGGACGCCGCCCCATGACGGCCTGCATGCCTCGCAGCGCTACACTCCCATGCGTTCGCCGCAGCGCCGGATGCCGGGATTGTCACGGCTAAAGGCCGTGCACTTGTTCTGAATCAACGCTTTGCCCGCACTCCTGCCGCATCGTCGCGGCATCCTCCCCGATCGAAGGGGGGACTGCCGCGGTCATCCGGGATCCCACCGAACGCGGTGGCGGTTTGCCCAAATGTGTTCAGGAAGCGAGTTGTCCCATGTCGGCTTTCGCAGACATTCTCCAGGCCATGCCGCCGATCGCGCGGGTGGTGCTCATGCTCGGTCTCGTGTCGGCGGCGGGCGTGGCGCTCGGCCATATCAAGATCCGCGGGGTCGGGCTCGGCATCGGCGGTGTGCTGTTCTCCGGCATCGCCGGCGGCCACATCGCCAAGCAGGCGGGCATCGCCTTCAACCCGGAGATGATGGACTTCATCCGCGACTTCGGCCTGATCCTGTTCGTCTACACCATCGGCATCCAGGTCGGCCCCGGCTTCTTCGCCGCGCTTCGTCGAACCGGGCTGGCGCTGAACGGGCTGGCCCTGCTGATGGTGGGGTCGAGCATCCTGCTGACATCGCTGCTGGTGTCGTCGGGGGCGCTGTCGCTGGGCTCCTCGCTCGGCGTGTTCGCCGGCGCGGTGACCAACGCCCCGGCGCTGGCCGCCACCCAGCAGGTGCTGACGGAGGTCGGGGCCGATGCAGCGGTGATGGCCCTGCCCGGCCTTGCCTTCGCCGTCACCTACCCCTTCGGCATCGCCGGCAACCTGCTGTCGATGGCCGCCATCCGCATCCTGTTCCGCATCGATCCGGAGGCCGAGGCCGCCCGCTTCGAGGAGTGCCGCCGCGCCGAGGTGTCGACGCTGGAGACCATGGACCTGACCGTCCGCAACCCGGAGCTCGCGGGCCGGCCGCTCGGGTCCATCGACGCGCTGTGCGACCATGGGGTGGTCGCCTCCCGCCTGCTGCGCGACGGCACGCTGTGCGTCCCCCACAACACCACCTGCCTGACGCTGGGCGACGTGCTGCATGTGGTCGGGCCGCGGCCGAAGCTGGAGCAGGTCCGGACCCTGCTGGGACAGGAGTTCGACCGGCCGCTGACCACCAAGGGCACCGACCTGAAATGGGAGCGCATCGTCGTCACCAACAACGCGGTGCTGGGCAAGTCGATCGCCGCCCTGAACCTGCAGGACGCCCACGACGTGGTGGTCAGCCGCGTCAACCGGTCGGGCGTGGAACTGGTGCCCACCCCGGCGCTGAAGCTGCAGTTCGGCGACATCCTGACGGTGATCGGCCGGCCGGACAGCCTCGCCGCCGTCGGCAGGGTCTTCGGCAACTCCGCCCGCAAGCTGCAGCAGGTGGAGATGATCCCGATGTTCCTGGGCATCGCGCTGGGCGCGGCGCTGGGCGCCATCCCGATCTTCCTGCCGGGCATGCCGGCGCCGCTGCGCCTCGGCCTCGCCGGTGGGCCGCTGATCGTCGCGCTGATCCTGGGCCGCGTCGGCCATGTCGGGCCGCTGGTGTGGTTCATGCCGCCGGCCGCCAACCTGGCGCTGCGCGAGATCGGCATCATCTTGTTCCTGGCCGTGCTGGGCATCGCGTCAGGCGACCGTTTCGTCGCCACGCTGGCCAGCGGCGCCGGCTGGCCCTGGATGATGTGGGGCGTGCTGGTGACGCTGGTGCCGCTGCTGCTGACCGGGCTGGTCGCGCGCGGGCTGATGAAGCTGAACTTCCTGACCATCTGCGGCGTGCTGGCCGGGTCGCAGACCAACCCGCCGGGTTTGGCCTATGCCAACGCGCTGGTCGCGTCGGAGGCTCCGGCGCTGGCCTACGCCACCGTCTATCCGCTGGCGATGTGCCTGCGTATCCTGGGACCGCAGATTCTGGTACTTTTGTTGTGGTGACGCACTGTTTTCGGACACAAGCGGCTTAACGTGCATTTGATGTGAAATCTGCGTTGCGAAACGCGCATGCCCCGGTCTAGCCTGTGCCGCAATGGTCATACCGATGCCATGGCCGGCCGCCTCGGCCCGCCGCGTCGGCGCGACCGTCACCCGCCACCCGAACCAGCCGGTTTTTCGCGCATGCACCGTCACCCGCCAGTCAGCGAGTCCGCTCCCGCCGCCGTCGTCGTGGAGGATCTGCACAAGCGGTTCGGCGAGCTGGAGGTGCTGAAGGGCGTCTCGCTGACCGCCCGCGAGGGCGACGTCATCACGCTGATCGGCTCGTCGGGTTCGGGCAAGAGCACGTTGCTGCGCTGCATCAACATGCTGGAGATTCCGGACGACGGACGGGTCGTCATCGGCGGCGAGGCCATCGCGCTGAAGAAGACGCGCGGCGGCGCCAGCGTTCCCGCCGACACCCGTCAGGTGGAGCGCATCCGCACCAGCCTCGGCATGGTGTTCCAGAGCTTCAACCTCTGGACCCATATGACCATCCTGCAGAACGTGATCGAGGCGCCGGTGCATGTGCTGGGCGTGCCGAAGGCGGAAGCCATCGACCGCGCCCGCATGCTGCTGGACAAGGTCGGCATCCTGGCGAAGGCCGACGCCTACCCGGTCCAGCTGTCGGGCGGACAGCAGCAGCGCGCCGCCATCGCCCGCGCGCTCGCCATGCAGCCGAAGGTCATGCTGTTCGACGAGCCGACCTCGGCGCTCGACCCCGAGCTGGTCGGCGAGGTCCTGCGCGTCATCCGCCAGCTGGCGGACGAAGGCAACACGATGATCCTGGTGACGCACGAGATGGGCTTCGCCCGCGAAGTGGCGTCCAAGGTGGTTTTCCTGCACCAGGGGCGGATCGAGGAGGAGGGGTCACCCGACAAGGTGCTGACCGACCCCGACTCGGACCGGGTGCGGCAGTTCCTCTCGCGCCATCTGTCCGGCGCGGCGTGAGGGGACGAGGCAGAGGGCAGGACCGGACCGTCAGAAACAGCCCGGCCCCGGCAGGGGCCAGAGAACGGGCGAACCGAACAGAGGAGTGTGTTCGTTGAAGAAGATCGTTTCGGCCCTGGCGCTCGGCGCCATGATGGCTGTGGCTGCGGCAGGCGCCGCCAACGCCAAGGAATGGAAGACGGTCCGCATCGCCAGCGAGGGCGCCTATCCTCCGTGGAACGCCACCGACACCTCGGGCAAGCTGACCGGCTTCGAGGTCGATCTCGGCAACGACCTGTGCAAGCGCATGAAGGTCACCTGCGAGTTCGTCGCCCAGGATTGGGACGGCATCATCCCGGCCCTGCAGCAGGGCAAGTATGACGCCATCATGTCGGCGATGACCATCACCGACGAGCGCAAGAAGGTCATCGACTTCTCGATCCCCTACGGCACCGAGCCGTCGGTGTTCGCCGTGATGGCCGACTCGCCGCTGGCCAAGTCGCTGAAGCTCGGCGACGACCGCGTCGACCTGAACGACCAGGCCAAGGCCAAGCCGGTTCTGGAAAAGCTGGCCGACGCCCTGAAGGGCAAGGCCGTCGGCGTCCAGGTGTCGACCATCCAGGCCGACTTCATGGACAAGCATCTGCCGAAGGTGACCATGCGCACCTACGACAAGATCGACAATGCCGGCATCGATCTCAGCTCCGGCCGCGTCGACGCCATGCTGGGCGACCGTTCGGTGGTCGAGGCGGTGGTGAAGGCCACGCCGGACAAGATGGTCATCGTCGGCCCGAACTTCATCGGCGGCGTGATCGGCGAGGGCATGGGCGTCGGCCTGCGCAAGGACACCGCCGACCTGAAGGCGATGTTCGACAAGGCCATCGCCGAGGCGCTGAAGGACGGCACCGTCAAGAAGCTCAGCACCCAGCATTTCGGCTACGACATCTCCCCAAAGTAAGGCGGGTGAGAGCTCGTCCTGTCTGATCGGAACGGCGCCCGGGGCCTTTAGGCAACCGGGCGCCAGTCGTTCCGTGATCTCCGTTCGCTGAACCCCGTACGGCCGGCCGTCCGCGCCGCGCCCGGCGGGCATTACCGGGCGTGCCAATGCTGGAACTCCTTTCCTTCGGTCCCAACGGCTGGGGCGGACAGCTTCTGATGGGCACCGCGATGACCGTCGCGGTAGCCGTGTCGGCCTTCGCCTTCGGCATCGTCGTCGGGTCGCTCGGCGCCTCGGCCAAGCTCAGCCACTCCCTGGCGCTGAACGTCCTGGCCGACTTCTACACCACCATCGTCCGCGGCATCCCCGAACTGCTGGTGATCTATCTGCTGTTCTTCGGCGGCAGCGGGGTCGCCACCTCCATCGCCGCCGCCTTCGGCTATGACGGCCGGATCGACCTGGACGCCTTCACCATCGGCGTGCTGGCGGTCGGGCTGATCTCCGGCGCCTATTCGACCGAGGTGATCCGCGGCGCGGTGCAGTCCGTCCCCTTCGGCCAGATCGAGGCGGCGCGCGCCTGCGGGATGAGCCGCTGGCTGATCCTGCGCCGGGTGCTGGTGCCGCAGACCCTGCGCTTCGCGCTGCCCGGCCTCGGCAATGTCTGGCAGCTGACGCTGAAGGACACCGCCCTGGTGTCGGTGACGGCGCTCGCCGAACTGATGCGCATCACCCATCTGGCGGCCGGCGCCACGCGCCAGCCCTTCCTGTTCTACAGCACCGCCGCCGTGCTCTATCTGCTGCTGACCACCATCTCGACGGCGCTGTTCAACCGCGCCGAAATCTCCGCCAATCGCGGCGTCCGGAGGGCCTGAGGCCATGAACTGGCAACTGATGTGGGACAGCCTGCCCCGCATGCTCGGCGGCCTGTCGCTGACGCTGCAGCTGATCCTGGGTTCGCTGGCGCTGGGCGCGCTGGTCGCCTTTGCCGTCGCGCTTCTGCGGCTGTCGGGCAACCGCGTGGTGGAGAAGCTGGCCGCGGCCTACGTCTTCATCTTCCGCGGCACGCCGCTGCTGGTGCAGATCTTCCTGGTCTATTATGGGCTCGGCCAGTTCGAGTTCATCCGCGACAGCTTCCTCTGGCCCTTCCTGCGCGAACCCTACTGGTGCGCCATCCTGGCGCTGACGCTGAACACCGGCGCCTACACCAGCGAGGTCCTGCGCGGCGCCATCCTGTCGGTGCCGCAGGGGCAGGTCGAGGCGGCCCGGGCCTGCGGCATGTCGCGGCCACTGGCCTTCCGCCGCATCGTGCTGCCGGTGGCGATCCGTCAGATGCTGCCGGCCTATGGCAACGAGGTGATCCTGATGGTCAAGGCGACCTCGCTCGCCAGCACCATCACGCTGATGGAGGTCACCGGCATCGCCCGGCGCATGATCGCCCAGACCTTCGCGGTCTTCGAGCTGTTCATCGTCGCCGGCGCGATCTATCTGGTGCTGAACTTTGTCGCCACGCGCCTGATCAAGTTCGCCGAATGGCGCCTGACCCCCTATCTGCGGGCACGGGCGTAAGTTCCGCGGGCGTAAGTAAGGATAGCAGTGAAAAGGCCCTCTCCCGGCTCGGGAGAGGGCCTTTTTCCTTACTGCCCCAGCATCTCGAAGCTGGGCGGGGCCGGGTCGACCACGCGGGCGCCGGTCGGGGTGATCTCCATCACCGCCAGCCCGCGTTCGACCATGCCGTCGGACCGCAGGCGGAACAGGCCGTCCAGGCCTTCGAAGCCGTTCGGGTTGGTCATCGCCATGCGGTCGAAGAGAACCGGACCGCCGGTGCGGGTCAGCACCGCGGCGATCGAGGTCGCGTCATAGGCCAGCGTGGCGATGCGCGGCGGCTTGCGGCCATAGACCTGCTCGAACTGAGACTCGAAGCGGGCACGGGTCTGCGGTGCAGGTGCGGCGTAAAGCGCGCCGACCAGCGCCGGCTCCTGCCCCAGCGCACCCTGCGAACTGTCGTCCCACAGGCCGGTGCCCAGCAGCTTGACCTGCTGCGGCTGCACGCCGTTGGCGGCCAGCGCCTGGGCGATGCCCTGGGCGCGCTGCCCGCCTTCGGCCAGCATCACCGCCTGCGGCAGCGGAGTTTCCTGCGCCACCTGCTTGGCCGGAACCGACAGATCGGTGACCGCCGGGTCATAGCGCTCGACCTGCGTGGTCATGACGCCCAGCCTCGGTGCGATCTGCTGCATCGCGTTGACCACCGCGTCGCCGTAGGGCGAACGCGGCGCCAGCACGGTGAAGCGCGTCGCCCCGCGCGACCGGGCATAGCCGGCGACGCGGCTGACCTGATCGGCCGGAACGAAGCCCATCACATAGGTGCCGTTGCCGGCCTGGGCGGCGTCGTTGGTGAAGGCCAGAACGTCGACCCCGGCATTCTGCGCGATCGGGCGCACCGCGGCGACGTCGGCGGCGAACAGCGGACCGATGATCAGGCGGGCGCCCTCGGCCAGCGCCTGGCGTGCCGCGTCGGCAGCGCCGTTCGGCGTGCCCTTGGTGTCGCGCGGCAACAGTTGCAGCCGGTCGCCGGCCATGTCGAACAGCGCCATCTGCGCGGCGTCCAGCATGGCCTGCCCGATCGCGGCGCTCTGCCCGCTGAGCGGCACCAGGACCGCGACCTTGACCTGCGTCTCCGGCAGGGGAGCCTCCGGAGCCGGAACCGGTTGCGGCGCTTGTGCCACCCGCGGCGGCGCGCTTACAGTCGAACAGGCCGACAACAGGCCGGCGACCAGCAAGGCTGCCACGCCGTGACGTTTCAGACCCTGTGAGAAAGCTGTTGCCAAGCGTGCCACCAATCATCTCCACATCTGCTGAAACGGCCGCCGATACCGAAGGCGAGGCCCAAGGCATGGTTCAAAGTGGCGCTCAAGGTAGCCCCCTCGCCGCGCCAAGTAAACTCGCGGCCGGACTCCATGTCGTCGCTACCCCCATCGGAAACGCCGCGGACATCACGCTGCGCGCGCTCGACACGCTGAAGCGGGCCGACGCCATCGCCTGCGAGGACACGCGCGTCACCGCCAAGCTGATGGGCATCCACGGCATCCACACCCCCTTCGTCTCCTACCATGAACACAACGCCGCAAAGATGCGTCCGGTCCTGATCGACCGCATGAAAAAGGGCGAGGCCATCGCGCTGGTCACCGACGCCGGCACGCCTTTGGTCTCCGACCCCGGCTACAAGCTGGTGCGGGAATGCGTGGCGGAAGGCGTGGCGGTGACCACCCTGCCCGGCGCCTCCGCCCCGCTGGTGGCGCTGGTGCTGTCCGGCCTGCCGACCGACCGCTTCCTGTTCGCCGGCTTCCTGCCGAACAAGAGCAGCGCGCGCCGCGCCACCGCCGGCGAACTGAAAGGCGTGCCGGCCACGCTGGTCTTCTTCGAATCGCCGCAGCGCCTGCCGGAGTCGCTGGCCGACCTCGCCGACATCCTGGGTCCGCGCGAGGCCGCCGTCGCCCGCGAGCTGACCAAGCTGTACGAGGAGGTCCGCCGCGGCACCCTGCCCGAGTTGGCCGCCCATTATGCCGAGGCCGGCCCGCCACGCGGCGAGGTCGTGCTGGTCATCGGCCCGCCGGGAGAGGAGGCGACGCCCGGCGAGGCCGACGTCGACGCCCTGCTGCGCGAGGCTCTGACCCGGCTGTCGGTGCGCGACGCCGCCGCCGACGTCGCCGCCCGCACCGGCCAGCACAAGCGCACCGTCTACGCCCGCGCGCTGGAGCTGCAGCGGGAGGAGAAGACGAAATGACCGACCTGGATGCGCGGCGCCTGCGTGCCGAAAGCCTGGGCCGCCGGGCGGAGGCGCTGTGCCGCCTGTCGCTGCGGCTGCGCGGCTACCGCATCCTGGCCAGCCGTTTGCGCACGCCGATGGGCGAGATCGACATCGTCGCCAAGCGCGGCCGGACCATCGCCATCGTCGAGGTGAAGGCACGCGGCGACTGGGACACCGCCAACGAGGCGCTGAACGCCCGCCAGCGCGGCCGGCTGGCCCGTGCCGCCCATGCCTTCCTCGGCGCCAACCCGCGCTATGCCGGCTATGTCTTGCGCTTCGACGTGATGCTGGTTACCCCTTGGGCCTGGCCCCGTCATCTGGTCGATGCCTGGAGAGTGTGAGGGGACGAATTTGAGGGGGCGACAGTCTTGAGCAACCGCGCGGAAGCCCGCGAAATCCTGCGCCGGATCGGCGACCAGCCGGACGACGAGATCGATCTGGCCGAAGCCGCCCTGGCGCTGGGCGCGCTGGAGCTGCCGAATGCCAACCTCGCCGCCTACCGCGCCCATATCCGCGCCATCGTCGAGGATCTGGCCGCCCACGTCGCGGCGCAGGATCCGGCCGACGACAGGCTGGAGACGCGCATCGCCCATCTGCATGCGGTGATCGGCGAGCGCCATGGCTATGCCGGCGACCACGACACCTACGACGACCTGCAGAACGCCAACCTGCTGCGGGTGATCGACCGCCGGCGCGGCCTGCCGGTGGCGCTGGGCATCCTCTACATGCATGCCGCACGGTCGCAGGGCTGGCCGATGGTCGGGCTGAACTTCCCCGGCCATTTCCTGGTCCGCATCGAGAAGGACGGGGTGCGCGCCATCCTCGACCCCTTCAACGAGGGGCAGACCCGCAGCGTCGTCGACCTGCGCGACCTGCTGAAGGCCACCGCCGGCAGTGCCGCCGAACTGGAACCCGGCCATTACCAGCCGGTGTCGAACCGCGACGTGCTGCTGCGCCTGCAGAACAACATCAAGCTGCGCCACCTGTCGGCCCATGAGGTGCCGAAGGCGCTGGAGGTGCTGGAGGCGATGCGCCTGTTCGCCCCGCACGAGCCGTCGCTGTGGCGCGAGACCGGCCTTCTGGAGGCCCATGCCGGCAACCTGAAGGATGCCATCGCCGCGCTTGAGACCTTCATGGCGCTGACCGGCGACGACCATCACCGGCACCAGACCGCCTCGCTGATCCAGCAGTTGAAGAACCGCCTGAACTGACCCCGTTGCAGAGGTCCGGAGACCCGTCATGAGCCTCGCCGTCGCCTTCCAGATGGACCCCATCGAGTCGATCAACATCGACACCGATTCCAGCTTCATGATGGCGCTGGAGGCGCAGAAGCGCGGCCATCGCCTGTATCACTACCACCCGCGCGACCTGATCCTGACCGGCAACCGCCTGACCGCCCGCGTGCGCGAGATGACGGTGGTGCGCCAGCGCGGCGCCCATTACACGCTGGGCGAGCCGGTGATGACCGACCTGTCGACGATGGACGTCATCCTGCTGCGGCAGGACCCGCCCTTCGACATGGCCTACATCACCTCCACCCATCTGCTGGAGCATGTGCAGCCCAAGGTGCTGGTGGTCAACGATCCGGCCGAGGTGCGCAACGCGCCGGAAAAGCTGTTCATCACCAAGTTCCCCGACCTGATGCCGCCGACGCTGATCACCAGCGACAAGCAGGCGATCCTCGACTTCCGGGCGGAGCACAAGGACATCATCGTCAAGCCGCTGTTCGGCAACGGCGGCGCCGGCGTCTTCCACCTGAAGCCGGACGACGAGAATCTCGGCTCGCTGCTGGAGATGTTCACCCAGCTCTACCGCGAGCCGGTGATCGTCCAGCGCTATCTGCCGGAAATCCGCAAGGGCGACAAGCGCATCATTCTGGTCGACGGCGAGCCGGTGGGTGCGGTCAGCCGCATGCCGCTGGAGGGCGAGGCCCGCGCCAACTTCCATGCCGGCGGCAGCGCCCAAAAGACCGAGTTGACCGCGCGCGAGCGCGAGATGTGCGCCGCCATCGGCCCGGTGCTGCGCGAGAAGGGTCTGGTCTTCGTCGGCATCGACGTGATCGGCGACTACATGACCGAGATCAACGTCACCTCCCCCACCGGCATCCAGGAGATCAACCGGCTGGACGGCGTGCAGATCGAAGCCCTGCTTTGGGATGCCATCGAGCGGCGCCGCGCGGGCAAGTAAGGATACGGCGCCACCGGTTCAAACGAGCGGGCTGGACCGCGGAACAGGTCAGCCTGCCCGTTGGAACCGGACGAAGGCGTCACGGATTTGCCGGGCCAGTTCCGCCGCCGCCAGCGAGGGCGTGCGGACCGGCCGATGCAGCGTCACGGCGAAGGACGGCAGGTCGGGAAGGCCGCAGTCCGTCGGCAGGATTTCCAGATCGGGCGGCACGGTGAAGGCCAGCCAGGCCGAGACCGCGAGATCCATCCGCACGGTGGCGAAGGTGGCGTCGAGACCGCCATTCTCGAACATGCTGCGCCAGTCCCGCCCCTGCCGGCGCAACGCAGCCATCACCGCAGGCCGGAAAACGCAGGTTTCCACCACCAGCGACAACGGCAGCGGGGTCGCGGCATAGGCACTGCCGCCGCGCGCACCGACCCAGACCAGACGGTCGATCAACAGATGCTCGCCCTGTGCCGCCTCCACCGGCTCCTCGACCAGCGCAAGGTCGAGGTCGCCATCACCGATACGGCCCGCCAGTTCGGGGGACGATCCGCAGATCAGCGTCAGCTCGACCTTTGGAAAGGCGGCGGTGAAACTCCGCAGCATCGGGGCGATGCAGGGAGCGACAAGGTCATAGGGAACGCCGATCCGCACCGGCCCGTCGATTGCGCCGCCGGTGATGTCGGCCCAAATCTCATCATTCAGCGCCAGCAGGCGCCGGGATTTCCCCAGCAAACGCTCACCCAATGCGGTCGGGCGCAATCCACCGCGGTCGCGGATGAACAGGGGACCGCCGGCGAGCGCTTCCAGCCGGGCGATCTGCTGGCTGACCGCCCCCTGCGTCAGGTTCAGGTTCTGGGCCGCCGCCGTCATGCTGGCGTGGTCGGCGACCGCGGCGAAGCTGCGCAGCAGGGTGGTGTCGAGGTTCCTGGGCATCGCGGCATTATGGATGCTAATACTTACCATCTCCACTATTAGTTTTCGCAAAGCCCGGTTCAGCGTTACTCCGGTTCCATCAGCACCACGACCGGAGAAGCCGTTCCGATGATCCCTGCCGTCAACATCGACGCCGCGCTCGACGCACTCACAGATCATTGGTCGCCCAAGGTGATTGCCCGGGTGAACGACCAGTATGTGAAGGTCGCCAAGCTGAAGGGCGAGTTCGTCTGGCACCGCCACGATGACGAGGACGAACTGTTCCAGGTCATCCGTGGCCGGTTGCGCATCCAATTCGAGGATGGCAGCGAGACGCTGCTGTCACCCGGCGAACTGTGTGTGATCCCGCGTGGGGTGATGCACAATCCGGTCGCCGACGAGGAGTGCTGTATTCTGCTGATCGAAACGGTGACGACGAAGCACACCGGCGATGTCGAGACGCCGATGACCCGCTCGATCGCCCAACAGCTGGCCTAGGAAAACGGGCGCGGCTGCGGCGCGCCGCGCCTTGACCGGCGGACTTCGGGGGGCGATAACTGCCGCCTCCCAGAGTTTTCGAGCGAGACCACCCGTGAACCGCATTTTCTCCGGCATGCAGCCGACCCGGCAGCTTCACCTCGGCAACTATCTGGGGGCGCTGCGCAACTGGGTGGAACTGCAGAACAGCTACGAGTGCATCTTCTGCGTCGTCGACCTGCACGCGCTGACCATCGACCAAGACCCGGAGGTCCTGCGCAACAACATCCGCGAGGTCGCCGCGGCCTACATCGCCGCCGGCATCGACCCGGACAAGAACATCCTGTTCAACCAGTCGGTCGTCTCCGGCCATGCCGAGCTGAGCTGGATCCTGTCCTGCCACACGCCGCTGGGCTGGCTGAACCGCATGACGCAGTTCAAGGAAAAGGCCGGCAAGCAGAAGGACATGGCCAATCTGGGCCTGTATGCCTACCCGACGCTGATGGCCGCCGACATCCTGCTCTACAAGGCGACCCATGTGCCGGTGGGCGAGGACCAGAAGCAGCATCTGGAACTGGCGCGCGACATCGCCGGCGCCTTCAACCGCCGCTATGAGACCGAGTTCTTCCCGCTGCCCGAGCCGCAGATCCTGGGCGAGGCGACGCGGGTGATGAGCCTGCGCGACGGCAAGAAGAAGATGTCGAAGTCGGACGAGTCCGAATATTCGCGCATCAACATGACCGACGACGCCGACACCATCGCGCAGAAGATCCGCAAGGCGAAGACCGATCCGGAACCCCTGCCGGAAACCGTGACCGAGCTGGAGGCCCGTGCGGAAGCCGACAACCTCGTCACCATCTATGGCGCGCTGGCCAGCCAGTCGCGCGAGCAGGTGCTGGCGCAGTTCGCGGGTGCCCAGTTCTCCGACTTCAAGAAGTCGCTGGTCGACCTGTCGGTGGACAAGCTGGCGCCGATCACCACCCGCATGAAGGAGCTGCTGGCCGACAAGGCGGAGATCGACCGGCTGCTGAAGAAGGGCGGCGAGCGTGCCGCCGCCATCGCGGAGAAGAACCTGAACGACGTGAAGGACATCATCGGCCTGCTGCGGCCGTAAGGATGTGACTGTAAGGATGCCTTGCCCGTGAAGGCTCCCATCCTGCTCACCGGCTTCGCGCCGTTCGGGACCCTCCCGGACGGCGAGCCGGCCCGAGAGTCAGACCATCCCTGGACGGCCGATCCGACCGCCCTGCTGATGGATCGGCTGGCGGCGGAGCCGGGGATCGTCACCGCTACCCTGCCCCCTCTCTATGACGTCTGCGGCGAGGCCTTCGCCGAGCTGCTGGCGGAACACCGGCCGCTGGCGGCGCTCGGCTTCGCCTACCTCGAGTCGAGCGATTACATCCGGCTGGAACGGCTGGCCTGGAACCGCGACGAAAGCCCGCTGCCGGATGCGGCCGGCACGGTGCGGGACCATGCCGACATCGTGCCTGACGGGCCGACCGCCTATGGCAGCACCCTGCCGGTGCCGCGGGTGATGCGGGAACTGTCGATGGCCGGGCTGCCGGTGACCTTCGGCGATTTCTCCGGCGGCTTCCTCGGCAACCATCTGTTCTACCGGGCGCGCCACATCATCGAGTGCGCCGACCTGGATATCCCCTACGGCTTCTTCCACATGCCGCCGCTGCCCGAACGGGCCAAGGAGTTGCGGCGGTTCGGCGGTCTGGCGCTGGAGCGGCAGGAGCTGGCGGTGCGCACGCTGGTGGGAATGCTGCGCACGGCGCTGAACGGGATCGCTTAGCTACAAAAATCAGGGCTGCGAAAATCAGGCTGTCTTGGCGGCGCGGCGCTGCTCGGGCGGGTTCACGATGGCGCGCAGCGCGTCCAGGAACTCACGACCCTTGTCGGTCAGGGTGACGATCTTGCGGCGGCGCTCGCGCGGGTCTTCCTGCGCCTGCACCAGATCGAGGCCGGCCTTGCCGAAGCTGTGCCAGCGGCTGAGCGCCGCGACGTTGCGCGACGCGGAGGATTGGGCGATACCCAGGCGTTCCGCCAGTTCGCCGATGGAGATGCCTTCGCTCTGCGCGATGGTCATGAAACTCAGCGCATACTGGATGGGCAGATCGGGGTCGAGCTTGCGGAACGCCTCAAGCACCTGGACGACGGTAAGGACCTCGTCATGACGAACGCGGGCCGGCATTCAGCAGGTCTCCGCGGCGCCGCGCGCTATGCAGCGCGGGAGGGTGGTCCCCAACGGGCCGGTGTGTAGATGATGTTCAGGCGTCCAAGCCATAGGATGACTTCCCCGTTTTCACGCCGCAGGTCGAATGACCCGGCCGGCGATGCCCAGCGGGCGTGTTCAACGAAGAGACGGTGACCGCAAAAACCCAGAAAGACACACATGGGATCCTCTCGATATCCGGAATTCACGTTCGAAGGGTGTGGGAAGAAGGCGGGCCGGCTGGGCATGATTGGCGGCCATATGGGCGGTGACGGCCGGATCGCCCGATCGGCGAGTCCAGGCGGTGGTTACGATGGCTTTCATCGATACTCTCCAGGGGTTGAGTGATGCCGGCGTGAGAGGCCGGCGGATCCGGTATCGCCGGTCAGCGATACGGTTGCAAGGTCAAAAATGTCCGCGCGTCCGATAGGTTCCGATCGCGGATGTGAAAAGGCGGAAGACGACTGCCGAGCGGAGGCTCTTCTCCATCCGACAGTTCCCCGTCCGCCAGTCCGATGTCGCGCCGCAGGTGGTCGCACAATCGGCCCGGTCCGGAGGATGCCCCGGAATCGAGCCAGCGGCTCCGCATCGCCGTCCACAAGGTCGGCATGATCTGCTCCTGAGAAAGAGAGGCTCCGTCTGCCGGGCCTCTAGAAGCGAAATAATTCCGCGTGCGGATGTGTTCCGTCAACCCGTCCGTCCGGCGATGGCGTGATCTTTGCCGCACGCCTGTTGCAAGTCTGCATCACTCACCGGCCGTTTTGCCGCCGCTCGGCAGGACGCCGGGCGCCTCTGGACAAGCGAAGGTCGCTCGGTCAAACACAAAGCCGCCGCCCCAAGCCGTCTGCGGTACTCCATCCATCAGGTCCAGGTCGTCCATCCGTGTCCATCCTCCCCTCTCCCGCATGGCCGACAGCGGTGCGCTCCACCCGCAAGCTGCGGGCTGCGCTCGCGGCGGCTGCCGTGGTGATGGGAATGCTGTGGGTCCCGCCCGCGGCGGCGGAGGCGCGCTTCACCCCTGGCCCCTGCTGGTTCACCGTCCCCGACGGCGAAGCGGCGCTGTGCGGGACGGTGGCGGTGCCGGAACGGCGCGACCGCGCCAACAGCCGCAGCCTGCGCCTGCCGGTCGCCGTGCTGCTCAGCACCGCGCGCCAGCCCGACCCCGACCCGGTGCTGTTTCTGGAGGGCGGCCCCGGCGCCTCCCCCTTCGGCAGCGGCGAGGCGACGGAGGAGCGGATGGAGGTGTGGTGGGAGCTGTCGGCCCCCTTCCGCCGCACCCGCAACCTGATCCTGTTCGATCCGCGCGGCGTCGGCCGGGCGGAGCCGGACACCGATTGCCCGGAGCTGGACGCCGTCGGCGTCACCCGTGGCACCCGCCCGCAGACGCGCGAGCAGCGGGCCGCGGAGGAACGGTCCGCGATCAGCGCCTGTGCCGCGCGGCTGCAGGCGGCCGGACTGGATGCCACCCAATTCTCCACCCCCGTCGCGGCGGAGGATGCCCTGGACATCGCCACCGCGCTGGGCGCCCAGCGCGTGAACCTGTTCGCGGTGTCCTACGGCACGCGCGTCGGGCTGGAGATCCTGCGGCGGCAGGGCGGCCGTGTCCGCACCGCCGTGTTCGACAGCATCTATCCGCCCGATGTCAACGCGCAGGAGGAGACGGCCGGGCTGGCCCAGCGCGCCTACCGCCGGCTGTTCGACGACTGCGCCGCCAACCGGAGCTGCCGCTCCGCCTTTCCCGACCTGGAGAAGCGCTTCCTCTCCCTGGTCGAACGGCTGGACCGCAACCCCGTCGACATCGTCGTCGGCGATCATGAGACGCGCCGTGCCCTGCGGCTGACCGGCGGAGCGATCATCGCCGCCGGGCTGGAAGCGATGGCGGTCAGCGAAGCGGTGCCGGCCTTGCCGATCATGCTCGACCGCGCCATCCGCGGCCAATACGCCACGCTGGCCGAATGGGCGCCGACCAACTGGCTGGGCGACCCGGAGGTCGCCGACGGGCTGGCCTTTTCCGTCGAGTGCCGTGAGTCGGTCAACACCGCCGACCCGCAGAAGCGCGCCGACAACGCCCGCCGCTATGCCCCCTACGGGCTTGTCGCCGCCGACGATCCGGGCCGGCGCGTCTGCCGTCTCTGGCCCGCCGGCCACCAGGAACCGGCCGAGCGCCTGCCGGTCGCCAGCCCGGTGCCGGTGCTGCTGCTGTCCGGCGCCTACGACCCCGTCACCCCGCCGGACTGGGGCGACCGTGCCGCCGCCACCCTGCCGAAGAGCCGCCATCTGGTCTTCCGCGCCGCCAGCCACATCGTGACCTCCAGCGAGGATTGCGCCATGGCCGCCGCCGTGACCTTCGTGGAGCAGGAGTCGGTGCCGGCGACCGTCTGTCCGGGGGCGGGCAAGCCGCCAGTGTTCGAGGGGCCGTGAAGGCGTCGCCTCCGGGTGCCCCCTCACCGCCCCGGCGCGATCCGCCGATAGCTCAGCGCCTCGGCGATGTGGCGGCGCCTGACCCCCTCGACCCCGTCCAGATCGGCCAGCGTTCGCCCCACCCGCATCACCCGGTGATAGCCGCGGGCGGACAGCTTCAGCCGCTCCGCCGCTTCGGTCAGCAGGGCACGGCCGGGGGCGTCGGGGGACGCGACCTTCTCCAGCAGTTCGCCATCGGCCTCGGCGTTCGTCCGCACCGCCCGCCCGGCCGGGTAAGGACCGAAGCCGCCATAGCGTTCCGCCTGGATGGCGCGGGCGATGGCGACGCGGGCGGCGATGTCGGCGCTGCCCTCCGCCGGCGGCGGCAGGCTGAGGTCGGCCGGGCTGACCGCCGGCACGTCGATGTGCAGATCGATACGGTCGAACAGCGGCCCACTTATTTTAGATTGATAGTCGGCGGCGCATTTCGGCGCGCGGGCGCAGGCGAGCGACGCATCATCGAGATGGCCGCAGCGGCAGGGGTTCATCGCCACCACCAGCTGCACACGGGCCGGATAGGTCACATGGTGGTTGGCGCGGCTGACCACCGCCTTGCCGGTCTCCAGCGGCTGGCGCAGCGCCTCCAGCAGCGCGCGGGGAAACTCCGGCAGCTCGTCGAGGAAGAGAACCCCCTGGTGCGCCAGGGAGATCTCGCCCGGTTTGGCCCGCGTGCCGCCGCCGACCAGCGCCGGCAGGCTGGCGGACTGGTGCGGCGCGCGGTAGGGGCGCTGGCGCAGCAGGCGCCCGCCCTCCAGCAGCCCGCCGACGCTGTGGATCATCGACACCTCCAGCGCCTCCGCCGGGTCGAGCGGCGGCAGCAGGCCGGGCAGGCGGGCGGCCAGCATCGACTTGCCGGAGCCGGGCGGCCCGATCATCAACAGGTTGTGCGATCCGGCGGCGGCGACTTCCAGCGCGCGCTTGGCGGTCTCGTTGCCCTTCACGTCGCGCAGATCGGGCGGCGGCGCGTCCTGTTCCTGCAGCCGCGGCTTGGGCGGGGTCAGCACCTGGGTGCCCTTGAAATGGTTGATGAGGGCCAGCAGGTTGGCCGGCGCCAGCACGTCCAGATCGGGACCGGCCCAGGCCGCCTCGCCGCCGCAGGCCGCCGGGCAGATCAGGCCGCGGTCGTTGGCCAGCGCGTCGATGGCGGCGGGCAGCACGCCGGCCACCGGGGTCAGCGCCCCGTCCAGCGCCAGCTCGCCCAGCGCGACATAGCGGGCGATCTCCGCATCCGGCAGCACGCCCATCACCGTCAGCAGGCCAAGCGCGATCGGCAGATCGAAATGGCTGCCCTCCTTCAGCACGTCAGCGGGGGCGAGGTTGACGGTGATGCGCTTGGCGGGCAGAGCCAGCCCCAGCGCATGCAGCGCGGCACGCACCCGCTCCCGGCTTTCGCCCACCGCCTTGTCGGGCAGGCCGACGACGGTGAAGGCGACGATTCCGCCGGACATCTGGACCTGAACGTCGATCCCCAGCACCTCGATGCCCTGGAACGCCACCGTGTTGACGCGCGCAACCACCACCGCACCCCGAAACAGACGCCCAAGCGGGCAAATTGCACGCGATTGTAGTCATGCCGGAACCATCACGCTAGCGCGGGATGAGGGCGGCCATCGCAAAGGCCCGGTCATGCCCGCCCGGCGCAGGGAGCGGTTGTCGCGGCCGGCCGGGCGCCTAACATGAGGGCCAACACATTCCCGGCCGCATTCCCGGCACGCATCGTCGAAAAGGATCCGCCACCGTGCAGCTTCACCTGAGCACCTGGGCCGAGGTCGAAAGCTACCTCAAGGCCTCCAAGGGCATCATCATGCCGATCGGCTCGACCGAGCAGCATGGGCCGAACGGGCTGGTCGGCACCGACGCCATCTGCGCCGAGGTCATCGCCAAGGGCGTCGGCGACGCCACCGGCGCGCTGGTCGGCCCGACCATCCCGGTCGGCATGGCCGTCCATCACATGGATTTCCCCGGTTCGATGACGCTGAAGCCGTCGACGCTGATCGCCCTGCTGCGCGACTATGTCGGCTCGCTGGCCGAACACGGGTTCGAACGCTTCTTCTTCGTCAACGGCCATGGCGGCAACATCGCCACCGTCCGCGCCGCCTTCTATGAAATCCATGCGGAAAACCGGGCACTGCGCGGCCGCGACGCGCCGGACCTGCGCTGCGCCCTGGTGAGCTGGTGGGAGAATGGCGAGGTCGCCCGCCTGTCGCGCGAGCTGTACCAGGGCAAGGAGGGCTCGCACGCCACCCCCAGCGAGGTGTCGGTCACGCAATACGTCTATCCCGACTCGATCAAGACCGCGGCGCTGGAGCCGGAACAGGCGCCGGCCGGCGGCTTCCACGACGCCCGCGACTTCCGCCGCCGTTATCCGGACGGCCGCATCGGCTCCGCCCCCGGCCTCGCCCGCCCGGAGCATGGCCGGCAGCTGTACGAGGCGGCGGTCGCCGCCATCGCCACCCAGTACCGTGCCTTCCTGGCGGAGCAGTAAGGGCCGCCGAGCGGCCGTGATGAAACGGTCATGCGACCGTTTCATGGTCGCAAGGCCGCAGGGCTTCTTCGCCCCGCACGTTGATTCGGCGGTCGGACCTGCCTAAATTCGGACCGGTTGACGGAACTCCGGTTCCGCAGCCGCCCAGCCCGAACAGAGCACGACCGCCCTAGCCCATGATCAACGAGCTGAACCAGCGATCGCGCGAGATTTTCCGGCTGATCGTCGACGCCTATGTGGCGTCGGGCGAGCCGGTCGGCTCGCGCACGATCTCCAGGCGGCTTGGCATGGCCTTGTCGCCCGCGACCATCCGCAACGTGATGGCCGACCTGGAGGAGCAGGGGCTGCTCTATGCCCCGCACACCTCCGCCGGCCGCATCCCGACCGACGCCGGCCTGCGCATGTTCGTTGACGGCCTGCTGGAGATCGGGTCGCTGACCGAAGACGAGCGCGCCTCGATCGAAGCGAAATGCTCCGCCTCCGGCCGCGCCTTCGCCGACGTGCTGGGCGAGGCGTCGACCATGCTGTCCGGCCTGTCGCACTGCGCCGGCCTGGTGGTGGCGCCGAAGACCGACCGGCCGCTGAAGCATATCGAATTCGTGTCGCTCGGCCCCGGCCGCGCCCTGGTCGTCCTGGTGAACGAGGACGGTCTGGTCGAGAACCGGGTGATCGAGGTGCCGATGGGGGTGCCGACCTCCACCCTGCAGACGGTGTCGAACTTCCTCAGCGCCAAGCTCGCCGGCCGCACGCTGGACGAGGCACGGCAGGAGGTGCTGCAGGAGATCGAACAGCAGAAGACCCAGTTGGACGAGCTGTCGCGCAAGGTGGTCGCCGCCGGTCTGGCCACCTGGGCCGGCAGCGGCGGGTCGAACGCCAGCCAGTTGATCGTCCGCGGCCAGTCCCGCCTGCTGGAGGACGTCACCGCGCTGTCCGACCTGGAGCGGGTGCGCGGCCTGTTCGAGGCGCTGGAGACCAAGGAGACGATGCTGCGCATGCTGGACGCCACCGGGCGTGGCGACGGCGTGCAGATCTTCATCGGCGCGGAGAATGTGCTGTTCAGCCATTCCGGCTGTTCGATGATCATCTCCCCCTTCCAGAACAGCCGGGAACAGGTGATCGGCGCCATCGGCGTCATCGGCCCGACCCGCATCAATTACGCCCGCATCATTCCGCTGGTGGATTACACCGCAAAGGTGGTCAGCCGGCTGATCGGCTGAGCGCCGCCTCCCTCACTCACTCCGCCTTTTGACGAAGCAAGAATTGAGAAAACCATGAGCGAAGAGCAGAACAAGCCCTCCGACGCCACGGTGGAGCCGACCGAGGCCACCGCCGAGACCGCCAACACAGCCGCCGCCAACGGTGCTGAAGCGGGTTCGCCCGAGGACCGCGTCGCCAAGCTGGAGGCCGAGGTCGCCAGCCTGAAGGACCAGCTTCTGCGCGCCATGGCGGAGACGGAGAACACCCGCCGCCGTGCCCAGCGCGATCGCGAGGACGCCAGCAAGTTCGCCGTGTCCAGCTTCGCCAAGGAACTGGTGTCGGTCGCCGACAACCTGCGCCGCGCGCTGGACGCCGTCCCGGCCGAGGGCCGCGAGCAGGACGAGATGCTGAAGGGCCTCGCCGTCGGCGTCGAGGCGACCGAGCGCCAGCTGTTCGCCGCCTTCGACCGCGCCGGCATCAAGAAGCTGGACCCCACCGGCGAGCCGTTCGACCCGAACTTCCATCAGGTGATGTTCGAGATCGAGAACACCGGCAAGGCCGCCGGCACCGTCGTCCAGGTCCTGCAGCCCGGCTACACCATTCATGGCCGCCTGCTGCGCGAGGCGATGGTCGGCGTCGCCAAGGGCGGTGACGCCGGTGGGCAGCACGTCGATACGAAGGCGTAACCATATAGCCTCTGCCAGGTCCCCGGTTCAGCGGCGATGCCGCCGGACCGGGGGCTGGCGTTGTTCGGAATAGGGGACGCCAGCGGTTGACGGTCGCCGGGAAATTGCCTAGGCCTTTCCCTTATTCCTTTCGGTCGAGCAACCGGAGCCGTGTTCCATGCCCAAGAGCGTCCTGACCGTCGACGATTCCAAGACCATCCGCGACATGGTCGGTTTCACGCTGAAAGGCGCCGGCTATGAGGTGGCGGAGGCGTCGGACGGCAATGCCGGCCTCGCCCTGGTCAACCAGCGCAAGTTCGACTGCATCATCACCGACTTGAACATGCCGGGCCTGGACGGGCTGGCGCTGACCCGCGCCATCCGCGGCTCGTCCCTCAACCGCGCCACCCCCGTGCTGCTGCTGACCACCGAAGCCGACCCCGCCAAAAAGTCCGCCGGCCGCGAGGCCGGCGCCACCGGCTGGCTGGTGAAGCCGTTCAACCCGGAAAAGCTGGTCGAGACGGTGCGGAAGGTCTGTCCGTAAAGCCGGTGCGCACCCGTCACCCGCACCCTTGACAGGCACCACCCCGCCCATGAAGCTGGGGTCGCCGTCCGCGAACGGGCGGCGACATATGCTTGTTCTCAGGGCAGGGTGAAAATCCCGACCGGCGGTATCCCTTCAACTGAAGGGGAGCCCGCGAGCGCCCGTGGCACCCGCCGCGGGGACAGCAGACCCGGTGCAAGGCCGGGGCCGACGGTTACAGTCCGGATGGAAGAGAATGAGCTGGCCACGCAGCCACCCATGCCGGGCGTAAAGCCTCGGCTGGGGTGCCGGCGATGGCTTGCGCCGGCACCGTGGAAGCATTGCCTCCCGACGCCGGAGGATCTCTTTTGCGCCCTGATTCAGGCTCGCCCAACTTTTGGAGTGAGAACCATGAATCAGACCCATGATGGCCTTCTTTCCCGTTTCGGTACGGCGGAAGAGCGGATTGCCTTGGCAGTGGAGCGCATCCACAAGGGCGGCGGAGTCATCGTCGTTGACGATGACGACCGCGAGAATGAAGGCGACATCATCTACCCGGCCGATGCCATCACCATCGACCAGATGGCCTTCCTGATCCGGACCTGCAGCGGAATCGTCTGCCTGATCCTGCCGGAAGAACGACTGGAAAGGCTCGATCTCCCGCCGATGGTATCGGCCAACAGCGCCCGCTTCGGCACTGCCTTCACAGTGTCGATCGAGGCCCGAACCGGCGTCACCACCGGGGTGTCGGCCACCGACCGCGTCACCACCATCCGAACGGCCATAGCCGAAGATTGCAGGCCGGAGGACCTAGCGCGGCCGGGCCATGTCTTCCCGATCCGCGCCAATCCCGGCGGCCTCGCCGCCCGCCGCGGCCATACCGAGGCCACCATCGACCTGATGATCCGGGCCGGCCGCAAGCCCGCTGGTGTCCTGTGCGAGGTGATGAACCCCGACGGCACGATGGCCCGCCTGCCGGAACTGGTTGCCTTCGCCATAGAGCATGATCTGCCCATCGTCAGCATTGCCGATCTGGCCGGCAACCATCGCCTGCGTTCAGTAGCGTAAGGAAAGCGGCCCCGCTGGAACCGGCGGGGCCGTCACTCTCGGGCGGTGGCTGACCGCCGCGCCACCAGAAACTCCCCCTCCGGGTCATGCGCGGCGAACCGACGCTGCGCCGTTCCACGGTCGGCGACCGCATAGCAATAGACGCAGCCGTGTGGACAGCTGTCATAGTCGCCGATGTCGCGGCTCTCCGCGCACAGGCAGCCGGGCCGGTTTCCCTTCTCCCTGGCCGCGACCGGGTAGCCCGCGACGTCCGACAGCCGTACCGCATCGACGCAGCGGGCCGGCGCCGTGCCGGGCGTGTCCACCAGCTCCGGCTGGGTGCAGAGCGTCAGCGCCATCCCCTCCCCCGCCGCGATGCCGGCCAAATCCGCCAGCAGCGCGCGTTTCTCCTCCGCCTCCGGGTCGCGCCAGCCGATGCCAGCCGCGGCGAGGTTGCGGGCAGTCTTGCGGTAAGGCTGGAGGAAGGAGACCACCACCTCGTCGGTCACCCCACGCAGCGCCCGCGCGATCCGGCCGAAAGTGTCGCGATGCCAGTCCGGCGGCGTGGCCTCGGTCAACGCGATGGGGTCGTAGCGCCAGACGACCGCCCGCGGTCCCCAGCGCTCGCGCACCCGCACCATATGGCCGACCGCCGTCTCCCAATCGGGGACCGAGCGCTCCAGCGCGGTGGGCAGCCCGGTGACGCTGTACTGCACGATGAAGGGAAAGCCCCGCTCCGCCACGCTGTCGAGCGCGCCGAGGAACGGTCCCATATTCTTGGTCCAGAAGATGAAGCCGTCGACCGCCGGCCGGGTCAGGTCGATGCGGTAGGTCTGGCCGCCGTAAGGATTGACCATCCGGCAATAACCGGCGTCGAGGCGGTTCAGGAACCAGCGCCCATAGAAGGCGGGGATGTCGGTCTTGTAGCTGGCGGAGATGATCATGGTGCCAGCATGGGAATGCCGGCCCGCCGCATCAAGGGCGAGCCGGCGTCATCCGCAGTCTGGCCTTACTGGACCGAGCGGACTTCGACCACTTCGGGGATGTAGTGGCGCAGCATGTTCTCGATGCCGTGCTTCAGCGTGGCGGTGGAGCTGGGGCAGCCGGAGCAGGCCCCCTTCATCGCCAGATAGACGACGCCCTTCTCGAAGCCCTGGAAGGTGATGTCGCCGCCGTCCTGGGCGACCGACGGGCGGACGCGGGTGTCCAGCAGCTCCTTGATCTGCTCGACGATCTCCTCGTCGTCGGCGTTCGACGCCGCGGCATGGCCGTCGCCGCCGTCTTCCAGCAGGACCGGGCGGTCGGCGGTGAAATGCTCCATGATGACGCCGAGAATCGACGGCTTCAGCAGGAACCAGTCGCGCGCGTCGGTCTTGGTGATGGTGATGAAGTCGGCGCCCAGGAAGACGCCGACGACGCCCTCGATCTCGAACAGGCGCTGGGCGAGCGGCGAACGGGCGGCATCCTCGCGGCTGGTGAAGTCGGCGGTGCCGCGTCCGAGCACGTCACGCCCCGGCAGGAACTTGAGAGTCGCCGGGTTGGGCGTCTGCTCGGTCTGAATGAACATGGTCTGGTCCTCCATCGGCGGCGGAATGGAACCGCCGGCGCGCCCGGGATCGGGACGCGGAACGATTGGGGGGAAATTTGGGCCGAAACGCCGGGCGGATCAAGGACCCCGGTTGTGTGGGTATTCGGCATCCGGCATGCGCGGCCCGACCGTGGCCTCTATCCTTACTTACGTAATCGCGTCCAGTGCCTCGTTGCTGAGGCCGCCGGGCACGATGGTCAGCGGGATGCGCAGGCGGCCCAGGCCGCGCCCGGTGTAGTAGGAGATCAGCGGGCCGGGGCCCTCCGGATCGGTGCCGGCGGCCAGAACCAGGATGGAGATGCTCGGCTCCTCCCCGATCAGGGCCAGCACCTCCTCGGTGCGGTTGCCTTCGCGGACATACAGCGCCGGCAGGGTGCCGGTCAGCTGGTTGACCTCGCGCGCCAGCTTCTGCAGCATCTGCTCCGCCTCGGCGCGCTGTTCCTCGCGGATCAGGTTCTCCACCGCCAGCCAGTGCTGCATCTCGCCCTTTTCCAGGACGGTCAGCAGCGCCACCTTGCCGCCCGACTTGCGGGCGCGCAGGCAGGCATAGCGGAGCGCCACCTTCAGCTCCGGGCTGTCGTCGACCACCACAAGGAAGATGCGCACCGGCTCGGGAGCCGGCGTTTCCGGCGTCGTGGACTGCGTCGCGTCGCTCATCTCGATCACCCTCTCGGCTTAGACCCGGCGGAATGCGGCGCCGGCCGCCCAGCCGGCCGCGATGGCGCCGACGACGGCGGCCACCCCGTAGATGACCGGGCGGTTGCGGGCGAAGTCCGACACTTCGGCGCTGAACCCGATCTTGGACACCACCAGCGGCGTGGTCTGGGCACTGACCACGTCGCCGTCGCGAATCAGCAAGGCTTCGACATTGTACAGCCCGGTCGGGACGTTGGCCGGAAAATAGATGTTGGTGCGGAACAGCCGTTCGCCCAGGAAGGCGACCTGCCCCATGGAAATGGCGTAGAGCCCCTGGCGCTGCTTGTTGCGGATCAGCGCGCTGCGGTAGGCGGCAAGCTCGTCCGGCGGCAGGCTGGCGTCGGCCGGCAATTGCAGCTGCGGCAGCCCCAGCTGTTGGCGTTCCAGCACCGGGCGGCCGACCAGCTGGTCGAGCGGCCGGCTGACCGCCACCGTATAGAAGCTCGGCACCTGTTCGAAGCGCACGCTGTCGGTGTTCATCCACATGCCGGCCACCCGCTGCTTGCGGCGGACGGTGGCGGGGCCGCGCGGGCCGGTGACGACGATGGCGACGTCGCCCGCCCCGTCGGTGGTGCCGAACAGCACGACCTCCGTGCCGGTGAAGCCGGTGGTGATGGCGATCAGATGGCTGGACAGGTCGGCGACCAGCTGCTGCGCCCACACCGTCGCCGCCACCGTGCCGCCCAGCAGCAGCCCGGCCAGCGCCGCGGCGGCCTGGACCAGCCTGCGCTTGGTCGGCCGGCGTTCCATCACCCCCGCCATCATCGCAATCCCATGGTCAGGGTGAACAAATCGTCGGGGCGGGAGAACAGATCGAAGGCCAGCTTGAGCGCCACCGCCACCACGATCGTCGCCAGCGCCAGCCGGGCGGTCTCGCCGCGCAGGCGGCTGCCCGCCTTGGTTCCGAACTGGGCGCCGATCACGCCGCCGATCAGCAGCAGAAGCGCCAGCATGGCGTCCACCGTCTGGTTGGTGGCGGCCTGCAGCAGGGTCGCCGCCGCGGTGGTGAAGATGATCTGGAACAGCGAGGTGCCGGCGACCAGCCCGGCCGGCATGTTCAGCAGATAGATCATCGCCGGGACCAGGAGGAAGCCGCCGCCGATACCCATGATCGCCACCAGCATGCCGCCGACCGCGCCGATCCCCGCCGGCAGCAGGGCCGAAATATACAGCTTGGAGCGTTGGAACCGCATCTTGAAGGGCAGGCCGTGCAGCCAGATGTGGCGGTGCAGCTTGCCGCGTTTGGCCGTCGGCGCGCGGCGGCGCAGGATGGCACGGCTGCTTTCCACCAGCATCATCCCGCCGATGGTGCCCAGGAAGAAGACGTAGGACAGGGTGATGGCGATGTCGATCTGGCCCAGCCGCTGGAGGATGCCGAAGATCCACACCCCGACCGCGGTGCCGATCACGCCGCCGCCCAGCATCACCACGCCCAGCTTGACGTCGACGTTGCCGCGCCGCCAATGGGCCAGCACGCCCGACACACTGGCGGCGACCAGCTGGTTGGCCTGGGTGCCGACGGCGATGGCGGGGGGGACGCCGATGAAGATCAGCAGCGGCGTCATCAGGAATCCGCCGCCGACGCCGAACATCCCCGACAGGAAGCCGACGAGCCAGCCCATGCCGAGCACCAGAAGCGCGTTGACCGACATCTCGGCAATCGGCAGGTAGACTTGCATGAATGGGCAATCTGTCGGGATGTTCAGGAGGGGCGGCGGGACCGGCAGCTTACCCGAGCCGATGCCGTGGCGGAAGACCGCAGCACCGGCTTTCGAGGGGACCTCATCCGGTGAGAGGGGGCCGGCGAGGAGGGAGCCGGTGAGAGGGGTGGAACAGCGTGGAACGGTTTCCGGCCGATGTTCCACCCCGCCGATCCTACCGGCGGGAGAAGGCACCCTTGCCACCCTTGCGTTCCAGCGCCGAGCCGAGGGTGGGATAGGGATCATCTGGGTTGAGGGTCCAGGGATAGACGCCCTTCGGCCCGGTCGATTCCGGGCGCGCCAGGATCGCGGCGACGGCGCGCGG
>NZ_CAMLJP010000075.1 GCF_946480385.1 uncultured Azospirillum sp.
CCCTCCGCCGCCGCCCCCGCCACCCCCGCCGGTGGACGAGGACGACGACGTCCTGGAACTGACCCAGATGGTGGAGGACGAGCCGGACGACCGGCCCGACTTCGGCCAGGCGGACCCCGACCCTTGGCCGGAGGAACCGGCTTTTCCGGAACCGTCGCCGCCCCCGCCGCCTCCGCCCCGCTGGGAGGAGCCGGAGCCCGAACCGATGCCGCCGCCGCGCCCCGCCGCCCGGCGGCCCACGCCGGTGTTCGACGATTTCGAGGATGACGAGCCGCCGCCCCCGCCGCGTCCGCGCCGCCGCGCGGTCGACCCGGACGACGGGTTGATCTCCCGCCGGACGGCGGAGGATGCCTCGCACCACCTGACCCATTTGGCGCGCGAACTGGGCGACGACCTGTCCATCGGCCCGATGCCCATCGGCATCCGCACGGTGGAAGAGGTCGTGCGCGAGCTGCTGAAGCCGCTGTTGAAGGAATGGCTGGACGAGAATCTGCCGACGGTGGTCGAGCGGCTGGTCCAACAGGAGATCGACCGCATGATCCGGCGGTCGCAGAAGTTCTGATCCCGCCTTTCTTGAGCCCCGCCTTTTTGATCCCCGGTTGAGACGTTTCTAGCGAAAGTTCGTGGTGATGTTGGAAAAGACGTACCGGCCCGCCGAGGTCGAGGAGAAGCACTACCGCCTGTGGGAAGAGTCGGGCGCCTTTGCCGCCCAGCCGCAGGGGAACGGCAAGCCCTACACCATCATGATGCCGCCGCCGAACGTCACCGGCAGCCTGCATATGGGCCATGCGCTGACCTTCACCATCCAAGACGTGCTGACCCGCTACAACCGCATGCGCGGCCGCGACGCGCTGTGGCAGCCGGGAACCGACCATGCCGGCATCGCCACCCAGATGGTGGTGGAGCGCAATATGGCGAAGGACGGCAAGACCCGTCACGATTTCGGACGCGATGCCTTCATCGACAAGGTTTGGGAGTGGAAGGCCGAATCGGGCGGCACCATCACCCGTCAGCTGCGCCGACTGGGTGCCTCGCCGGACTGGCCGCGCGAGCGTTTCACCATGGACGAGGGGCTGAGCCGCGCCGTCCGCAAGGTGTTCGTCGAATTGCACCGCCAGGGGCTGATCTACAAGGACAAGCGGCTGGTCAACTGGGACCCGAAGCTGCACACCGCGATCTCCGACCTTGAGGTCGAGCAGAAGGAGATCAAGGGCAACCTCTGGCACTTCCGCTACCCCATCGACGGGGAGGAGGGCCGCTTCATCGTCGTCGCCACCACCCGTCCGGAGACCATGCTGGGCGATACCGGCGTCGCGGTGCACCCGGAGGATGAGCGCTACAAGGATCTGATCGGCAAGATGGTCCGGCTGCCGCTGGTCGGCCGCCTGATCCCGATCGTCGGCGACGAATATGCCGATCCGGAGACCGGGTCGGGCGCGGTGAAGATCACGCCGGCCCACGATTTCAACGATTTCGAGGTCGGCAAGCGCTGCGGGCTCGAGCAGATCAACATCATGGACCGCGACGCCCGGTTGAACGACAACGTTCCCGAGGCCTATCGCGGGCTGGATCGCTACGAGGCGCGCAAGAAGGTCGTCGCCGAACTGGAAGCCCTTGAGCTTCTGGAGAAGATCGAGCCGCACACCCACATGGTCCCGCACGGCGACCGCTCCGGCGTTGCCATCGAGCCGTGGCTGACCGACCAGTGGTATGTCGATGCCGCGACTCTGGCCAAGCCCGCCATCGAGGCGGTGGAGACCGGCAAGACGGTGTTCGTGCCCAAGCAGTGGGAGAACACCTATTTCGAATGGATGCGCAACATCCAGCCCTGGTGCATCAGCCGCCAGATCTGGTGGGGCCATCAGATTCCGGCTTGGTACGGTCCGGATGGCACCTTCTTCGTCGAGGAGAGCGAGGAGGAGGCGCGCGCCGCCGCCAAGACCCATTACGGCAGTGATGTCGAACTGACCCGCGATGCCGACGTGCTTGATACGTGGTTCTCGTCGGCGCTGTGGCCGTTCTCGACGCTCGGTTGGCCCGACCAGACGCCGGAACTGGACCGCTATTACCCGACCGATGTGCTGGTGACCGGCTTCGACATCATCTTCTTCTGGGTCGCCCGGATGATGATGATGGGCCTGCACTTCATGAAGGATGTGCCCTTCCGCACCGTCTACATCCATGCCCTCGTCCGCGACGAGAAGGGGCAGAAGATGTCGAAGTCGAAGGGCAACGTCATCGATCCGCTGGAGATCATCGACCAGTACGGCACCGACGCGTTGCGCTTCACCCTGTCGGCGATGGCGGCGCAGGGCCGCGACATCAAGCTGGCGGTGAACCGGGTCGAGGGCTATCGCAACTTCGCCACCAAGCTGTGGAACGCCGCCCGCTATTGCCAGATGAACGGCTGCGAGCCGGTCGCCGGCTACAAGCCGGTCGGGCTGACCCAGACGGTCAACTGCTGGATCGTCGGCGCGCTGGCCGATGCGGCGAAGAAGGTCGCCGAGTCGATCGACGCCTACAAGTTCAACGAGGCCGCCGGTGCCGCCTACCAGTTCACCTGGGGCACCTTCTGCGACTGGTACATGGAGTTCACCAAGCCGATCCTGGCCGGCACGGATGAGGCGGCGAAGGCCGAGACGCGGGCGACCACCGCCTGGATTCTCGACCAGATCCTGCACATCCTGCACCCGCTGATGCCCTTCATCACCGAAGAGCTGTGGGAGCAGCTGTCGCCGGCCCGCGCCAACCGCCTGATCTCGGCGGAATGGCCCGAGTTTGCCGCCGACGTCGTCGATCCGGGCTCGCGCGACGAGATGGATTGGGTGGTGCGGCTGATCAGTTCGGTCCGCTCCATGCGGTCGGAGATGAACGTGCCGCCGGCGGCGCAGATCGAACTGAAGCTGAAGGATCCGAACGCGGTCAGCCTGAAGCGGCTGGACACCCACCGCGACCTGATCCTGCGCATGGCCCGCCTGTCGAGCGTCGATCCGCTGCAGGGCGACGTGCCGAAGAGCAGCGTTCAGGCGGTGCTGGACGAGACCACGCTGGTGCTGCCGCTGGAAGGCATCGTCGATCTCGACAAGGAGAAGGCGCGCCTGTCCAAGGAGATCGACAAGCTGACGGGCGAGATCAAGAAGATCGACGCCAAGCTGTCGAACGAGCAGTTCGTCGCCAAGGCTCCGGAAGAGGTCATCGAGGAGCAGCGTGACCGCCGCGAGGCCGCCGATCAGGCCCGCGACAAGCTGCAGAAGGCGCTGGAGATGCTGGCGGGGTGAGTTTGTGGGGGAGAGGGGGCGGCTTCGAACGCCCCCTCCCTAACTTTCTTGTGCTCTACAGCGTAAAGATCGCCAGCAGCACCAGCACCGCGATGACCCCGGCGATGCTGAGCTTCATGAATTTGGTGAAGGCGATCCAGTTCGCCTGATGTGCGCGGACGGTCTCTTCACTGACCGGGTTCGGACTGACGGCCGCCATTTCGATCAACCCTCCAACAGTTTCTTTTGCCCGCAATTTTTGACGCGGACGCACGGAAACGCAACAGATTCCGAGCGGAACCATCAACTATGCCGGAAGAGGAATGATCGGAAGGACGAGGGCGCTTACAGTGGCGGGTTCACCACAGCCGCAAGCTCCGGAACCGGGCCGTCGATCCGCACCAGATCGCCATCGACTCGGGCGCGGCCCTCGGCGATCAGGCGGACGGCGTGCGGGTAGAGGCGATGTTCCGACTCCAGCACGCGGTCGGCCAGACGGTGGGCATCGTCACCGGGCAGGACAGGAACGGCGGCCTGGGCGATGATCGGGCCTTCGTCCATCTCCGGCCGCACGTAATGCACGGTGCAGCCATGGAAGCGGACGCCGGTATCCAGCGCCCGCTGATGGGTGTCCAGCCCCTTGAAGGAGGGCAGCAGGGACGGATGGATGTTGACGAGCGCGTTGTGCCACTGCCCGACGAACCAGGGCGACAGCAGGCGCATGAAACCGGCAAGGCAGACCAGCTCGACACCCGACTCGCGCAGGGTGGCGTCCATCGCCGCTTCGAAAGCCGGCTTGTCGCCGGGATAGTCACGGTGGCTGACCACCGCAGTGGCGATCCCGGCCTTGGCGGCCCGTTCCAGACCGAAGGCGTCTGCCTTGTTGGACAGGACCAGGGCGATCTCGGCCGGAAAACCGGGCGCGGCGCAGGCGTCGATCAACGCCTGCAGATTGCTGCCGCGCCCCGAGATCAGGACGCCGAGCTTCAACTTGCTCATCAAAAGGATCCTTAGGCGTCCCTTACGCGGTCCAAGCCGCGTCCATGCCATTGACGGTCACGCGGGCATCGCCGTCCTTCAAGGCGGTGACGGTGCCGACGGTGTAGACCGTCTCGCCGCCCTCGCGCAGGATGTCGATGGCCTCGTTCGCCTTGTCGGCGGGAACCACAACGACCATGCCGAGGCCGACGTTGAAGGTGCGGGCCATCTCGTACGGAGCGATGCCGCCGGTCTTCATCAGCCAGGAGAAGACGGGGGGCAGCGTCCAGGTCGAGGCGTCGAGAACGACACCCAGCCCGTCCGGCAGGACGCGCGGAATATTCTCGATCAGGCCGCCGCCGGTGATGTGGGCCATGGCACGGACCGTGCCGGCGCGCACCGCCTTCAGCGTGCTCTTCACATAGATGCGGGTCGGGGTCAGCAGCGCTTCGCCCAGCGTCTTCGACACGTCCCACGGGCAGGCGGAGTCGTAGCCGAGGCCCGACTTCTCCACCAGCTTGCGCACCAGCGAATAACCGTTGGAATGCACGCCGGTCGAGGCGAGGCCGAGGACCACGTCACCCGCCTGCACGGCGGAACCGGTCAGGGCGTGCTGGCGTTCCACAGCACCGACGGAGAAACCTGCGAGGTCGTAATCGCCTTCCGAATACATGCCCGGCATCTCGGCGGTCTCGCCGCCGACCAGGGCGCAGCCGGCCTGACGGCAGCCTTCGGCGATGCCGGCGACGATGTCGCGGCCGGCGGCCACGTCGAGCTTGCCGGTGGCGTAGTAATCCAGGAACAGCAGCGGCTCGGCGCCCTGCACGACCAGATCGTTGACGCACATGGCGACGAGGTCGATGCCGACCGTGTCGTGACGGTTGGCGAGAATCGCCACCTTCAACTTGGTGCCGACGCCGTCGGTCGTCGCGACCAGAAGCGGATCCTGGTAGCCGGCGGCGCGCAGATCGAACAGCGCGCCGAAACCGCCCAGGCCCGCGTCGGAGCCTGAACGCGCGGTGGAGCGGGCAAGGGGCTTGATCGCTTCGACAAGCGCGTTGCCCGCGTCGATGTCCACACCGGCCTGCTTGTAGGCGTCGGACATGTTATAGGACTGGGTGCTGATGGTATCCTCGCTTGGGCTGAGCTATATACCGGGCCTTGGGCTCGGGCCGAACATACTCGAATCGGAAGGCTTTGCAATGCTCCACCGCCGCCGCGCGCCGCTCCTCGCCGGTCTTGCTGCCATGTCCACCGCTCTGGTCCTGACCATGACCGGGCCGGCGGGGGCGCAGACCGGTTCCCTGCCGCCGGCCGCCGTCTCGTCCGCCGCCGATCCCTTCGCCGTGTCCGGCGTGAATGTCGACATCAGCGGCGGGAATCCGACCACGATCCGCGATCAGGCGATCCGCGAGGCGCAGGCCAAGGCCTGGGCCGAACTGTACAGGCGCCTCGTTCCCGGCGGTGGCAATCCGCCGCGCCTGTCGGACAACGAGATCGCCAGGATGGTCCAGGGATTCGAGATCGAAGAGGAGAAGGTGTCGGCCAGCCGCTATGTCGGCGCCATCACCGTTCGCTTCCGTCCCAACGCGGTGCGCGACGCCCTCGGCCAGAGCGGCGGCGCCACCCAATATGTCGAGCCGCCGTCGCGCCCCTTCGTCATCCTGCCGGTGACCCAGGTCGATGGCCGCACCATCCTGTGGCAGGACCGCACACCCTGGCGCGCGGCCTGGGAGGCGCGGCAGCCCGCCGCCTCGCTGGTGCCGCTGGTGGTGCCGGACGGCGAGCTGTCCGACGCCCAGGCGATCAGCGGCGAGGACGCGATCGCCGGCAACTCCGAGGCGCTCGCCCGCATCGCGCAGGCCTACAAGGCCGGCGGAGTCGTGGTCGCCCGCACCGACATGCCGGCGAACGGGCCGGATCCGGCGCGCGGCCTGACGGTGGACGTCACCCGCTATGGGCTGGACGGCAACCGCGAGAACCAGACGGTGCAGGTGAAGGGCGGCGGCACTGCCGACGAAATGCTGAACCGCGCGGTCGCGGCGGTCGGCACCCAGATCGACGATTCGTGGCGGCGCGAGCACACCACCGCCACCGGGCCGGAGCAGAACACCATCGTCAGCGTGCCGCTGACCGCGGTGAACGACTGGGTTGAGACTCGCAAGCGGCTGTCCGCCGTTCCGGCAGTGAGCCGCACCAGCCTGATCTCGATCAGCCGCAACGAGGCGCTCATCACCCTGACCTATCGCGGCGATCCCGAACAGCTGGCCCAGGCGCTCGCCCGCCAGGATCTCGGATTCGCGCGGTCGGCCGCTGCGCCCGCCGGTTATCCGCCGGCCTATCCGGGGGCGCCGCTGCCGGTGCAGTCGGCCGACTGGCAACTGACCCTGCTGCCGCGCGGCTCGGGTGCGGCCTCCGCCGGTGCGGTTCCGTCCGCGGCCTCGCCGATGGCGTCGCCGACCTCGCTGGCGCCGTCGGCGCCGATGGGCGCCGGCACTATGGGCGCCGGTGGTACGGCCACCATGGGCGCACCGCCGCGCAACCTGGGCACGCTGCCGGCCAAGAGCCTGCCGTGAGCGTTCCCAACATCATCACGTTCCTGCGCATCGTGGCGGTTCCGGCCGCGATGTACATGATCCTGACCGGCAACATGGAGTGGGCCTTCGCCCTGTTCGTCGCCGCCGGTCTGTCCGATGCGCTGGACGGCGCCATTGCCCGCATGTTCCGCGCGCGGACTGTGCTGGGCGGCTATCTCGATCCGCTGGCCGACAAGGCGCTGATCGTCGGGGTGTATGTGGCGCTGGCCTGGGTCGGCGCGATCCCGCTCTGGCTGGCGATGATGGTGGTGTTCCGCGACATCATGATCATCGGCGGCGTCATCCTGCTGTTCACGCTGAAGGAAACGCTGGCGATGCAGCCGCTCTACATCAGCAAGGTGAACACGGTGGTGCAGATCGCGCTGGCCGCCGCGATTCTGGCGCCGCCGGCGCTGGGCTTGCCGGAGATCCACCTGTATGGGTGGGAGCTGGTCGACGTGCTGGTGTACGCCTGTACGGCGACGACGGTGCTGTCGGGCGTGCTGTACGCTCGGCGCGGCGCCTTGCTGTTCAACCGGCTCGGCGGCGTTCCGTGACGGCGGCCAAGCAGCTCCGCTTCTGGCTGATCGGGCTGGGGCTGTTCGTCCTGGCGCTGTGGCTGCTGTCGGACATGCTGCTGCCCTTCGTGGTCGGGCTGGCCATCGCCTATCTGCTCGACCCCGCGGTCGATCGGCTGGAGGCAGCCGGGCTGCCGCGCTGGCTCGGCACCACGTTGGTGTTGCTGGGATTCGTCCTGATCATGGTTCTGGTGGCGCTGCTCCTGCTGCCGCTGGTGCAGGGGCAGGTCTCCCATTTGCTGGAGGTGCTGCCGAGCTATGCGGCGCTGGTGAAGGAGCGGCTGATTCCAGCGCTCGACCGCTTTATCCACCGCCTGCCGGCCGATGATGTCGAGCGGCTGCGCGCCGCCGCCGGCACCTACGCCGGCGAGGTGGCCGGGCTGGTTGGCCGCGTCGTCACCCGCATCCTGTCGGGCGGGCTGGCGCTGTTCGACATCGTCACGCTGATGTTCATCACGCCCATCGTCGCCTTCTACATGATGCGCGACTGGGACCTGATGGTGGGGAAGGTCGATTCGTGGCTGCCGCGCCAGCATGCGGAGACGGTGCGCGAGCAGGCGCGCGAGGTGAACGTCACCCTGTCCGGATTCGTGCGGGGGCAGGCGACGGTCTGCGTCGTGCTGGGGGTCTTCTATGCGCTGGCGCTGTCGGCGGCGGGGCTGGATTTCGGTCTGGTGATCGGTTTGGTCGCCGGTCTCTTGTCCTTCATTCCCTATGTCGGCAGCCTGTTCGGCTTCGTCGCCAGCACCGGCCTTGCCCTGCTGCAGTTCGATGAGCTTTGGCGGGTCGCCATCGTGATCGGCATCTTCCTGTTCGGGCAGGCGGTGGAGGGCAACGTCCTGACGCCGAAGCTGGTGGGCGACAAGGTCGGGCTGCATGCGGTGTGGGTGATGTTCGCCCTGCTGGCCGGCGGCAGCCTGTTCGGCTTCGTCGGCGTGCTGCTGGCGGTGCCGGTGGCCGCGGTGATCGGCGTGTTGACCCGCTTCGCGTTGCGACAGTATCTCTCAAGCCCGTACTACCGCGGCACCGACGCGGAACGCTGATGGGTGTGTCCGCATGAGCTTGCCGGCGCAGATACCGCTCGACCTCGGGCACCGGACGGCGATGGGCTGCGAGGATTTCCTCGTGGCGCCCAGCAATGCCGACGCCGTGGCATGGCTGGACCGCTGGCCGTCCTGGCCGGCCCCGGCGCTGACCCTGTTCGGCCCGGCCGGCTGCGGCAAGACCCACCTGTCCCAGGTCTGGCGCGCCCGCAGCCACGCGGTGGTGATCCGCGGCGATGCCCTCGATTCGGGCGTGGTGCCGTCCCTGCTGGCCCCCGCCAACGCCGTGGTCGTCGAGGATGCCGACACCGTCGCCGGCAAGTCCGAGCGGGAAGAGGCGCTGTTCCACCTCTACAACCTCGCCCGCGAACAGCAGGGACATCTGCTTTTGCTGTCGCGCAAGGCGCCGTCGCGCTGGCGCACCCGGCTGCCCGACCTGCGCTCGCGGATCAAGGGCGCACCGGCGGTGGAGGTACGGCCACCCGACGACGCGCTGCTGGCCGCGGTGCTGGTCAAGCTGTTCTCCGATCGCCAGCTGCGGCCGGGGATGGAGGTCATCACCTATCTGCTGGCGCGGATGGAGCGGTCGCTCGATTTCGCCCGCCGTCTGGTGGCGGCGCTGGACCACGCGTCGCTGGCTGCCCATCGTGGTGTGACCGTGCCGCTGGCGCGCGAAGTCCTTTCGGATCTGCAACGGACGGAACCGCAACGATCCGGTTCCAAAACGACCCTCTAGTTCGATAAGGGAAGAGACGACCATGGATTTGGGTATCGCCGGCCGCCGCGCCATCGTCTGCGCCGCCAGCAAGGGGCTGGGCCGCGCCTGCGCCTTCGCCCTGGCCCGCGAGGGTGTCCACGTCACCCTGACCGCCCGCAGTGCCGACGCGCTGGAGGCGACCGCCGAGGAGATCCGCAAGGCCACCGGCGTCACCGTCACCACCGCCCCCGGCGACATTGCGACGGAGGAGGGCCGGGCCGCGGCGCTGGCCGCCTGTCCCGAGCCGGACATCCTGGTCAACAATGCCGGCGGTCCGCCGCCGGGCGATTTCCACGAGTGGGACCGCGACGACTGGATTCGCGCGCTGGACGCCAACATGCTGGCGCCGATCTTCCTGATCAAGGCGACGGTGGACGGCATGATCGCGCGCCGCTTCGGCCGCATCGTCAACATCACCTCGGCCGCGGTGAAGGCGCCGATCCCGATTCTCGGCCTGTCGAACGGCGCGCGCACCGGCCTGACCGGCTTCGTCGCCGGCCTGTCGCGGCAGACGGTGAAACACAACGTCACCATCAACAACCTGCTGCCCGGCCCGTTCGAGACCGACCGTCTGCGCAAGACGATGGAGGGTGGCGCCAAGGCCGCCGGCCGCAGCATTGACGAAGAGATGGATCTGCGCCGCAAGACGAACCCGTCCGGCCGATTCGGCGATCCGGAGGAATTCGGGGCCGCCTGTGCCTTTCTCTGTGCCGCCAAGTCCGGTTTCATGACCGGCCAGAACATCCTTCTGGACGGCGGAGCCTTTCCCGGCACGCTGTAAACTGCGGTATCAGGAGACGGGCCACCGCCGCGTCTCAAGTTTGTCCCTCCAATTCGCTACAAAATCCGCCCATCGTCACAGGCCATTAAGAAACGGCGACGGGAAGGGGTGCACAATCACCGCTTCCCCGGTCCGCCGGTCGGCAGGCGCCAGCAGGTGCCGCGGCGACCGGATAACGGCGTTTGCAGAGCACTGGTGCTTTCGCAGGCCACTGGCACAGGAATGATGAGCATGCAGCAGAGTGTGGCGGCCCCCGCGGTCTACACCGACCTTGGCCGCGTCATGGAAAGCATCACCCGACGCTTCCTCGACGTGCTTCGGATGGAACTGGCCCGCATCGGCGTGACCGACCTCAGCCCGACGCAGGCGCTGATGCTGCTGCACATCGGCACCGAGGAACTTTCCGTCCGCGACCTGCTGGAACGCGGCTATTACCTCGGCTCCAATGCCTCCTACAATCTGAAGCATCTGGTGGAGGCGGGCTATGTCGACCGCAGCCCGTCCCAGCGCGACCGCCGGGCCGCCCGGCTCAAGCTGTCCGACCAGGGGCTGGCGACCTGCGAAGCGCTGAAGAAGTTGGAGGCGATGCGCGCCGACAGCCTGCTGCGCACCGACAGCGACGGCGCCGATTTCGAAACCACCTATCGCACTCTGCGCCGGCTGGAACGCGCCTGGACCGACCTGATCCGCTATGACGACGCCGATCCGTCCTGAAACTCCACGCTTTCGACACGTAACTTTCTGACCGCCTGTCCGTTCGATCTGTGTCCGGAATGGAACGCCAGAGTCCATAACGGGAACATAGACGGAACTGCACGGTTGTCGTTCCGCGTCCGTTCTGGTAGCTCTATCAGAACAAGACGCGAACAATGGAGGGTGGCATGTCGGTTTTGGCTTTCCTGCGTGAGTGCGTGACTCTCGCCTTCTTCCTGGCGGTGCTCTATGGCTGGGCCACGGTCGGACCGATCCTGATCGGGTGAGGACCGTCGAAGCGCCCAATATGCAGTCCGGTACAGGGCGGGGCGGTGAATCCCATCGGAAGAGATCTCCGAATGGGGGATGCCGCGTCGGTATAATATCCGAAATCCCAGCCCACACTGGCCGGCGCAACGCTTACATCGGGAACACGCGGAACCGTCCCTGGCCCACCAGAGAAGCCGAAAGGGGGCCGGTTCCGCGAACGCCGACAACGCGTGGGGATTGGGACGGATGCGGAATTTCTTTCGAAAGCGTCGATCGGCCGCCATGGCGGACGAGCGGCTGCCGGCTGCCGGTGCTGCCGGTTTGGGTAGCCCCGGCATCACCGGCGGGGGGCTCGGGTCAGGTCCGCTGACCGGCGGACCCGGCATGGCCGGCGGCATGAACGGACCAGGCGCCGGCGGCCTTTCCAACGCGCCAGGATTTGCCCGGCCGGGCGGAACTCATCTGCGTCCGGTCGAAGGCAATTTGGGCGGCAACTCCGGCGGTGGCCGGGCTGGATTCGAGGCGATGCGTGGTCCTGCCGCCCCGCGTCTGCCCGACGTCATCGACAATGAGGCGACGGGTGACCGCCGCGGGCACATGTTCCCTCAGCCGGGCGGCCGTGATGCCGACGGCGAGCATGACCTGCCGCGTTTCACCATGTCGGTCAACGGCGGATACCGCGGCGGCTTTGGGGCCAATGGGGGCGCCAACGCGCCGGCGATGCTGAAAGGCCTGACGCCGGAGCTGAACGGCCTTCTGCGCGAAGCCTTCACCCCGACCCGGCCGAAGCAGCAGCTGAACGGCCTGTTCATCGGCCGCAACGACACCCTGCGCCGCATCATCTCGGCCATCGAGGAGGAGCGGGCGCACGTCATCCTCTATGGCGACCGTGGTCGCGGAAAGACCTCCGTCGCCAACGCGATCGAGAAGATCGCCGGGCAGGCGGGCTATCTGTCGCTGAAGCTGACCTGCAGCGGCGAACTGAGCTTCGAGGACATCTTCCGGCACTTCCTGAAGAAGATCCCCTCGACCTATTACCGCTCCGCGCTCGACAACCCGTTCGCGGCGCGGCGCAACTTCGCCAGCTTCAACGAGTTGCTGCCGGAGGGCACCTTCAGCGTCACCGAGCTGAACGAGGTGCTGTCGGGCATTCACGCCACCCATGTGCTGCTGATCCTCGACGAGTATGACCGTGTCACCGACGAGGATTTCCGCAACAAGCTGGCGGAGCTGTTCAAGAATCTGACCGACAGCTCGATCCCCGTCACCCTGCTGGTGGTCGGCGTCGCCGAGAATCTCGACCAGCTGCTGGGCAAGCATCCGTCGATTCAGCGTTCCCTGGTGCCGGTGCATTTGCCGCTGATGACCGATCAGGAGATCGGGCGGCTGATCCAGGCGGGTGCGCAGAATGCCGGCATCGAGTTCGCCGCCGATGTGGTGCGGCGGATCGCCGAATTCGTGCGCGGCCTTCCGTACTACGCGCAGCTTCTGGGCCTGCATGCGGCGCGCAGCGCCGTCAGCCGCGGCAGCAAGCTGGTGGAGCGGCCGGACCTTGGGTATGCCGTCGCCCGCTGCCTGCAGGAGGCCGAGCGCGGCATCGTCGAAAGCTATGTCCGCGCGCTGGCAGCCGACCGCCGGGCCGAGCTGGAGGATGCTCTGCTGGCGGCGGCGCTGTGTCCGGCCGATGCCTATGGCGTGTTCGATCCCAACGATCTGGCGGGCGACAGCGGCGAGCTGCCGAGCGCCGCAACGCTCGACCTGCTGAAGCGCCTGATGCGGGAAGACCATGGCGGCATCCTGGCCCCGGTGGTGGAACCGGGACTGGAGCGCTACCGCTTCCGCAACCAGATGATGCGCCAATATGTCCTGATGCGTCAGGCCAGCGAGCGCGGCCAGATCTGATCCATCCCCGATCAGGCCGTCCTTCGGCCCTTCCCCGGCGACGGGGAAGGGCCATTCTTTGGTAAGGGCCGAGCGAACGAGACTGGTGGGCGGCGTTACAGGAACGCCGCGCGCCGCTGTCCGCTGGTCTTCTGCCACGCCCACTCGATGACGACGCTCAGCAGCCGCTCCAGCGACGGCTTCACCTCCGCCGCCAGATCGGGGCGGAAGTGATAGGGCGCATCCTCGTCCATATAGGTGGACTGGGTCAGTTCCAGCTGGATGGCGTGGATGTTCTCTTCCGGCCGGCCGTAGCTGCGGATGATGAAGCCGCCGCGCAGGCGGCCGTTCAGCGCAGCCGAATAGCGCTCCGACGCCGAAAGCACGTTCATCAGCCGGACGACCAGCGGCTGGGCGGTGCTGCTGCCGTCGCCGGTTCCCAAATTGAAGTCGGGCAGGGTGCCGTCGAAAAAGCGCGGGACCCGGCTGCGCACCGAATGGGCATCGAACAGGACAGCGACGCCGTATCGGTCGCGGAGCGCGCGCAGTTCGCTGCGCAGCTGTTCATGATAGGGGCGCCAGTAGGCGCCGACCCGCCGGTCGACCTCCATCCGGTCGGGCTCCCGACCCGGCTGATAGATAGGCTTGTGGTCGAAGGTGGTCAGCGGGCAGATCTCGGTCGGGTCAAGGCCCGGCTGCGGCATTGCACCGTCGGGGTCGCGGTTCAGATCCACCACGTAACGCGAACACAGCGCGGTCAGAAAACCGATTCCGAGCGCAGGGGCGAAGTGGTACAACCGGTCCAGGTGGCGGTCGACGTCGGGCTGGGCCAGACCTTCCGGCGTCATCGTGGCTGCGATGTCCGGCGGAATCATCGTCCCGACATGCGGAATGCTGAGCAGGACCGGGGTTTCACCCGGCTGGAAGCGAAAGGTTTCCATGGCTCGTCTCGTCATCGGAACGGCTTGCGCGGGACTGTGTGCAGTGCGGCACGGCCAGTGCTGGGACTATGGAGTGCGGTGCCGCATTCCGTCAAACAGATTGCGTTTTTTTGAAAGTACCGGGGCGGCGTACCGCGAGAAACCTGTCCTTACGCGTCAGTATTCCGCTGGCGTTCCGGCGAATTGCCGGTTGACCGCGGCCCGCGCTTGCCGGAGACTTTCGCGCAATTGGCGATCGCCCGGCAGAAGGCGTCGCCCCGCACCGGATAAAGCTGTTCCCTGGCGACCGGACCAAAGACTTCCACAACACACGGCGCCCCGATTTCGCAGCCCCGGTGACGAAGCAACGCAGCAGGGGAGAAGCGACCATGAACACCGCCACCCGTTTTGGCACGGCCATACCCGGCCGGCGCCAGATTCTGTTGCCGCTTGCGCTCGCTCCCGTCGCCGGCTGGGCCGTTTGGGCTGCCGGATCGGCGGATGCGCCGAGCCATCCCGCCGGCCCCTTCCACCTGCCGCTGGACGAAACCACGGCGATCTGGCGCGACCTGGGCACCGTTCGGTTCGGCGGCCTTGCCGGCAATCCGCAATTTCCGGTGAAGGTATCGGCGCTGGACGGCCGGCCGGTCACCGTCCGCGGATTCATGGTGCCGCTGACCGACGGCGCCACCCACAACCGCTTCATCCTGTCCGCCAATCCGTTGGGGTGTCCCGCCTGCGAGAATCCCGGACCGGCGACCATGATGCATGTCCACACCGCCATCGCCCTGCCGGCAACGCGGGAACCGCTGACCCTAACCGGTACGCTGCGACTGCGCCCGCAGGAAGGGCTGTTCTACCGCCTGGACCGCGCCGAGCAGCGCTGGGCCTGAGCCCCGTAGGTTCTCCGTCCGGAGTTCGACTGTGACGGTGGTGGCCGGCAGACTCGGCGCGCTGTCGATGATGGCAGCCTTGCTGCTCTATGGCGGCCTCAGCGTGCCGGCGCCGCCGGCCTTGCGCGGGATCGAACTGTCCATCGGCCTGCTGATCCTGGCAGCCGTCGGCTGGAAGTGGCCGCTGGCGGTGGCGAGCGGCCATGCCCTGCGGGCGCCGTCGGGCGTCGTGCAGTCGGAAATGCGCTGGATGCCGGTGGCGGTCGCCGCGTTCGCCTGGCTGCTGTGGGTGCCTCTGCTGCGCGGGGCGGCGCTGGGGTGGGAGGCGGCCGACATCCTGCGTGACGTCGTGCCCCTCGTCTTTCTGTTCCTTCCCGTGCTTCTGGTGCCGACGCTGCAGAGCGGCGGAGACCGGGCGGTGCGTGCGCTGGCGGGTGGCCTAGCCATGGCCGGGCTGCTGCTGGCCTTGCGCTGGTGGCGGCAGGCGGAGTGGGGATTCGGCGCCATCGGACGACGGGCGATGGCCGATGGCGGCGTCTATCTGCTCAACGCGCCGTCGGTTCTGTTCGCCGCGGTGCTGCTTCCGGCGCTTGCACTGTCGCTGGTGGCCGTTGGTCGGCGGATTCGGTACTGGGTCGCGGCGATACCCTGTGCCGCTGGTGGCGCGCTTTGCCTTGCTGCGCTGGCCGGCGCGGTCCATCGCACCGCGCTGGGGCTGGCGGTGCTGTCGCTCGCTCTGACCGCCCTGTGGTGGGCGCGGCGGCGGCCATGGTTGGCCTTGCCGCTGCTGCTGGGAGTCGGCCTGCTGGCGGTGGCCGGCGGCGACGCCCTGGTCGGCGCATGGCAGCAGGCGGCGGAGAAGACGCGGCTGACCGGTGTCAACGCCCGCTGGGAGGAGGCCGCGGCGGTGATCGATCACGCCGTCGCCACACCCTGGGCGCTGCTGTTCGGCGACGGCTGGGGCGCGCGGATCGCCAACCCGGCGGTGGGCGGCTGGCGGGTCAGCTATACCCACACGCTGGCCAGCTACAGCCTGCTGAAGACCGGACTTTTCGGCATGATCGCGCTGGGAGCCTATCTGTCGGCGCTGGTCCGGCCCTGGTGCCGGCTATTGGCGGCCGATCCGCCGCTGGCCCTTGCCGTGGTTCCGCCCCTGCTGATGGCGCTCTGTCTCCACACCAGTTTCAAATATTTCGACACCGGTGTCATCCTGTCGCTGATGCTTGTGGCGGCCGAGCGCAGGAAGGGGTTGTCGGCGCCTTAGTAGATATGCATACTTTCGCGTGCAATACACGCATCGGTGCGCCGTGATGTTCGATCCGCCGTCCGTCTTGTTCGTCAACCGGGTGTTCCCGCCGGACCGCGGAGCGACCGGCCGTTGCCTGTCGGACCTTTCCGGCCGTATGGCGGCTGCAGGCTGGCGGGTGACGGTGGTCGCGGACGGGGAGCGGTCGGATTGTCACGCGCCAGCCGGCGTCACGCTGTGTCGCACCGGTGGCATGGTCGCGGCAGGGGAGAAGGCAGGGGAGAGGCCTGACGCGCGCGCTTACCTCGATTCGCTGTGCCGGCTGACCAGCCGGGCCTTGCGCCTACCGCGCCACGACCTCGTGGTGACGATGACCGATCCGCCGCTGCTGGCGCTGGCCGGCCCGGTTGTGGCCGCCCGACATGGGGCGGCGTCGCTGCACTGGTGCCAGGACCTGTACCCGGACCTGCTGCCGGTTCTGGGCGTGCGGATGCCGGCGATCCTCCGGCGGCTGGCCGGCCGTGGCATGGCGCGCGCCCTGCGCCGTCAGGACGGTGTGATCGCCATCGGGCGCTGCATGCGCGAGCGCATCCTGGCGACGGGTGTGCCGGCGGACAGGGCGACTCTGCTGCCGAACTGGCCCGATCCGGCGATCCGCCCGCTGCCGAAGGCCGGCAACCGCTTTCGTCGGTCGCTGGGCCTGGAGGAGGGCGACGGCCGTTTCCTGGTGGTCTATTCCGGGACGCTCGGGCTCGCCCATCCGATGGCGGGCGTTCTGGAGGCCGCGGCCCGGCTGCAGGACAGCGGTCCCGCCGTGCTTTTCCTGCTGGTCGGGGAGGGGAGGGGCTTCGCCGCGGTGGAGGAGGCTGCCGGTCGTCGGGGCCTGCGCAATCTGCGGCGGCTTTCCTGGCAGCCGGCCGAGCGGCTGGCGGAGTGTCTGTCCGCCGCCGATCTGCATCTGGTGGCGATGGACCCGGCGGCAGAGGGAATGCTGGTGCCGAGCAAGCTGGCCGGGGTGCAGGCGGCGGGGCGCCCCTGCCTGTTCCTGGGACCGGCAGGAAGCGAGGCGGCGTTCCGGGTCGAGGGCTGCGGACTGGTGATCGACCCCTTCGACGGTCCGGCCATTGGCGACGCGATTCGTGCCTATGCCGCCGATCCCGGTCGTTGCGCGGAGGAGGGCGCGCGCGCGGCCCGGCAGTCAGCCGCCTGGACAGCCGACCGGGCCGCTGCGGCCTTCGCCGGGCTGGCCCAACGCCTCGTGGCGGAACGCAGGCTTGCCCGGCCGGTGATGGGAAGGCCGCTGCCCCATGCCTGACGGCGTCATCTCACCCACCCAATGCCAGCCGTCGGCACAGGCCATGACCCTGGTCCTGCCCCCGTCGGGTGGGGAGGGCGATCTGGGCGCCTTGGTTCATACATTGCGGACGGGGTGGCGCTGGCTGCTGACCGGCTGGTTGGGCGGCTTGGCACTGGCGATTGCCGGCTTGTGGGCGGTGACGCCGGCCTACACCGCGGCGATGGTCATCGGGCCGACAGCGCGGGTCGGTTCGGCCGCGATGGGTGCCCGGGTGCCGACGCTGAGCGGCAGGGACTCCGCCGCCGTCGCCGAACCGGGGGCAGGGGACGAATCGCTGTCGGACTTCGCCCGCTATCTGGAATTGTTCGGATCGGGTCCGGTCGCCGACCGTCTGGCGCGCGATCCAGACATTCTGCGCGCCCTGTTCCCCGACCGTTGGGATGCGGAGACGGGGCGCTGGCGTTTGCCGCCGGGTCTGCTGCCGATGGTGAAGCGGGGGCTGCTGGCGCTGGTCGGACGCGAGGATTGGGTAGAGCCGGATGGCGACCGCGTGGCGCGCGCCCTGCACGACCGGCTGGTGGTCGACATGCTGCGGTCGGGGCCGATGCGGCGCATCACCTTCCGCCACGCCGACCGGGCGACGGCGCTGGATCTGCTGGGGCGGATCGCTGCGGCCACCGATGCCCATCTGCGGGCGGAGGCGGCCCGGCGCAGCGCCGCGCAGATCGCACACATCAAGCTCCGGCTTGGCGCGGTCACCGTGGCGGAGCATCGGCAGGCCCTGAGCGACCTGCTGCTCGACCAGGAGCGGGTCGCAATGATGATCGGCGTCGACCTGCCCTTTGCCGCCGACCTGATCCAGCCGCCGACCGCCGGCGCGCTGCCGGACTGGCCGAATCCTGCCGTCGTGGTGCCGCTGGCCGGGTTGGTCGGGCTGGTCGCCGCCGCCTTCGGCCTGTCGGCGCGCCACGCGCTGAGGGACCACGGCATCGGCATGGAGGCGGCGTCATGACTGCTATGCCGGTCTCCGCCATTCCGGTCTCCGTGGTCGTGATGGCGCGCAACGAGGCGGCGAACCTGCCCGTCTGCCTGCCGTCGCTTGCCCGTTTTGCCGAGTGCTTCGTGGTCGACAGCGGCAGCGGCGACGGAACGCCGGACATCGCTTTGTCTCACGGCGCGCAGCTGGTGCCATTCCGCTGGAACGGCCGCTATCCGAAGAAGAAGCAGTGGTGCCTGGACAGTCTGCCCTTCGCCCATAACTGGGTTCTGTTCGTCGATGCTGACGAACGGCCGACAGCGGAACTGGTCGAGGAAATTGCCTGTCTGATGGCGAGATCCTCAGCCGACGGACCGCGCCATGCCGCCTATTGGATCGACGGCCGTCCGTCCGTCCGTGGCTGCCGCCTGCGATTCGGCTGCTGGAACCGCAAGCTGGCACTGGTCGACCGCCGTCGCGTGCGTTTTCCCGAACAGCCCGACCTGGATGTGGTGTCCATGTGGGAGGTGGAGGGGCATTACCAGCCGCAGGTAGCCGGCACGACCGGCCGGCTGCGCAAGCCAATGGACCATGACGATGCCAAGCCGCTCTCGGCCTGGTTCGACCGCCACAACCGCTATTCCGATTGGGAGGCGGCCTTGCGTGCCGATGGTCGGATGGACCGGCTGATCGATGGTGAGCCGGAGGCCACCGCCGGGCCTTTGCCGGGCCTGTCCGGTCTCGTCGGCCGGCGCGCGCAGAAGCGGCTGTTCCACCGCCTGCCCGGCCGGCCGCTCTGGGCCTTCCTGCATGCTTATGTGCTGCGCCTGGGGTTCCTCGACGGCGCAGCAGGGCTCGACCACGCGCTGGCGCGCGCGTTCTACTATTGGCAGGTCGGGTTCAAGATGCGGGCGGCCGCACGGGCGCGGGAGGCGTCAGCCCGCTTTCCGTCGGTCGGTACCCTTCCTGAAAATCCACCGATCTTCCGACCGGAGAGCGGCCCTTACTCATCGAGCAAGGCGATGCGGTCGCCGCCCAGTGCCTTCAGCAGGTCGAAGGTGCGCTTGCGCACGCCCGGATCCTCGATCCGGTAATAGGCCCGGACCAGTTCCAGCGTCTCGCGGCGCGCCATCGATTCGAACTCGTCAGTCTCGCTCATGCTCTCGGCAGGGGACTCGGCGGTGATCTGGTCGGGCGACGGCATGTCGTCGAAGAAGTAGCTGACCGGCACGCCCAGGACCTGCGAAAGATTGTAAAGGCGGCTGGCGCTGATGCGGTTCGACCCGCGCTCGTACTTCTGCAGCTGCTGGAAGGTGATCCCGACCGCCTCGCCCAGCTTTTCCTGACTCAGGCCGAGCAGGGTGCGGCGAAGCCGCAGACGGGCGCCGACATGGATGTCGATGGGGTTGGGACCTTCGCCGCGGCGCGACAGGGTGTGGGCGGGGGCGAGTTTGGTCTTGGTCGCGCTCATAAGTCGTACCTCGAAGGGAAAGCCGGAGGGAAGGCGCCGCGAGAATGCTTAGTTCAGAAAGTAAATTCTATGCAACCATTTGTGCGTATCAATGGCCCGTTCGGGTGGAAGTGGGAGGACCTATGCAAAAGACGTTATGTTTCCGGGCGCCGGAAACGTAATTTCGCGTATGCTGAGGGAAAATGATGACGCACTGCCAGCGCGACTCGCTGAGCCGCGGCGATGGCGGCTGCGCCTGCCGCTCCGCAGCGGTAATGGCGTCGGCGAATCGCGGTCTGCTCCTGCCGGCCGGCGGCGGCGTCGCGTTGTGACAGGCCGCCGGGTGCGAACAGGCAGACGGGCCAGCGCAGCCGCATCGCCTCGCCACGGCCGAGGACGGCTAGCGTGAAGGCGTAATCGGCCGCGATCCGATAACCGGGGTCGAAACGAAGGTCTGCTAGAGCGGACACCCGATAGATCATGGCTTGATGGTGGGTGAACATTCCCAGCGGCGCCCAGCGGTGCGAACGGGCGCGCTTCAGGAGGATACGTCCGTCCCCCTGCCGCTCCAGCGCATCGCCATAGAGAAGGGCACAGCCGGGGTGCCGGACGATGTCTTGCAGCAGCCGCGGAGCGCTGTCCGCCGCCGCCAGCCGGTCGCCGGCGTTCAGAAACAGGGCGTAGCTGCAGCCCAGCCGACAGGCGGCCTCAAGCAGGTCGTTCATTGCGTCGTAAAGCCCCGAGTCGGAGGATGACCGCCACCAGAGGGGAATTGTGGCATGGGCGGCCAGCCACTCCGCGGTTCCGTCGGTGGAGGCGCCGTCAGCCACCAGCCAGACGACATCGCGGCCCAGTTGACCGCGCAGGCTGTCATAGGTATCGGCCAGCCCGGCGCGGTCGTTGCGGACCACGGTCAGGATGGCGAGGCAGGGAGGGGCGGGCGCGGTCATCGCGTGATCACCGAGATCGAGGCGGCGGTGATCGCCAGCTGGCTCAGGATGTTGCCGACCGCCTTGGTGGCGTCCAGCCCGTCAAAGGGGCGCGGATCGCGCGGCACCACCAGGATCGATCCCGGCGGAATCGCGTCCACCCGATGGTTCCAGGAGGACAGCGCCAGCGGCCGGGCCCGCCCGTCGGGAAGGACCAGGAAGCTGCGGCCGGTGTCGGCATCGCGGGTGGTGCCGCCGGCCTCGCCGAGATAATCCTCCGCCGTCTTGCCGCTGACGAATTGCGCGGCGGTGGGGTGCAGCACCTCGCCCGAGATCGCCACGGTCAACGGCCGCTTCGGGATCAGGATACGGTCGTCGGGTTCCAGCAGCGGGTCCAGCTCCGGCCGGCCGCGCAGGACGGCGGGGTCCGCCTCGATCACCACACGGCCGAGCGGTTCGGCGCCGCGGAGTTGGGCGGCAAGCTGGCGGGCCAACGCGACATTCTCCGCCTTCACCGGCTCGCCCTTCTCCACCTCCAGCGCCAGCGTCCGTTCCAACTCACGGGCCTGCCGCTGGAACTGCTCCTTCTCGCGGCGGCGCTCGCTCTCGCGGGTCAACACCGCCCCGGCGGGATAGGCGTCGTCCAGCAGGCCACCGGCCCGCGCGATCAGCGAGGACAGCGTCTCGCCGCGGCCGATGTCGTAGCGGCCGGGACGGCGCACCGCCCCTTCGATGGCCACGGCGCGTGATTCCAGCGCCTGCGGCCGCGGATTGATCCGCAGCGCGTCGCCGGGACCGACCGATCGCCCGCCGTCGCGGGCAAGGTCGATGCTGCTGCGTGTGCCGTTGACGGACGTCAGCTCGGCCACCGTCGGGTCGGCATCGGCGGACAGACCGCCTGCGGCTGCGATCAGCGAGTCCAGCGGCGTGCGGTCGGCGATCGGGTAGCCGCCGGGATCACGCACCGCTCCGCGCACCTGGACCGTCCGCTCGCCGATCACCGCGACGATGGCGGGATCGAGCAGGGCCGCCAGCATCGGCGGCTCGCTTTCGCCGTCCGCCTTGGCGCCGGTCGCTGTTTCGGCGGGCTTTTCCAGGCTGCGGATGTCGTCGGCGGCGAACAGGTGGATACGGTCGCCGTCGGCCAATCCGCGATCCGCCCGTCCGGCGGCGACCTCCTGCGGTGAGAAGGGCAGATAGAGCCGCGTCAGGGTCCGCCGGTCGTATCGCTCGACGATGCCCAGCAGCGGATAGACATCGCGCTTCAGCAGCTTGCCGTTGGCCAGCGCCTTGCGCAGCGTGGTTCCGGCAGCCAGACGGCGGGTACCGGGGTGACGGACATGGCCGACCACCTCGTACTGCGGTGCTTCCGACTCGACGATGGTCTCGCGGGCGCCGGCGCTCTCCGACCCGTCGGCCACGGGATAGAAGCCGGGACGCGGTACGCCGGTCAGTCGCAGAACCGAATGGCGCAGGGCGAGAGGCAGCAGGTCGGGGACTGCGGCGAACAGCGGTGGACAGGGCGTGCGGGCACCGGTCAACGTGGCGGCGGCGCGGGCCTGCGGCCCGGTGGCGAGCGGCCCATCCGGTTCTGCCGCCAAGGTTCTGGCGAGCGCGACCAGTCCGGGACAGGCGTCTTGCGGCGGCTGCCGGTCGCCGCGCAGGACGGCCAGCACCGGCTCCGAGGTCAGGAAATCGACGTCCGCCGTCCCCAGCACGTACAGCGTGTCGCCTTCGGCGAGGACACGGCGGTCCTTGCCATTCAAGGCGGCGGACAGGGCGACCGGCCGCAGGGCACGCGCGCCGGTGGCGGGGATGGTGCTTTCCAGGGCGGCGAAGGGCAGATAGGGATCGGGCCGCAGATCGGTGCGGGACAGCAGTCCGGGCAGCGTTTTCGCCCGGCTCCAGGCGCGCGGGCCGGGACGCAGCACATGCCCCTCCAGCCGCACCTCGCCGCGGCGGTCCTCGCGCTGCGGGGCGAGCAACAGCAGGTCGCCGTCGCCGAAGCGCTTGGAGTCGGCGTCCGCGATTTCCTCCGTCATCTCCTCACCGGTGGGACCGATGCCGAATCGGAGGAGCCGCCCCTGCCCCGGCCGGAGCGGGCCGCCGGCAAGGTCGCGCAATTCCGCCGCCGATAGAGGGTTGCCGCCGGGCGGAAGTTCGTAGATCCCCGGCCGCTTCACCGGGCCGGCGATGGCGACCGTGGCGCCCAGCGGCGGGACGAACAGGCGGTCACCGTCGCGCAGCGGCATATCCGCGTTGCCGGTGGCACCGACGATCTGCAGGGCATAGAGGTCGACGGTGACGCTGCCGCCCGCCCGCATCAGCCGGATGGCGCGCAGGCTGCCGCCACGCTCCACCCCACCGGCCGCGGACAGCGCGTCCAGCACGGTGGCGAAGGCACTGATTTCCTGGCGGCCCGGCCGGCGGACCGCACCGGTGACCAGAACGCCGATCCGCCGTACCTCCGCCAGCGAAGCGAAGGCGTCGGTGTTGGGCCAAGTGGCGGCAGCGGCAGCGGCAAGATCCCGCCGCAGGGCATCCAGCGTCAGGCCGGCGGCGGTCAACGGGCGCAGGTCGTCCACCACCAGCTGCCCGTTGCGGTCGATGGTGAAGCGCTTGCTGAAGGATTTCTGGCCACGCAGGGTCACCAGAACGGCGTCGCCGGTGTTCAGCACGTAATCGCCCTGAATGGCGCCGGGAGCCGTCTCCGACCCCGCGCTCTCCATGGCAGTGCCGAACAGGTCGTATCCGAACTGGCGCAGTGGCTCACCGGCGCGGGATGAGAAGGCGGCTTCGATGGGAGAGGAGGAGACATCCGCATGGAGTGCGGACGGCTGTTGCAGCGACGAGGAGTCACTTCGCGTCGGCCCCGCGGCCAACACGGCGCACGCCCACAGAATCGGCACCGCCCCCGGCGCCAGTCGGGCGAATATCCTGCACGCAGCAGCCAGCATCGATGTCCAACAACCCCGTAAAGCACCCGCGAAACGCGAGCAAAATGCAATGAACACTATCGCGTGCGTTCGGCCGAAAGGCAATGGTCCGCGTCCGGGTCGCCATGCAAAAGGGCATCATCCGAAGTCGCATCGGCGGGTCTATGATGAGCCGGATATGTGCCGACCCGGACGGCTCCTGGCGGCGGAACAGTCGTGGAACAATCAGGGAAACCAGTGGCGTGATCGTCATTCACAGCGAAGAGCATCGGCTGCAGGCTGGCCGGTCCGAACTCAACGACGGCCAGCTCGTACCCTGTTACGAGAAACCGGCCCGTGCCGACATCGTCCGGGCGCGGATCGAGGCGGTGGGGCTGGGTCCGATCGTGGAGCCCACCCGTCACGGCCTCGCCCCATTGGAACGGGTGCATGACGCCGGCTATCTGAATTTCCTGCAGACCGCCTGGGACGACTGGGTGGAGGAACATGGCGCCGACATCGACGCGCTGCCGTTGAACTGGGTGGCGCCGGGCATGTCGCGGCTCCGGGTGCCGCGCTCGATCGACGGGCGACTCGGCTTCTACTCCTTCGATGCCGGGACGCCGATCACCGCCGGGACCTGGCGGGCCGCCACCGCTGCCGCCGACAGCGCGCTGACCGGTGCCGACCGCCTGCGGGCCGGCGAGCGCAGCGCCTTCGCGCTGTGCCGTCCGCCCGGGCACCATGCCGGCCATGCCTTCTACGGCGGCTATTGCTTCCTGAACAACGCAGCCATCGCGGCGCAATCCTTGCGCGACGGCGGGGCCGCACGGGTGGCGGTGCTGGACGTCGACTATCACCACGGCAACGGCACGCAGGAGATCTTCTGGGAGCGTGGCGACGTGCTGTTCGTGTCGATCCATGCCGATCCGGCCGACGAGTTCCCCTATTTCTGCGGCCATGCCGACGAGACCGGGGCCGGGGTGGGGGAGGGGGCGAACCTGAACCTGACTCTGCCCTGGGGGACCGATTGGAACGGCTATGCCCAGGCGCTGGCCGCCGCGGAGGCGCGCATCCGTGCGTTCGGCGCCGATGCGTTGGTGCTGTCGCTGGGGGCGGACACCTATGGCGGCGACCCGATCTCCCGCTTCCGGCTGTTGTCGGAGGATTTCCTGCGCATGGGTGCTGGCATCGCCGCCATCGGCCTGCCGACCCTGTTCGTGATGGAGGGCGGCTATGCCGTCGACGACCTCGGCGTGAATGTCGCCAACGTCCTGACCGGCTTCGAGCAGGGCTGAAGAGAACGGGGTCGCGGGCGGCAATCGCGGCGAATCAGCGGCCGTACCGTTGCCGGTGCGGCCGAATCGTCCTAAATTGAAGGGAAGTTCGGCCTCTTTTCTTGAGGATGCGGGCGGTGGCTGCCGATTTTTCCATCACCAGCCCGTCCATCGGGACCTATGCCGCCCCACGCAGCCAGCCGCTGCGGCGGGATGGGAAGGATGCGTCCGTCGGGAATGACGGTGCCGGAGAGAAAGGCCAGGGCGGCGGTTCCACCGACACCGTCACCCTGTCCGACGCGGCGCAGCAGCAGGTCCAGAAGCTCAAGCAGGCCGACACCAGCGTCCGCCAGCACGAGGCGGCGCATCAGGCGGCCGGCGGCGCCCATGCCGGCGGCGCCTCCTTCACCTTCACCCGCGGGCCGGACGGAAAGAACTACGCCACCGCTGGCGAGGTTCCGATCGACGTCAGCCCCGAAGCGGAGCCGGCCGCCACCGTCGCCAAGATGGAGCAGGTGAAGGCTGCGGCCCTTGCCCCGGCCGACCCGTCGCCGCAGGATCTGCGCGTCGCGGCGCAGGCGGACGCCGCGAAACTGCAGGCCCAGTCGGAACAGCGCCGGCAAGGCGGGGACACCGCCTCCGGACGCGCGGCTGCCGCCTATGGTGCGGCGCAGGCCCTGGGCAATCCCGCCGGAGCGGGGAGGGGGCTGACGGTCTGACGCCGCGCGGCATCGGCACCGTCGTTTCTGGTTCCCCCTCTCCCGACCCGATCAGCGGCGCGGAGTCGTCTCGCCGTCCAGCGTCAGCAGAGCGCCATACAGCTCGGGACGACGGTCGCGGAAAACGCCCCAGGAGGCACGCTGTGCCGCGATCCGGTCGAGGTCGAAGCTCGCGGTCAGGACCGTACGGCTCTCACGGTCGGCCTGCGCCACGATCTCCCCCTGAGGTCCGGCGATGAAGGACGAGCCGTAGAAGGTCAGCGCGCAGCTTTCCCCCTGCTCCACCCCGACACGGTTGGAGGCGACCAGCGGCATCAGGTTGGCGCCGGCATGGCCCTGCATCACCCGCGTCCAATGGCCCTGGCTGTCGATGGAGGAATCCTGCGGCTCCGACCCGATGGCGGTGGGATAGAGCAGGATCTCCGCCCCCTTCAGCGCCATGACGCGGGCGGTCTCCGGGAACCACTGGTCCCAGCAGATGGCGCAGCCGACGGTGGCGTAGCGGGTCTTGAACACCGGGATGCCGGTGTCGCCGGGGCTGAAATAGAACTTCTCCTGATAACCGGGGCCGTCGGGGATGTGGGACTTGCGGTAGACGCCCAGCAGGCTGCCGTCGGCATCGACCATGGCCATCGAGTTGTAATAGGCGTTGCGCGCCTTCTCGAAGAAGCTGACGGGAATCACCACCGACAACTCGCGGGCCAGCGCCTGCATCCGTCCGATCACCGGATGCCCCTCCGCCGGAGCGGCCAGTTCGAACAGCGACTGCTTCTGGTCCTTGCAGAAATAGGGGGTCTCGAACAGCTCCTGCGGCAGGATGATCTGCGCGCCCTTCGCGGCGGCCTCGCGAATCAGCGATTCGACGCCGTCGACGTTGGCGGCACGGTCCCAACTGCAGGCCATCTGGGTGGCGGCGACGGTGACGGTACGGGACGAGGGAACGGTCGTCGAAGCGGTCATTGTGGGTTCGATGCTCCTGTGGAAGACGATTCGAGAGGTGTGTGACCAAAGGCCGCGGCGTATGCAAGCCGCCGGAAGGGATTTATCAACAATTTAGCGAAATATTCACATTTCCGGGTCGGTTCTGTACGAACCGCCAAATAAAAACGATCCATTTGGCAATCATCATATCAATCATCATATGCGGATATGGTGCCACTGTGCGGTGCCAAAAAGATGGGCGTGACACAAGGCGGCCATGCAAAGTGTCGGGTGGGAGGTTCTGTTTGGGCTGACGGCCATCCGGCGTCTCCGGAGTGACATATCATTGCATGTCGGTGGTCACAGGCCGCGCATTTGATTTGCGCTTTGCACACAACACGTTATGATTGGATGACGCAGCCATGCCCCTTCGTGTCAAGGTGGTGTTACCAGACAGGCATGGACCCGACGGACACGATGCCGCAGCGTCGCCTCGACAGGTGACTGCCCGGCGATCGGAGCCGGTCGGCGTGGATGGTTGCGGGCATGGGAACGACGGCAGAGAGATTGTCGGTATGGAGGCGTCTGTCAAGGGGTGGGGGCCTGAACGCCCCGGCGAGTCGGAGGACGTGGCCGGTCCGGCCGACGGTGCTTTATCGTTCGTCGTCCGGGACGTGAATCGCGCCTTCGCCCGCGCCCTGCAGACGCGCATCGCGCGGTCGGGGGTCAGCATGGGGCAATGGTTCTTCCTGCGCGCCCTGTGGGAGGAGGACGGCCTGACCCAGCGGGAATTGAGCCACCGCGTCGGGATGATGGAGCCGACCACCGTCACCGCGGTCAACGTGATGGAGGCGCAGGGGCTCGTCCAGCGCGTGCGCAACAGCCACGACCGCCGCAAGATGAACGTCTTCCTGACCGACAAGGGCCGGGCCCTGCGCGATACGATGATGCCGAGCGCGTCTGAGATCGCCCAGATCGCCATCGACGGCATCGCGCCGGAGGAACTGGACGTGACTCTGGACGTGCTGCGCCGCGTCGGCGCCAACCTGAACGCCGCCTGCGCCGCCGCCCGCGAGAGCGAGGAAGAGTAGAGCCGGCGGCGGCAGACGGCCGTCGCCGCTATATCGGTTCAGATGCCGCCCGGATCAGTCATCGTCAGGATCCGGCGGCGGCGGCAGGCTGGCGCCGGTCAGATTGGCGCCGGAGAACTTCGCGTCACGGATGTTGGCGTCGCTCAGGATTGCGCCGGTCAGGTCGGCATTGCTGAAATCGCAGTCCGACAGGTTGGCCCCACGCAGGTTGGTGCGGACGCAGGAACTGCCGGTCAGCCGGGCTCCGGTCAGGTTCGCCGCCCACAGACGTCCGGTCGGCTGACCGTCGGGTCCCTTGATGTCGACCCAGCCGACTCCGGCACCGTCCAGCCTCACCCCGTCCATGTCGGCGCCGCGCAGATTGGCGCCGTCCAGGATCGCCCCGCTGAAATCGGCGCCGGCCAGCACCGCCTCGGAGATGTCGCACATGATCAGCAGCGCCTCGCGCATCTTGGCGCCGCTGAGGTTGGCCCGCTTCAGGTTGGCGCCCGACAGGTTCACGCCGGTCAGGTCGATGTGGCTGAGGTCGGCGCCGGTCAGGTCGGCCCGTGCCCCCATGGTGCCGTTGGTGTTGATCCAGGTGTAGTGGCTGTGCAAGGCCTGCTGAATCTGGACCGAGAAATTGTCGGCCGACCGCGCCAGATTGGCACCGGTGGTGTCGGCCCCGGCCAGATCCGCGCCCTCCAGCTTCGCGCCCTGCAGGTCGGCGTTGCGCAGGTTGGCGCCGGCAAGCATGGCGCCGGTCAGGTTCGCGTCGCGCAGCACCGCGCCCTGCAGGTTCACGCCGGACAGGTTGCTGCCGCGCAGGTCGGCGCGGGCGAGATTGCAGCTCTTCATGCTGGCGCGCATCAGCGTGGCGCCGGTCAGCAGCGCGCCCTCGCAATCGGCCCCGTTCATCGACACGTCGGTCAGATCGGCGCCTGACAGGTTGGCGTTGTTCAGCGACGCATCGTCGAAATCGGTTCCCGACAGATCGGACCGGACGAAATCCAGCCCCTTGCCACCTTTGCCGCCGTGTCCGCCATACAGCAGGGCGCCGCCGCGCAGATCGGCCTCGCGAAGGATGGCGCGCTTCATCTTGGCGCCGCGCATGTGGGCGCCGCGCAGGTCGGCGCGGTAGAGGTTGCAGCCGGACAGATCCGCCTTCGTCAGATGGGCGGCGAACAGGTCGGCGGTGCTGAGATTGGCGTTGGACAGGTCGCAATGGGACAGGTTGGCGCCGGACAGCTTGCCCTGCGCCAGGTTCACCCCGGACAGGTTGGAGCCTTCCATGTTCGCCATGGTCAGGTTGGCGCGCGAACCGCCCGACTTGTTCTTCAGCCAGCGCTCGTGCTTTTCCAGCACGGCAACCAACTCGTGCGGTGTCATCTGTCCTGCCCGGTCTGCATGGTTGCGTGGTCCATCGATAGACCAGTGTCCGGAAATAATCTATGCCAAAGGTTAAAGCCGCCTCCAGTGCCGAGGCGGCTTGGCGCGTGCGGCACCGGCCCCCATCTGCGGGGCGTCGGGCGCAGCACCGCCTGCAGCAGCCCAGTTACATTAGGGAGTTGGGGATCATGTCGGGTGGACACACGCTTGCGGCTTTCGACACCGAACTGGCGGCCCTGCGCAGCGCCATCGACCGGATGGGCGAACTGGTGGAGCGGCAGGTCGGGCTGGCGCTCGATTCGCTGGCAGGCCCCGACGCCGAGATCGCGGGCGAGGTGCTGAAGGGGGATGCCGAGATCGACCGGCTAGAGATGGAGGTGGAGGCGATGACCGTCCGCCTGCTCGCCCTGCGCCAGCCGATGGCGAAGGACCTGCGCGAGATCGTCGCGGCACTGAAGATCGCCTCCAATCTGGAGCGGATGGGCGACTTCGCCGGTTCGGTCGCCAAGCGGGCGGTCACGCTGGCCACCCTGCCGGTGGCGCCGCCGGTCGCCTCGCTGGTCCGCATGGGCCGGATGGTGCAGGCGATGATCGGCGACATGCGCCGCGCCTATACCGAGCAGGACGCCGACCTCGCCGCCGCCGTCCGCGATTGCGACGGGGAGGTTGATGCCGCCTACACCGCTCTGTTCCGTGAATTCCTGACCTACATGATGGAGACGCCGGCGCAGATCACCGGCTGCACCCATCTGCTGTTCGCCGCCAAGTCGATCGAGCGCATCGGCGACCATGCCACCAACGTGGCGGAGAACATCAGCTTCCTGGTCAAGGGCCGCCTGCCGTCCGACGAGCGCCGCAAGGAGGATCTCAGCAGCTACGCCGTGGCCCCGCCGCCGGAGCAGGACTGACGCTCGGGTCTTGAAGCTCGGGTCTTGACAGGCGCCCCCGTCCTGTGTTGCGGTTGCAGCCATGAACATGTCCTCGCCCCTCCTGTCGCAGCATTGGTGGTGGCCCGTCTCCCACGGGCCGGCCTGGCAATGCGCGTAAGCGTGGATTGAGAAGAAAAGGCCGCCCGGTGCATCCGGAGCGGCCTTTTTCCTGATCCGACACGAGCGGGTCATCCAGCGGAAGAACGGACAGGCAGGCGGAAGCACCGGGTGGCGTCACCGAAAAGACGCCCGAACCGGAGCACCGCCGTCATGATCCCGTCCCACCTGTTCCTCGCCGAACCCGCCTTCCTCGAACCCGTCGCCGCCGTAACCGGCGGTGGTCTCGGACTGCGCCGCACCGCCGAGCCGGTGGCACTTGCCGAGTCGATCGATGCGCTGGTCACCGCGCTCGACGAGCGACGCGGCCTGCTGCTGTCCGGCGGGGTGGAGGCACCCGGCCGCTACCGGCGCCAGGCGCTGGGCTTCGTCGATCCGCCGCTGTCGGTGACGGCGCGAGGCCGCACCGTGCGCATCGATGCGCTGAACCCGCGCGGCCGGCTGCTGCTGCCCGTCGTGGCCGGCGCGCTGGACGGGCACGAGGCGCTGGTTGGGCTGGAGGTCACCGCCGGGCGTGTCACCGCCCTGGTGCGCCGGCCGGCCGGCGTCTTCGCCGAGGAGGAGCGCAGCCGCCAGCCCTCCGTCTTCAGCGTGCTGCGGGCGCTGATGGCGCTGTTCGCCTGCCCGGAGGAGCCGTTCCTGGGGCTTTACGGCGCGTTCGGCTACGATCTCGCCTTCCAGTTCGAGGCGATCCGGCGGCGGCTGGACCGGCCGGACGACCAGCGCGACCTCGTGCTGTATCTGCCCGATCGGTTGCTGGTGGTCGACCACGCCGCTGGGGTGGCTCGGCGCTTCACCTACGAGTTCGTGGCGGATGGCGTCTCGACGGAAGGCGTTGCCGATGGCGGGCGGGTGCATGCCTATCGTCCTGACACCAACGCCGCCGCGGAATGCGATCATGCCCCCGGCGAGTACCAGCAGGTGGTGCGGGCGGCGAAGGAGGCCTTCAACCACGGCGACCTGTTCGAGGTGGTGCCGGGCCAGACCTTCGCTGAGCCCTGCGCCGACAGCCCCGCCACCATCTTCCGCCGCCTGCGCACGGCCAACCCGGCCCCCTACGAGGCGCTCATCAACCTCGGTGACGGCGAGTTCCTGGTCGCTGCCAGCCCGGAGATGTATGTGCGTGTCGGCGGCCGGCGGGTCGAAACCTGCCCGATCTCCGGCACCGTGGCGCGTGGTGGCAACGCGTTGGTCGATGCGTCGCAGATTCTGACATTGCTGAACTCCGCCAAGGATGCGGCGGAGCTGACCATGTGCACCGATGTCGACCGCAACGACAAGGCGCGGGTGTGCGAACCCGGTTCCGTCCGTGTCATCGGCCGGCGGATGATCGAGCTGTATTCCCGCCTGATCCACACCGTCGATCATGTGGAGGGACGGCTGCGCGAAGGCTTCGACGCGCTGGACGCCTTCCTCACCCACAGTTGGGCGGTGACGGTGACCGGCGCACCGAAGCGTTGGGCCATGCAGTTTCTGGAGGACACCGAACGGTCGCCGCGCCGCTGGTATGGCGGAGCGTTCGGCCGCATCGGCTTCGATGGTGGCATGGACACCGGGCTGACCCTGCGCACCATCCGCATGAAGGACGGCATCGCCTTCGTCCGCGCCGGCGCCACCCTGTTGTCTGACAGCGATCCCGATGCGGAGGATGCCGAATGCCGGCTGAAGGCTTCCGCCTTTCTCGACGCGGTGCGTGGCGAGGGGGCGGGACCGCGGCTGTCGGTGGTCCAGACCGGGGCAAAGCGGAGCGGGGAGGGCAGGCGGGTGCTGCTGGTCGATCATGACGACAGCTTCGTCCACACGCTGGCCGACTATTTCCGCCAGACCGGCGCCAGCGTCACCACGCTGCGCCACAACCATGCGCGGGCGGCCCTGCGCAGCGACCCGCCCAACCTGCTGGTTCTGTCGCCGGGGCCGGGGCGGCCGGCCGATTTCGATGTCGGCGGCAGCGTGCAGGCTGCGCTCGACCTCGGCGTGCCGGTGTTCGGCGTCTGCCTGGGACTGCAGGGGATGGCCGAGCATTTCGGTGCGGAACTGGAGCGCCTGCCGGAGCCGATGCACGGCAAGGCTTCGGCGTTGCGTCATCAGGGTGGCGGGCTATTCGAGGGGCTGCCGCAGGGGATGAAGGCGGGGCGCTACCATTCGCTGGTGGCGCGGCGCGACAGCCTGCCGCCAGAGCTGCGGGTGACGGCGGAGACGGAGGACGGCACGGTGATGGCGATCGAGCACCGGACGCTGCCGCTGGCCGCGGTGCAGTTCCATCCCGAATCGATCCTGACTCTGGACGGCGCCGCCGGTGGCGGGGCCAATGGAGGGGCTGGGCTGGCGCTGGTCGCCAACGTCATGGAACGGCTGGCCGGGCGCGTCAGCAGGGCGCCTGAACGCGAAGCGGCGGCCTGAAGGGGCCGCCGCTGCGTAACTCCGGTGAACAGGCGAGTGACGGGGAAACCCGTCACTCCACCATGCCCAGCGCTTCCTTGTAGAGCTCCAGGATGGCTTCCTGCTCCTGGCGGTCGGCCTTGTCCATCTTCCGCAGGCGGATGATCTGCCGGATGATCTTGGTATCGAAACCGGTGCCCTTCGCCTCGGCGTAGACTTCCTTGATGTCTTCCTGCAGACCGCGCTTTTCCTCTTCGAGACGCTCGATGCGCTCGACAAAGGACTTCAGGCGATCCGCCGCGATGCCGCCGACGTCGGACATGGCTAAAACCTCAAACGATGGGGGTGTTCGGGAACGGGGCGGGACAATATCGGCGGGCGGGGGGAATGGCAAGCCGGCGATGTGCCGCCGGTACGCACGGCAGAGGTCCGGCTGCGTCATCGCGTCGCGGCCATTCCTTCGTACAAGCGTGACCGCCGCCGGGATTTGAACAGCTCGTGCCTGATTTGTCTTATTGTATGAAACAATCGTACGATGGACCTACGCAGCCATTCCCTTTGTTGCGGCGCACCCAATAGGCTGGTATTACCATCGGTGGGTTCGGCTTCACAAAGGCGCATGGATAAGTCATGTATGCGCGTCGTCTGGGCCGATAACCCATGGGGGATGCCGGGATCGGCGTATCTGAGGCAGGGGAGTTTTATCTAATGAAAGTCGCCATTCCAAAGGAGCGACGTGCGGGCGAACTTCGCGTGGCCGCCTCACCGGAAACGGTGAAGAAACTGAAGGGTTTGGGACTGGACGTGGTGGTTGAGAGCGGGGCCGGTCTCGGTTCCAGCATCACCGACGCGGCCTATGAGGCGGCGGGGGCGTCCATCGCCGCCGACGAGGCGTCGGCGCTGGCCGATGCCGACATCGTGCTGAAGGTGCAGCG
>NZ_CAMLJP010000076.1 GCF_946480385.1 uncultured Azospirillum sp.
GCAAGGACGATGGCGGCTGTTGCCCCGGCAACGGCACCGAGGGCGCCTGCGAGGGCGGGGCGCGCAAGCGTGATCGCGCTGCGACCGAGGGCGCGCTGCTCGACGCTGCCAAGCTGGTGTTCGCCGAGCGCGGCTTCGACGCGGCGACGACGCGGGAGATCGCCGGGCGGGCCGGAGTCAACGAACAGCTGATCCAGCGCTATTTCTCAGGAAAGAGCGGGCTGCTGCTGGCGGTGGTAGAGCGCTATTGGCGCGAAGAGTCAGGCGGCTGCGATCTGCCGCCGCCGCACGAGGATCTGGAGACCGACCTCGCCCGTTTCCTGCACGCCCAGCTGAGGCACAGCTGGGAATGCCGCGACTTCACCCGCGTGGTGCTGGCCCGCGCCCTGGTCGATCAGGCGGTGGCGGACGAGATGGCCCGCACACTGTCGCAGAGCCGCATCCCGTGCCTGCTGAGGCGGCTGGAAGGCTTCCGCGCACGCGGCGCCATTGCCGCCGATGCCGACCTCGCCAATGTGGCGGCCGGCATCGCGACGCTCAGCTTTGGGCTTGGCTTCCTCGATCAGGTGGTGTTCGGCCGCGACGATGCCGGCATCTGCGCGATGGTCGGTACGCTGGCCCACACCATCGCCCACGGGCTGACGCCTCGCGGATAAAAGTCACTCCGCGGCGGCGGCGGCGCGGGTGGTGCTGCGGTGGCTGTGGACCGCGTCGGCGGTGAAGACGGCCAGCGCCACCCAGATGCAGGCGAAGGTGATGGCGTGGTTGCGGGTAAAGGCCTCGCCATAGACCAGCACGCCCAGCAGAAGCTGCCCGGTCGGCCCGACATATTGCAGCAGCCCCATGGTGGTCAGGGTCAGGCGCGACGCGCCGATCATGAAAAGCACCAGCGGCACCGCCGTCATCGGCCCGGCCAGCACCAGCAGCGTGCTCTCGCCCCAGCCATGTCCGAAGGCGCCGTCGCCGCCCAGCCACAGCAGATAGCCGAGCGCGGCCGGCAGCAGCAGGGCGGTTTCCACCAGCAACCCGATCACCGGATCGATCGCCGCCTTCTTGCGCACCAGGGCGTAGAAGCCGAAGGACAGGGCCAGCGACAGAGCGACCCAGGGCACGGTGCCATAGCTGACGACGAGGCTGCCGACGCCGGCCGTGGCGATGGCGACCGCCAGCATCCGGCCGCGGCTGAGCCGTTCATGCAGGAACAGCACGCCCAGCAGCACATTGATCAGTGGGTTGATGAAATATCCCAGGCTGGCCTCGACCAGCCGGCTGTTCACCACCGCCCAGATGAAGACGGTCCAGTTGACGGTGACCAACAGGGTGGTGACCACCAGGATGCCCAGCCGGCGCCAGTTGCCCACCGCCATGACGACGGCCGCCGGTCCGCGCGTCGCCAGCACGATGGAGCCGACCAGCACGACCGTCCACACCACGCGGTGCGCGACGATCTCCACCGCCCCGACATCGCCCAGCGATTTGAAGAAGACCGGGTTGACCAGCCCCCAGATCAGGTATGAGGCCAGCGCCGCGACGAACGCCGCGGTTGTGGAGGTCGGGGCCTTGGCGGGCGGCGGGGTCTGAACCATACCGTCCGTTTAGCACATTGTTTGTGCAATCCGGCAGCGGGCCGCCGGGCATGGCGGGGCTGCGCGCCGGGCATCGCTTCTTGCCGCGCACTCCGTTCAGGCAACAAAAAGCCCCGCCGGAGCGGGGCTTTTCTGTTCCGGCCTGGACCGGCGATGCCGTCAGGCGGCGGCGGTCGCAACACCCTTGTCGGCCATCAGGGTCTGCAGCTCGCCCGACTCGTACATCTCGCGGACGATGTCGCAGCCGCCGACCAGCTCGCCCTTGACGTAGAGCTGCGGGAAGGTCGGCCAGTTCGAGTATTCCTTCAGGCCCTGGCGCAGACCCGGATCCTCCAGGATGTTGACGCCCTTGAACTTGACGCCGGTGTGGCTCAGCACCTGGACGACGGCGGCGGAGAAGCCGCACTGCGGGAACACCGGGGTCCCCTTCATGTACAGCACGACATCGTTGTTCTTGATGTCCTGCTCGATGCGCTCGACGACGTTCTGATCGACCATGACTCGATAACCCTTCCGATTAGGCCCGGCGGTGCCGCGGCCTTGTCCGTTACGACTTGTGTTCAGGCGCCTTCCGGCATCCGTTCTCAGGCGCCTTCCGGCACCGCGGTGGTCAGCGCCAGGGCATGCAGTTCGCCGCCCATCTTGCCCTGAAGGGACGCGTAGACCATCTGGTGCTGCTGCACCCGGCTCTTGCCCTTGAAGGTGGCGGAGGTGACGAGCGCGGCATAGTGGTCGCCATCGCCCCGCAGGTCGGCGATCTCCACGATCGCGTCGGGGATGCCTTCCTTGATGAGCTTTTCGATCGTGGCGGCTTCCATCGCCATGGGTCCAGTCCTCGCTCTGTTCAGGATTGCCCCGCCCGGGCACGTGCTTCTCGAGATAGATTAGGTATGGCCGGGCCGTTTGTCATCCACCGGCAAATATTTGCCGATCTGCGGAAGACGCCGTAACGGCCCGTGCCATCAGCAGGTCACTCGCCGAAGACGCGCTTGAACACGGTGTCGACATGCTTGGTGTGGTAGGTCATGTCGAACATCGGCTCCAGCTTGTCGCGGCCGATATGCTTGGCGATGTCGGGGTCGGCCGACAGCAGATCCAGATAGTTGCCGCCCTTCTCCCACACCTGCATGGCGTTGCGCTGCACCGCCTTGTAGCTGTCCTCGCGGCTCATACCGGCCTGGGTCAGCGCCAGCAGGACGCGCTGCGAGAACACCAGCCCGCCCAGGTCGTCCAGGTTCTTCTGCATGCGCTCCGGATAGACCACCAGCTTTTCCATCATGCTGGTCAGGCGCACCAGGGCGAAATCCAGCGTGACGGTGGCATCGGGGCCGATCATCCGCTCGACCGAGCTGTGGGAGATGTCGCGCTCGTGCCAGAGCGCGACGTTCTCCAGCGCCGGGACCACGGCGGAGCGCACGATGCGGGCCAGACCGGTCAGGTTTTCCGACAGGACCGGGTTGCGCTTGTGCGGCATCGCCGACGAGCCCTTCTGGCCGGGGTGGAAATATTCCTCCGCCTCGCGGACCTCGGTGCGCTGCAGGTGGCGGACTTCCGTCGCCAGATTCTCGATGCTCGACGCGATCACGCCCAGCACGGAGAAGAAGAAGGCGTGGCGGTCGCGCGGGATGACCTGGGTCGACACCGGCTCCACCGACAGGCCCAGCTTGGCGGCGACATGCTCCTCCACCCGCGGGTCGATGTTGGCGAAGGTGCCGACGGCGCCGGAGATGGCGCAGGTGGCGATGTCCTGGCGCGCCTGGACCAGACGCTCGCGCCCGCGGGCGAAGGCGGCGTAATGGCCGGCCAGCTTCAGGCCGAAGGTCGTCGGCTCGGCATGGATTCCGTGGCTGCGGCCGATGGTGACGGTGTTCTTGTGCTCATAAGCCCGGCGCTTCAGCGCGGCCAGCAGGGCGTCCATGTCGGCCAGCAGCAGGTCGGCGGCCTGGGTCATCTGCACGGCGAGGCAGGTGTCCAGCACGTCCGACGAGGTCATGCCCTGGTGGACGAAGCGGGCCTCGGGACCGACATATTCGGCGAGGTTGGTCAGGAAGGCGATGACGTCGTGCCGGGTCTCGCGCTCGATCTCGTCGATGCGGTCGATCTCCCACTTGCCGCGCTCCCACACCGCCTTGGCGGCGTCCTTCGGGATCACGCCCAGCTCGGCCTGCGCGTCGCAGGCGTGCGCCTCGATCTCGAACCAGATGCGGAAGCGGTTTTCCGGCTCCCAGATGCGGGCCATTTCGGGGCGGGTATAGCGGGGGATCATCGGCACTCTCCGGAGGATGCGGGCGCTGGGTCTCGGGCGCTGGGTCGGGGATGGCTTGCGGGTCTCAAAGCCACGCGCGCGCGACCATAGCGGTGCCGGTGGTCGTTTTAAAGCCTCACGATGCATCGCACCCGACCCGGCCCACGCGGCGGCCGGCTCCGGCATTAAACTTTGCGGCCGAATCGTTGCCTGCCAAAGGGAATCCACGCCTAAGGTTGAATGGACCGACTTTCCGCAGTTTCGCTGTCCGTTCGCCACGCCGCCAACCCGTGGCGATCCAAGGGAGAGGAAAACAGTCAAAGAGTCGCGCTGCAGTGGATTTGATTCGCTTGCAGTTGAATCGTTGCGAGCATTAAGCAACACTTGCACAGCGCATCGGGGCCGGCGCAAGCCCGCATCCGGAAAGCCTATCCGAAGGGAGCCCTTCTTGTCCGACCCCGTCGTCGAACTGGTCCGTGCGCCGTCGCGCTCGTCCGACGAGGCCCGGCTCTACCGCCTGCAGTTCCTGGCGTCGATGGCGCTGGTGTCGGCGCTCGTCCTCGGGCTTGGCTTCTATTTCGTCTGGCAGCATTGGGCCGACCTGGAGCATGACCTGCGCCAGAGCGAGGCGCGCTATCTCCAAGAGCAGCGTCAGGCCCTGATCCAGGAGGTGGAGAACGCGCAGTCCTATCTGGCCTACATGCGCTCGCGCGTCGAGCCGCTGCTGAAGGACCATCTGCGCACCCAGGTGAACGAGGCCTATGCCATCGCCCGCAGCGTCCATGACCGGGAACGGAACATCCTGCCCGAAGCGGCGGTGAAGGAGTCGATCAAGCAGACCCTGCGGCCGCTGCGCTTTTCCGGCGGTCGCGGCTACTACTTCATCCACGACATGAACGGCACCTCCGTGCTGATGCCGGTGGACCCGTCGCGGGAGGGGGCGCCGAAGGACGGGACGTCGCCCTCCGTCGTGCCCGACACGGCGGAGGATTCGGTCGTGGGCGAGCTTATGCGGGCGGCCCATGACCCCAACCGGCGCGGCTTCGCCCGTTATCGCGTGAGCCAGCCCGACGATCCGACGCAGACCGTCGATAAGCTGGCCTTCGTCCGCCTGTTCGAACCCTATGACTGGCTGATCGGCGCCAGCGATTCGCTGAGCGCCGTGGAGACCAGGCTGCAGCATGAATCGCTGGATCGCCTGCGCGCCTTCCGGTTCGGCGAGACCGGCTTCATCGGCGTGCTGCGCCAGGACGGGCAGGTGCTGCTGTCGCCCACCGCCCCGGCGTCGGAGGGGATGAATGCCCGCGACCTGCCGTGGAAGACCGAGCGCGACATCGTCACCCGCATGCTGGAGCTGGGGCGCCAGGGCGGCGGCGAGCTGCGCTACGACTGGATCCATCCGGTCTCGGCTCGGCCGACGCCGAAGATGGCCTATGTCTCCGCTCCCAACGTCTGGGGCTGGATCCTGGTCGCGGGTTCCTACATCGACGATGTCGGCCGAGAGATGGAGGTCCGCCGGGCGGAGATCAGCCGCGGCGTCAACCAGCGGGTCTGGACCACGGTCGCCGTGCTGGGCGTGGCGCTGGCGGCCTCGGTCGGGGTGTCGTGGCTGGTCACCGGCTGGATCCGGCGCATCGTCGGCAGCTATCAGCTGCGGGTCCGGCACAGCGACAGCATGCTGCGCGAACGGGCCCGCCAGCTCTATCTCGCCAACTTCTTCATCGACCATGTGTCCGAGATCGTCGTGCTGGCCGATGCCGGGTTGCGCATCGCCTACGTCAATCCCTTCGGCTGCAAGGCGCTGGGCGGAAGGCTGGACGATCTGGTGATGGGGCAGGCCGACCTGCTGAAGCGCTTTGCCGCGGAGGGCGAGGACGCGGCCAGCCATTACGAGACCGCCTATCTCACCGCCGACGGCCGCATGCTGGAGCTTGAGGTCACGGCCAGCCGCATCACCTATGAGGGCGACGTCTATTACTCCGCCATCGCGCGAGACATCAGCGAGCGCAAGCGGGCGGAATGGCAGCTGCGGCTGTCGGCCAAGGTGTTCGACAACGCGGCGGAGGGCATGTTCGTCGCCAACGAACACCGGCAGATCGTCGCCGCAAACGATGCCTTTTCCCGCATCACCGGCTATGGACGGGACGAGGTGCTCGGCCGCGGCCCGGAATTCCTGCGCTCCGACCGCAACCCGCCGGATTTCTACGAGGAGCTTTGGGCGCAACTGCGTGCCGAAGGCCATTGGGCCGGCGAGATCTGGAGTACCCGCAAGAACGGCGAGGTGTTTCCGGAATGGCTGAGCGTCAAGCTGGTCAGGAACGAGGACGGCGCCGTCGCCAACTACATCGCCGCCTTCACCGACATCACCGAAACGCGCGCTCAGGAGGAGCGCATCCGCCATCTGGCGCAGTTCGACTTCCTGACCGACCTGCCCAACCGCTTCCTTCTGCGCGACCGGCTGGAGCGCGCGATCCTGGCCGCCGGGCGCCACGGCACCAAGGTGGGGCTGCTGTTCGTCGATCTCGACCGCTTCAAGACCATCAACGACAGCCTGGGCCATCAGGTCGGCGACGGACTTCTGCGTGAGGTGGCGGTGCGGCTGACCGGCACGGTGCGGGCCAGCGACACGGTCAGCCGGCAGGGCGGCGACGAGTTCATCATCCTCATCAGCGACATGGACAGCCCCGATGCCGGCGGCATCGTCGCGCGCAAAGTGCTGCACGCCCTGTCGGAAGCCTATCTGATCGACGGACATGAGCTGCAGGTCACGCCGTCCATCGGCATCGCGGTCTATCCCGACGACGGCACCAGCATCGACGCGTTGCTGAAGAGCGCCGACATGGCGATGTACGCCGCCAAGGAGGCCGGGCGCGCGACCTACCAGTTCTTCACGCCGGAGCTGAACCGCCGCGCGTCGGATCGCATGTGGACCGAAAACAACCTGCGCCGCGCCTTGGCCAACAACGAAATGGAGCTGCATTTCCAGCCGCAGTTCTCGCTGGACGACCGCCGGCTGGTCGGGGCGGAGGCGCTGGTGCGCTGGCGCCAGCCCGACGGCACGCTGATCATGCCCGGCCAGTTCATTCCGGTGGCCGAGGATACCGGCCTGATCCTGCCGCTCGGCGACTGGGTGCTGGGCGAGGCCTGCCGCCGGGTGTCGGAACTGTTGCGCCACCGCGATCTGCTGATCGCCATCAACCTGTCGGCGGTGCAGGTGCGCCGCCCCGGATTGGCGGAGCGGGTGGCGGGCTGGCTGTCCGCTTACGGCGTCCCGCCGTCGGCGCTGGAGCTGGAGGTGACGGAAAGCGTCCTGATGGACGAGTCCGACGTGGTGTCCGAAACCTTCTCGCAGTTGCGCGAGATGGGCGTGCCGCTCGCCATCGACGATTTCGGGACCGGCTATTCCTCGCTGGCCTATCTGAAGCGCTTCAGGGTGGACAAGCTGAAGATCGACCGCAGCTTCGTCAGCGGTCTGCGCGCCGACGACCCGGACAGCGGCGCCATCGCCGAGGCGATCATCGGCATGGCGCGATCCTTGCGCATGCAGACGCTGGCCGAAGGGGTGGAGACGGAGGAGCAGTACGACTGCCTCGCCGGCATGGGCTGCGACCAGTGCCAGGGCTATCTGCTGGGCCGCCCGATGCCCTACGAGGATTTCCTGGAGCTTGTCCGGCGCGATGCCGCCGCGTCCGAACTGCGGGTGGTGGAGGTGGTGGGCTAGACTCGGTCTCCACCTGTATTGCCCATCACCCGTACCGCAGCAGCCTTGTCCCATTCGCCTTCAGCCACGCCCGCGGCCACTCCACGCCGGTGCCGTCCGTCAGGCTGGCGCACAGCGCCCAGAAGCGCGGGGAGTGGTTCATCTCGCGCAGATGCGCCACCTCATGCCCGACGACATAGTCGAGCACCGGCTCCGGCGTCAGAATCAGGCGCCAGGAGAAGGACAGCCGGCCGGTCGACGAGCAGCTGCCCCAGCGGCTCTTGGTATCGCGGATGGTGACCGCAGCGACGCGGGCGCCGATGGTCGCGGCCTTCAGCCGGGCGCGGGTCGCCAGTTCGCGCTTGGCCTCGGCGGTCAGGAAATCGCGGATGCGGCGGGCGATGTGCTCCGGCTGGCCGCCGACCAGCAGGGTGCCGTCCTCGATCCGGGTTGCGCCACGCAGGGCCGGGTCATGCCGGATGACATGCTCGACGCCGAGATAGGGGACGCTGGCGCCGTCGGCGAAGGGCAGGGAGGGTGGCATCGCCGCCAGCCGCGCCCGCAGCCAGCCGTCATGCCGTCCGACGAACTGGCGGGCATCGGTTTCCGACACGCCGACCGGCACCACCACCTGGACCAGCCCGCGGCCGGGATCGACGCGCAGGGTCATGCGGGTGGCGCGCGCGCTCTCCCGCAACTCCAGCGGCATCGGCAGGCCGGAAATCTCCAGCGCCCGCGGCGGCTGGGGCGGTCGGGCGGCGGATCGCTTGCGGCGACGGGACGGGGCGGGGCGGCGTTGCACCATGGGCGTCTTATAGCGCGGCCGACGCCGGATGCGGAAGCGTCCTCCGCCCTTTGTCGGAATGGCGCAGCGGCCCGGCTTCTGATCTAAGTCTTAAGGCTTTCGAACGAACTTAGGCCATGGGGTGGACTGAGGTCACATTTGACACGATCGATTGGAGCACAAGATAAAGCAGAGGTAACGCGGCGGTCAGTGGACCTCCCATTTATCGCCGGTCCTGCCGCCCGTTTTCCTGTTGTTGGTCTTTCCCGTAGCCTTGCCGAGTACACGCCAATGCCTCTCATCCCAGAACAAACGCCGACACGCGAGGATTGGTTGGACGCCCTGCTGTCGGCCAACGGTTCGCCCCAGGCCCTGCTTGGTGAGGATGCGCGCGTGCTGGTGGCGAATCGTGCCTTCGCCGACGCTCTCGGCTGTTCGCCGGACGCAGTAGAGGGGAAGACCCTGGCGGAGGCCGGGCTGTCTGCCGGCACCGCCGACGGGATCGAGGGGCTGCGGCGGCAGGTGATGGAGACTGGAATAGCGGTCAGCGCCGCCGGTCCGCTCCCCGGCCTGCCGTCTGCGCTGGCGCTGACCCCGGTGGCGGATGCCGGCGGGCGGATTTGCGCGGTGGCGCTGGCCGCCGATGCCACTGCAGTCGCCCTAGCCGAAGCGCGGGCGGAGACCGCACAGGCGCGTGCCGATGCCGAACGCGCCCGCACCGCCAAGGGCAAGTTCCTGTCCGCGGCCAGCCACGACCTGCGCCAGCCCTTCCAGGCAATGCATCTGTTCCACCATCTGCTGAGTGGCCGGCTGACCGACCCGGCTTCCATCGAGCTGGCGAACAAGCTGGAGCAGGCGATCATCGGCGGCGAGACCCTGCTGCGCGCCCTGCTGGAGGTGTCGGCGCTGGAAGCCGGGCTGGTCACTGCCAAGCCGCAGACCTTTCCGGTCGATGAACTGCTCGCCAAGATGCTGGAGGAGTTTGGGCCGGAGGCGGAGGCCAAGGGGCTGCGCTTCAACGTCCATCCGCTCGACGCCCAGGTGACCAGCGATCCGGTGCTGATGGAACGGCTGCTGCGGCCGATCATGGCCAACGCCCTGCGCTATACCCTGAAGGGCGGCGTCCTGCTGGCGGCGCGGCGGCGCGGCGCGAACCTGCGCATCGAGGTGTGGGACACCGGCGTCGGCATCGATCCAGCCAACCATGCCGTGATCTTCGAGGACTTCCACCAGCTCGGCAATCCCGGACGCGACCGCAAGCAGGGGCTCGGCCTCGGTCTCGCCATCGTGCGGCGGCTGGCCCAGGTGCTGGGGCATACGGTCACGGTGCGTTCCAAGCCCGGCAAGGGCTCCGTCTTCGCGGTGGAAGTGCCGCTGGCCGGCAATGACGGTGACCGGTCGGACGACGGGTCCGCCGACAGCGAGCCTGACCCGGCGGTCGGCCAGTCTTCTTCGGCTGCGCCTGCGGCGGCCGGCACGGTGCTGGTGATCGAGGATGACGCGATGCAGCTGGAGGGGATCGGGCTGCTGTTGCAGGGCTGGGGCTATGCCGTCATCCCCGCCCGCGGCATCGACGAGGCCTGCGCCGGGCTGGACGGGGGCGCCGCGACTCCCGACCTCGTGCTGTCCGACCTGCGCCTGTCGGGGCCGGAGACCGGCATCGACGCCATCCAGGCGGTGCGAGCCCGCTGCGGCCGACGGGTACCGGGCGTCATCGTCACCGGCGATACCGATCCCGACCGGCTGCGCAGCGTCGACCGCAGCGGCTTTCCCCTGGTCCACAAGCCCTGCGACCCCGCAGATCTGCGCCGCCTGCTCAGCAGCCTGAAGGCCGGACGGGGAGCGCTCCGGGCCGACGGCCGACGGCCCGATACCGCCTGCAACACCGCTGGCCCGCGTTAGACATTCCGCGTCCGCGCATTTTCGCTCCGCAACATTTTACCGCTGTGGTTTTCACGTCATAAAACTGTAAAGCGGCGTCTTGACAGACCCTGGTATGCGTGCGCAGTGTGACGCTTAGAGCAACCAAACAGTTTCGAAAACGATCATCGAGCAGCCGGTCTTTTTCGCAAGCGCACACATGGCCCTAAGCGTCTGCCACCAAAACTTCACGAAAGCGTCGCGGGACGGCAACCCGTTGCCCTCATGACAACCGCGCACCATACCGGGATAGGGAGACCCACCGCATGTTGACCCGCCGCAAGCTTGCCCTCCTGACGGGCGCCGCCACCACCACCGCGCTGCTGTTCGCCGCCGCCCTGCCGGGTACCGCCCTGGCGCAGTCCAAGACGGTGATCGATTTCTGGCACGGCCTGCCGCAGCCGCTGGGCGGCCAGCTGGAGCAGATCGTCAAGGACTTCAACGAAAGCCAGCAGACGGTCCAGGTCAACGCCTCCTACAAGGGCAGCTATCCGGAGACGATGCAGGCGGCCATCGCCGCCTTCCGTGCCGGCAACGCGCCGCACATCGTGCAGATGTTCGAGGTTGGGACCGCCACCATGATGGCCGCCGGTCCGGCGGTGAAGCCGGTCTATCAGCTGATGCAGGAGACGGGGGCGTCCTTCAACCCTGACGCCTACATCCCCGCGGTGAAGGGCTATTACTCGTCCAAGGACGGGAAGATGATGGCGCTGCCGTTCAACAGCTCCACCGCCATCATGTTCTACAACAAGGATGCCTTCCAGAAGGCCGGCCTCGATCCGGCCAAGCCGCCGGCGACCTGGCCGGAACTGATCGAAGCGGCGAAGAAGCTGAAGGCGTCGGGGTCGAGCTGCCCCTTCACCACCTCCTGGCCGACCTGGGTCCAGCTGGAACAGCTCGGCGCCATTCACAACACGCCCTTCGCCACCCAGGCCAACGGCTATGGCGGGCTGAACGCCGAGCTGAAGATCGACGCCCCGCTCTACGTCAAGCATGTGCAGACGCTGATCGACATGCAGAAGGACGGGCTGTTCAAGTATGGCGGCCGCGACAACAAGCCGGACGCGCTGTTCCCGTCGGGCGAATGCGCGATGATCCAGGGGTCGTCCTCGCTGCGCAGCCGCATCCTGAAGGAGGCGAACTTCGCCTGGGGCGCCGCCCCGCTGCCCTACTGGCCGGAATTCGCCAAGGAGGGTCCGAAGAACGGCATCATCGGCGGCGCGGCCTTCTGGGTGATGACCTCGCCCAAGCGCACGCCGGCCGAATACAAGGCGGTGTCGCAGTTCTTCACCTATCTCGCCAAGCCCGAGGTCGACGCCAAGTGGCACATGGACACCGGCTATGTCCCGGTGACGCTGAAGGGCATCGAGATCGCCAAGGCGCAGGGCTATTACGAGAAGAATCCGGGCGCCGACGTGCCCGCCGCGCAGCTGACCCGCACGCCGACCACCGAGAACAGCATGGGCCTGCGCCTGGGCAACCTGCCGGAAATCCGCAACATCATCCAGGAAGAGCTTGAGAAGGCCTTCCAGGGCCAGCAGGACGCCAAGCAGGCGCTCGACGCCTCGATCAAGCGCGGCAACGCCGTGCTTCGCAACTTCGAGCGGGCCAACAAGGGCTGATCCACCGAGCCACCTCCGGATCCCCTCTCCCTGCCGGGGAGAGGGGAAACCCTCCAAGCGCCACGCCCAACCCACGAAAGACCAACCTTTGCAGCGTCGCGTCACCTTCGACAGCCGGCTGTTGCCCTATCTGCTGCTCGCGCCGCAGGTGGCGGTGACGCTGGTGTTCTTCATCTGGCCGGCGGCCCAGGCGGTCTGGCAGTCGGTGCATCTCCAGGACGCCTTCGGCATCCGCAGCGAGTTTGTCTGGTTCGAGAATTTCACCTATGTGCTGAGCGATCCGAACTATCTCGACACGCTGCAGACCACGGTGATCTTCAGCGTCGCGGTGACGGTGCTGGCGATGGGTTTGGCGCTGCTGCTGGCGGTGCTCGCCGATTCCAAGATCAAGGGCGCCAGCGCCTACAAGACGCTGCTGATCTGGCCCTATGCGCTGGCTCCGGCCGTCGCGGCGGTGCTGTGGATGTTCATCTTCAACCCCGACATCGGGTCCTTCGGCCAGGCGCTGCGGGCGCTCGGCTTTGATTGGGACTACCGGCTGAACGGCGGGCAGGCGTTGCTGATGGTGATCCTCGCGGCCAGCTGGAAGCAGGTGTCCTACAACTTCATCTTCTTCCTTGCCGGACTGCAGGCGATCCCGCGCTCGGTGATGGAGGCGGCCAGCATCGATGGTGCCGGGCCGGTGCGGCGCTTCTGGACCATCACCTTCCCGCTGCTGTCGCCGACCACCTTCTTCCTGCTGGTGGTCGACATGGTCTACGCCTTCTTCGAGACCTTCGGCACCATCCACGCCCTGACCCAGGGGGGGCCGGGCAAGGCGACCGAAACGCTGATCTTCCGCGTCTATCAGGACGGCGTGGTCAACAACGACCTCGGCGGATCGTCGGCCCAGTCGGTGATCCTGATGGTGATCGTCATCGCGCTGACCGCGGTGCAGTTCCGCTTCGTCGAGCGCAAGGTCCATTACTCATGAAGCAGACAAGGTTCATCGATCTGGTGCCGCACATCGTCCTGATCGTCGGCGTGCTGATCTTCGCCTATCCCATCTATGTGACGCTGATCGGCTCCACCTGGGACGCCGGCACCATCGGGCGCGGCGGGCTGCCGCTGTGGCCGGGCGGGGAGGGGGCGGCGAACTACGCCCAGGCCTGGGTCGGCGAGGCGGGCGAGCGCGCCATGTACACGCCCGTCCGCACCATGATGCTGAACAGCCTGGTGATGGCGCTGTCCATCGCGCTGGGCAAGATCGCCATCTCCATCCTGTCGGCCTATGCGGTGGCCTTCTTCCGCTTTCCGCTGCGCATGGCCTTCTTCTGGCTGATCTTCATCACGCTGATGCTGCCGGTGGAGGTGCGGATCATCCCGACCTACAAGGTCGTCGCCGATCTGGGGCTGATCAACACCTATGCCGGGCTGTCCATCCCGCTGATCGCGTCGGCCACGGCGACGCTGCTGTTCCGCCAGTTCTTCCTGACCATCCCGGACGAGTTGCTGGAGGCGGCGAAGATCGACGGCGCCGGGCCGGTGCGCTTCTTCATCGACGTGGTTCTGCCGCTGTCGCGCACCAACATCGCCGCGCTGTTCGTCATCCTCTTCATCTATGGCTGGAATCAGTATCTCTGGCCGCTTCTGGTCACCAGCAGCGGCGACATGGAAACCATCGTGACCGGCATCACCAAGATGATCGGCACCGGCGAGTCGGCCAACGACTGGCACATCATCATGGCGACAACGGTGCTGGCGATGCTGCCGCCGGTGGCGGTGGTGGTGTTCATGCAGCGCTGGTTCGTCAAAGGTCTTGTGGACAGCGAAAAGTAAGCGCGGGCGAAGGGAAAGAAGAACAATGGCAACCGTTGAAATCCGCAACGTCCGCAAGTCCTACGGCCCGGTCGAAGCGATCAAGGGCATCGACATCGCGATCCAGGACGGCGAATTCCTCGTCCTGCTCGGGCCGTCCGGCTGCGGGAAATCCACCCTGCTGCGCATGGTCGCCGGGCTGGAGGGCATCACCGGCGGTGAGATCGCCATCGGCGGGCGCGTGGTCAACCAGCTGGACCCCAAGGATCGCGACATCGCGATGGTGTTCCAGAACTACGCGCTCTATCCGCACATGACGGTCTTCGACAACATGGCCTACGGCCTGAAGATCCGCGGGATTCCGAAGGCGGAGATCCGCGCCCGCGTCGACAAGGCGGCGGAGATCCTGGAACTCGGCCGCTTCCTTGACCGCCGGCCGAGCCAGCTGTCGGGCGGCCAGCGCCAGCGCGTCGCCATGGGCCGCGCCATCGTGCGCGAACCCGCCGCCTTCCTGTTCGACGAGCCGCTGTCCAATCTCGACGCCAAGCTGCGCACCCAGATGCGGGTGGAGATCAAGCGGCTGCAGGACCGGCTCGGCATCACCAGCCTGTATGTCACCCACGATCAGGTGGAGGCGATGACCCTGGCCGACCGCATTCTGGTGATGAACCATGGCGTGGCCGAGCAGATCGGCACGCCACTGGAGGTCTACCAGCGCCCGGCCAGCCTGTTCGTCGCCGGCTTCATCGGCTCGCCGCCGATGAATGTGCTGGACGGCCGCATCGACGACCGTGGCGAGGCGGTGCTGCTGCCCGGTGGCCAGCGTCTGTCCCTGCCGCAGCCGCGCCCGACCGACGCCGGCCGGCCGATCAAGCTGGGCATCCGGCCGGAGCATCTGGCGGTCGCCGCGGAAGGCTTTTCCATCGAGATCGAACTGGTGGAGGCGCTGGGGGCCGACACGGTGGTCTATGGCCGTCTGCCGGACGGCGAGACCCTGCTTGTCCGCATGGCCGGCATCCCCACCGTGCGCGAGCGCGACAGTTTGACGGTCGCCCCGCAGGACGGCGCCCTGCACCTGTTCGACGCGGTGACGGGGCGCCGGGTCGAGTGATCGTGTGGAGTTAGTCTGCGATCAGAAATCCGAACAGCGTCCCTTGAACTCCCAGTCGCCGTAGCGGGTCGGTTCCGGCCCCTTCGGGCCGCCGATCTCGCCGGGCTTCTGTTCGGGACCCTTGGTCTCCGTGGCGTCCGTGGCGGCTTCGGTGGCGGTCACCGCCTCGGCGGCGTCCTGCTGCGGCTTGGTCTGTTCGGTCATCATATCCATCGCACTGCTGCGGGCATCTTGAAGGCGGGCGCGGATCGGGCCCATATCTTGGGTCGGAGTGGGTTACTCCACTTCGGCCCATCCTGAACCGATATGGCGATCATGACCAGCTATCTGAAGACCACCATTCTCCTTGCCGGCCTGACGGCGATCTTCATGGCGGTCGGCTTCCTGCTGGGCGGCAAGACCGGCCTGATCATCGCGTTCGTCTTCGCGTTGGGCATGAACCTGTTCAGTTATTGGAATTCCGGCGACATGGTGCTGTCGATGTACGGCGCCCGCGAGGTGGACGCCTACTCGGCGCCGGAGTTCCACGGCATCGTCGCCCGTCTGGCGGAGCGTGCCGGCCTGCCGATGCCGCGCGTCTATATCATCCAGAACGACCAGCCCAACGCCTTCGCCACCGGCCGCGACCCGGAGCATGCGGCGGTCGCCGCCACCACCGGCCTGCTGCAACGCCTGACGCCGGAGGAGATCGCCGGCGTGATGGCGCATGAACTGGCGCATGTGAAGAACCGCGACACCCTCATCATGACCATCACCGCGACCATCGCCGGCGCGGTGTCGATGCTGGCCAATTTCGGCCTGTTCTTCGGCGGCTCCAGCAACGACGAGCGCGGCGGCAACCCGCTGGGCATGGTCGGAGCGATCCTGGCCGCCATCCTCGCCCCCATCGCCGCGACGCTGGTGCAGATGGCGATCAGCCGCACCCGCGAGTTCGAGGCCGACCGCATCGGCGCCGAGATCTGCGGCCGTCCCAACTGGCTGGCCGATGCGCTGACCAACATCCACAACAGCGCCAACCACATCCCCAATTACCAGGCGGAGGCGCACCCGGCGACCGCCCACCTGTTCATCGCCAACCCGCTCAGCGGCGCCAGCATGGCCAGCCTGTTCTCCACCCACCCCGACATGGGCGAGCGGGTGGCGCGGCTGCGCGCCATGGCGCCCCAGACCGGCAGCTTCACCGGTGGGGTTGGGGGCGGCGGCTTCGGCGGTGGCCATACCCCGCCGCGCGACGGCCGCTCGCCTTGGGGGGCGCCGCCGCAGGGTGGCAATCAGGGCGGGCAGGGCGGCTTCATGCCGCAGAACCGCCGCGGTCCCTGGGGCTGATCCGGGGCTGATCTCCGTAACAATCCTCTGGTAAAGCATTGCGCGCCGAAGGGGTAGGCGACTACCCTTCCGGCACGCGCTCAACCATGACGGTCGCCAGGGGAAGCTTGCATGTCCGACGCAGCGAAATACCGCCTCGTTACCCGCTCCGATTTCGACGGGCTCGTCTGCGCCGTCCTGCTGAAGGAACTGGGCATCCTCGACGAGATCAAGTTCGTCCATCCCAAGGACATGCAGGACGGCAAGATCGAGATCACCGGCCGCGACATCACCACCAACCTGCCTTATGTCGAAGGCGCCCATCTGGTGTTCGACCATCATTTGTCGGAGACCATGCGCGTCGGCGAGAAGCCCAACTACATCATCGACCCCAAGGCCCCGTCGGCCGCCCGCGTCGTCTATGACTACTATGGCGGGAAGGAGCGTTTCCCCACCATCTCCGAGGAGATGATGCAGGCGGTCGATCAGGCCGACTCGGCGCAGTACCAGCGCGACGACATTTTGAACCCCACCGGCTGGACCCTGCTGAACTTCATCATGGACGCGCGCACCGGTCTGGGCCGCTTCCGCGAGTTCCGGGTGTCGAACTACCAGCTGATGATGGACCTGATCGACTACTGCCGCAGCCATTCCATCGCGCAGATCCTGGAGCTGCCTGACGTGAAGGAGCGGGTGGAGCTTTACACCCAGCATGCCGAGCTGTTCGTCGACCAGCTGAAGCGCTGCGCCACCGTGCGCGGCAACGTCGTCGTGCTCGACCTCCGCAAGGAGGAGACGATCTATGCCGGCAACCGCTTCATGATCTACGCGCTGTTCCCCGACACCAACGTGTCGATCCACGTTCTGTGGGGCCTGAAGCAGCAGAACACCGTGCTGGCCTGCGGCAAGTCGATCCTGAACCGCAGTTCGAAGACGGACATCGGCCCGCTGATGCTGCAATATGGTGGCGGTGGCCATCAGGCGGCCGGCACCTGTCAGGTCGACAACGACCGGGCCGAAGAGGTATTGGAGGCCATCGTCGCCCGCATGCGCGCGGACGGCTGACCTTCACTGACAGAGCCCCCACTGACAAGGCGTTGAGCGATTGAGCGCCTTTCCTCCTTTCCCCGACGGCACCCTGTTCGACGCCGGCTGGCTGTCCGCCCTGTCGGAAGAGGTGCCGAGGGATGAGGCGCTCGACCGCGCCCGTCCGGTGGTGGCCGACGCCATCGCCCGCACCGACGCGGCCGGGGCGGCGGCGCTGGCGCGCATCGACGCGCTGGTGAGGGGGGCGGCGCTCGACGCCATCCCGGCCCTGCTGGCGGCGGAGACGGTGGACCTGCCGGAAGCCGCCGCGACCGCCGAACGCTCGATCCACGATTTGATGAGCCGCGTCGCCTACAAGCGGCGCGAGCTGATGCCGCTGTTCCCCGACTTGATCGAGCGTGTCGCCGCCGTCCATGCCGCCGCGGTGCAGGCTTGCGGCACCGCGCGCTGGCGCCTGATGGCGGCGCGGGCGCGTCTGCAGCCGGGCCGGCCGTCCAGCCCGATCCAGGGTGCCGGCACCCGCTATGTGAAGAGCGACCGTTTCGACGCCCGCGCCGCCGAGAGCCTGCCTGCCATCGACCGCACCCGCGCCGACCGCATCCTGAAGCGGCTGGGCGAGGCGCCGGTTCCGGGCGAGCTGGAGCTGCGTCCGCTGGATGAGGGCGGCGACCTCTGGACCATCAAGGCCGGCGGGATCAGCCGCTTCATCCTGCGGGTCGAGCGCGATCGGCGGGGGCCATTCTACATGGTTGAGGATGTTGGGCCGCAGGCGGCTGACCCAGTCGCGTTCTAAATTCCCGCCACGCCCCACAGCAGCAGCGCCACCAACCCGACCAGCAGCAATGCCGCGACGGCGGAGAGAGCGAGCGCTCGCCCGATGTCGGCGGGGGTGGCGCGGGCGCGGCCGTCGCCGATCCAGTTCTCGGTGATGACCACGCCGCCGTCGCGGTGCGGCCCGCCCAGCGCCAGCCCGAGCGCGCCGGCCATCGCGGCGATGGGCCAGCCCATGTTCAGCGACGGATGCTTGCGCGCGTCGCGTCCCAAGGCACGCAGGGCGGCGCCGGCCTTGGCGGTGCCGATGAAGGGGGCGGCCAGCGCCAGCAGCAGGCCGGCCAGCCGGGCGGGCAGGGCGTTCAGCGCATCGTCCAGCGTCGCCGCCGTCAGGCCGAAGCGGCCATGGCGGACGCCGGGACTACCCAGCGCGGCGTCGGCGCCGTCCAGCGCGGTCCAGACGAACAGGCCCGGCACGCCGAGCAGGGCATAGCCGAAGACCGGCGCCACCAGCTTGCGGTCGAAGGCGCGGGCGGCGGCCTCCACCGCCGCGCGGGCGATGCCGTGCTCGTCCAGGCCGTAGACATGGCGGCGGGTCAGCGACTGGATCGCCTCCTGGCCGGGCACCCGCCCGCCGCTTTCCAGCGCCCGGCGCACCGCGCGGATGCGTGTCCAGGCGGCCCGGCCGCGCAGGCCGCAGAGCAGGGCCAGCAGTTCCGCCATCCAGCCGCGGCCGATGGAGCCGATCCATTCGATCAGCAGGCCGGCCGCCACCGCGATCAGCACCAGCGCCAGCACCACCAGCGCCCCACGGATCACCTGGGCCGACTTGCCCCGCTCCGCCCGGTTCAGCCGGGCATCGGCGGCGTTGCAGAATCGCCGGGCCAGCCCTGCCGGGTCGGGCAGGATGCGGTCCAGCCAGTCGCCGAACAGCGCGTCGATCCCCAGCGCCAGCAGCAGGAGCAGCAGCGGGCCGGGACCGCCGAAGGCCGAACCGAACATGAGGTCTCCGCGAAGTAGAGTCGGACCGTCAGCGCGCGCCGGCCTGGCGCAGCAGGGTACCGACGCGGGCGTTGCGGCTGTCTTGCGCCCAGTTCAGCGCGGTCCGGCCGGTGAAGTCGGAACGGTCGACCTGCGCCCCGGCCTTCAGCAGCCGGTCCACCACGTCGGCCCGGCCGTTGCGGGCGGCGACCATCAGCGGGGTCATGCCCTCGCGATTCTCCATGTCGACTTTGGCGCCCTTTTTCAGCAGCAGGTCGATCAGCTCCGGATTGCCGTTCTCCGCCGCGGCCAGCAGCGGGGTGTTGCCCGCCTTGTCGGCGCGGTTGACGTTGGCGCCGCTCTCGAGCAGCAGCTTGGCGATGGCCGGGCTGGAGCGGTCGACGGCGGCCAGCAGGGCGGTCTTGCCGTGGATGTCGGCCTGATTCGGGTTCTCGCCCCGCAACAGGGCGCCCTTCGCCTTGGCGACGTCGCCGTCATTGACCGCCTGCATCAGCCCGGTGTCCTGGAACAGGCTGATCTGGGCGAGGGCCGGGGCGGCGGAACCGGCGGACAGGCCGGCGGCGAACAGGGTGGCGAGCAGGAGCCGCTTCATGGCGGGTATCCTTCCTTGACAGCAGGGGTGCCGGATACTAGCCAAAAGACAGGTGCTTTTGCCAGATCGGCATTCGTCTCCAAGCCTGCTGCATCGACAGGTTGAAGCTCATGCTCCGCAATCCGCTGGCCCGTCACATCGCGCTGTTCCTGCTGGTGAAGGCCTTGTTGATCGGGTTGGGCCTCTGGTGGTTCCTGGGCGCCATGCCGGAGCCGCGCGGCACAGTCTACCCGCCCGTCGCATCGCGACCCTGAGCGGAACCTTGCGCCCGGTTTCCGGTTGGATCTGGATTGTTCGGACTTCCTGCGAAGCGAAGGGGTGGAGGCATGATCGAGAGCCGCGACCAGAACCCGACCACGATCGATTCCAGCGCCTGGACGGGCGACAGCGGAACCACCGGAGCCGATGCTGCGGTGCGCGAGGCCGTGGCGGTCTTCGACAGCCGTGAGGCCCTGCAGAGCGCCATCGACGACCTGACCCTGGCCGGCTTCCAGCGCCACGAGCTGAGCGTGCTGGCCAATGACGAGACGATCCGTGAGCGTCTGGGCGGCGTGCCCGGCGATGTCGGCAGCCTCGCCCACGATCCCGACGCGCCGCGGCAAGCCTACATCTCGCCGGAGGATGTTGGCAGCGGCAAGGGCGCCGCGGTCGGCTTCCCCGCCTATGTCGGCGCGATCATCGCCACCGGGGCCGTGCTGGCCACCGGCGGCACGGCGCTTGCCGCCGCCGCGGCTGCCGCGGCCGCCGGTGTGGGCAGCGGAGCGGCCGGGTCCTTCCTGTCGCAATGGATCACCGACAAGCGCAACGAGCCGATGCTGCAGCAGCTCGACAAGGGCGGCATCCTGCTTTGGGTCAATGTCGGCGATGCCGCGCGCGAACGCATCGCGCTGGAGGTTCTGAACCGCCACGCCGCCCATCCGGCCGAGGTGCACGAGGTTCGTCAGACCGGATCCGAGTGATCGCTATCCCCGGCGTCCGCGGCGGACCAGGGCGTCGGGGGTGAAATCCTGCGGCGTCAACGGCGCGCCGAACATCGCCGGCGGCAGGCCGTTGTCCAGGCCGCGGGCGGTGTAGCGGTCGGCGGTCAGGTCGAAGGCGAATTCCACCGCCGGCACCAGGGCGGGGACCTGCCAATGCTGCACCGGGTGCGCCTCGGCGTAGCGCAGCAGGTCGCCCTTGCCGTCGTAATGCTCCGAGGCCAGGATCTGCCAGCTGTCCTCATCCAGGTAATAGGTGCGGTCGGGCAGGGCGTGCTGGAAATTCGGCTTCAGCCGGGCATCGACCACCCAGACCCGGTGCATCTCATAGCGCAGGAACTGCGGGTTGGGGTGCCCCGGCCACAGGATGTCCCGCATCGTCAGGCCGGGGTTGGACAGCCGGTAGGCATTGTACGGCATGTACATCTCGCGCCGCGTCACCAGCGTGTAGTCGAAGCGGTCGAGTGCGCCGCTGAACATGTCCAGCATGTCGGCGGTACAGATGCCGCCCGTCACCGGGTCCGGCGTGTCATAGGCGAAGTCGGGCGCCCTCACCACGCGGCCACGCTCCCCCTCCCTTGCCCAGGCGTGGGTGCGCGCGGCGATGGGGTCGAGGGTCCCCTGCAGGATCAGGCTGCTGCCGGCCTGCTCCCTCGGTTCCAGGATGGTGCGGCGATAGAGCAGCGGCGGTGCCGCCATGTCGCCGTCGGCATAGGGGGAGGCGAACTCCTCCCGCAGCTTCGTCATCGAACGGCTGCCGTCGCCGGACTGGACTGCGGTCAGGCTGGTGCGCGACACGCTGCCGCCGCGCCAGCGGAGCTTGTGGTTCCACATCGCCTGCACGCCGTTGGCGGGGATGGGAAAGGGCACGCCGACCGAAGCACCGCGCAATGCCAGGCCGTTTTCCCCAAGACCGGCGCGGTCGGCGTTGACAAGCGTGGCGTCATAGATCCGCTGCGGTGCGGCGGCACTGCGGTGGCAGGGGAACAGCGCCAGTTCGAAGCTTTCCGGATATTTCGCCAGCAGCGCCTGCTGCCCGGCGGTCAGCCGAACCTTGTAGCGTTCGACATCGGCGGCGCCGACGGTGAACCAGCGGACGTCCTCGATATAGGGATCGATCGGCGGGCGGCCGGGCACATAACCACGCGGTGCGGTGGTCAGCCCGCCGGTCCAGGGCGGGATCGCCCGCGTGCGGTTGCCGGCCCGCACCGCGCCGAAGGGCGTCAGCTCCTCGCCCAGCCGCGGCACGCCGACGTCGGGCGGAGCGTTCTGGGCGAAGGCGCATGGTGCGGCGGCGGTGGCGGCAGCCCCCAGCAGCAGGCCGAGGGCCTCCCGCCGGCCGGGCCGGAAATCGAGTTGGAAGTCCGTCGGATCGCTCATGCCGGATCGCTCATGTCCTTAGCCGCTCCGTTCCGGCAAGTTCCTGTTCGATGGCGGCGCAGGTCGCGGCGAAGCTGTCGCGCAGCCGGTCGGCCGCTTGCGCCAGCCGGTCGAGCGTGGCGCCTTCGGTGGCGGCCTGTTCCAAAAGGCGGGCCGCCTCCGCCAGCGGCTTGGCGCCGGCATTGCGGGAGGAGCCTTTCAGATTGTGGGCGCAGGCCCGCACCCAATCACGGTCGCCGTTGCCGAGCGCCGTCCCCAGGTCGGCAAGCACGCCGCGGCTGATGGTAACGAAATCGTTCAGCAGCTCCGCCAGCATCGCGGCATCGCCGCCGCACAGCGCGCGCAGATTGCCGAGATCGACCAATGCGCCGTTGCCGGCAGCGGTGGCGGTGGTCGGTACAGGCGGCGCCTTTGCCGCATCGGGAATCGCGGCATCGGCTGCGGCCGGCGGCATCCAGCGGGCCAGCGTCACCGCCAGTTGCGACAGTTCCAGCGGCTTGCTCAGCACATCGTCCATGCCGGCGGCGCGATAGCTTTCGATGTCGGCCGGTGCGGCGTTGGCGGTGATGGCAACGATGGGCAAGCGGTTGCCCACGCCGGCCGACGCCTCGCCGCTGCGGACCTGACGGGTCAATTCGAACCCGTCGATCTCCGGCATCTGGACGTCGGTCAGCAGCATGGCGTAGCGGCGCCGGCCCTGCCGCATGGCGTCGAGTGCCGCCAGCGCCTCCGCCCCGCCCGGCGCCATCTCCGCGGCATAGCCCAGCGCCTGCAACTGCATCTGCAGAACCTTGCGGTTCACCGGGTTGTCTTCCGCCACCAGGATCAGCCGGCCCTGGGCCATCGCCTCCTCGACGCTGGGTGCGCCCTGGCCGTTGGCAGAGCCGGCGGCAGGGCTGGCCGTGCCGCGTCCAATCCTGGTCGAGGCGTGTGCCGCCGAGGAACGGTGGGGGTGGGCCTGGGCCGCCGGCTGGGGAGGGCACAGACGCCCCGCGGCGATGGCCACCGCACGCAGCAGCACCAGCCGGCGCAGCGGCCGGCTCAGCACCATCGTGCCCGGCTCCGCCCCCCGCGTGCCGGGGAGGGAGTCGGGACTAGGCTTTCCGCCGGTTTCGTGGCAGAGCAGGACCACCGGCGGCCGGGCCTCGCCGCTGCGTCGCCCCAGCTCCTCCGGTGCGCAGGCGGCGGCGGGGATGTGCAGCGCCTCGTCGATGACGACGACCCCGACGGCGCAGCCGGCCTCCCGCGCGATGCGGGCCTGGGCCGCCAGCTCGGGCGGCGAGGCGGCGGGCAGCACGTGGGCGCCGGCCTGCTCCAGATAGCGGGCGAGGAAACCCCGCTCCATATCGTCGGGCACGCCCAGCAGGACCGTCAGCCCGTCGAGCCCGATGGCGTCCTGGCTGTCCTCCGCCGACGCCGGGCCGGCGGCGCGGTCCATCGGCAGGCGCAGCCAGAAGGTGGAGCCTTCGCCGGGCTGGCTCTCCACCCCGATCTCGCCGCCCATCAGCGCCGCCAGCCGCCGGCTGATCGACAGTCCCAGACCGGTGCCGCCGAAACGCCGGGTGGTGGAGCTTTCGGCTTGGGTGAATGGTTGGAACAGGCGCTGGCAGTTGGCCTCGGCGATGCCGATGCCGGTGTCGGACACGGCGATGCGCAGCAGCGGCCCGGCCGCATCGCGCTGTGTGCCGGCCGGCTCCAGTTCGGCGCGCAGCACAACGCGGCCAGTTTCGGTGAACTTGATGGCGTTGCCGGCCAGATTGAACAGGATCTGGCGCAGCCGCACCGGATCGCCCAGCAATGCCTGTGGAATTGCCGGATCCACATAGGTCAGCAGCGTCAGCCCCTTGGCTCCGGCGGCGGGTGCCAACGTTTCCGCCACGCCTTCCACCAGGGCCGGCACCGACAGCGCCACCCGCTCCAGATCCATCTTCCCGGCTTCGATCTTCGAGAAGTCCAGGATGTCGTCGATGATCCGCAGCAGGGCATTGGCCGATTCGCGCATGGTGCCGACTGTGTCGCGCTGCTGCTCGTCCAGGTCGGTCCGCTCCAGCAGGCCCAGCATCCCCAGCACCCCGTTCATCGGCGTGCGGATCTCGTGGCTCATGGTGGCGAGAAAGGCGGATTTGGCTTTGGTCGCCTCTTCCGCCTGCTCGCGGCTCTCGCGCAGCTCGCGCGTGCGCTCCGCCACCCGGGTTTCGATCGACAGGATCTGGTCGAAGGCGCGCAGCGCCGCGATCACCGCGGTGAACAGGCTCTCGGCCGACAAATCGGCTTTCGGCTTGTAGTCGTTGATGTCGTAATCGACGATCACGTCGCGCTGCGGCGCCTGTCCCGGCTGACCGGTGCGCAGGATGATGCGGACGTCGCGGTTGCCCAGCTCGTCGCGGATCCAGCGCACCAGCTTCAGGCCGGAGTCGTCCTCCTCCATCACCACGTCCAGCAGGATCACGGCGATGTCGCGCCGGTGTTCCAGCACGTTGCGGGCGTCCGCCGCGGTGAAGCTGCTGATCAGGTCCAGCCGCCGCCGCTGGAAGGTGACGTCGGCCAGCAGCAATCCGGTCATGGAATGCACGTCGGACTCGTCGTCGACCACCAGGATCGGCCAGGGCGGTGCCGCCGGGTCGACGATGGCCGCGCGGGCCACCGCCACCGCGTCATGCCCGGCCGCGGCACCGTCCGCCTCTTCGTCGGCGAACAGGATCTCGTCGTCGTCGTAGGCGCCGCTGCTCATGCGGGTTCAATCTCCAGCGATACGGACGTCGTCGTCGGGGGCGAGGCGGTGTGGGGCGAGGCGGCGGTCGAGGAGGTGGCTGCGGTCTTCGGGATACGCAGGGTGAAGGTAGTTCCATCGCCGGGAACGCTGTCAACCGAGATCCGCCCGCCCAGCGACTGCGTCACCAGATTGAAGACGATGTGCAGTCCCAGCCCGCTGCCGCCCGACCCGCGCCGCGTGGTGAAGAAGGGTTCGAACACCTTCGGCAGGTTCTCCGCGGGGATACCGACGCCGTCGTCGGCGAAGCGGATCTCCACCTCGCCGTCCGCCGCCTCGTCCACGTCGATGACCATGTGCCCCTTGCTGTCGGCCGGGAAGGCGTGGGTCAGCGCGTTCATCACCAGATTGGTCACCACCTGGCTCAGCGCGCCGGGGAAACTGTCCATCACGATGCCGGGCGAACAGGCGATGGCGACGCGGTGGCGGCTCTTGCGCAGGGTGGGGCCCAGCGAGGTCACCACCTCCTCCAGATAGGCCAGCAGGTCGAAGCGGCGCCGCTCCTCGCTGGTCTGGTCGACGGCGACGCGCTTGAAGCTCTGGATCAGCTCGGCCGCGCGGGTCAGGTTCTGTTCGATCAGACGGGAGGATTCGCCGGCGGTGGCGACATAGGCGGCGAGTTCGGACTTCCTCATCGTTCCGCGTTCGAACGCATCGGCCAGCGTCGCGGTCCGTCCCGACAGGTGGGTGGCGCAGCCGAAGGCGATGCCGATGGGGGTGTTGATCTCGTGCGCGACGCCGGCGACCAGCAGGGCGAGCGAGGCCATCTTCTCCGCCTGGACCAGACTGGCCTGGGTCTCCTTCAGGTCGGCATAGGCGCGCTCCAGCTCCTGCATCGCATTGAAGATTTCCTCGGCCGAGCGCGCCTCCACCGTCACGTCGGTCAGGGTGCGGACGAAGCCACCCTCCGGCAGCGGGTTGGTGCGCACCTCGACGATGCGGCCGTCGGGGCGGCGGCGCTTGAAGGTGAAGGGCTGGTCGATCATCCCCTCCGGTTCGCCCAGCGGGACCCCGAACTCATCGTCTGGATCCGCTCCGGCGATCGCCATACCGGCGCCCCCCCGACCGGTTCCAAAGCTCAGATACAGGTCGGGATCGTCGCCCATCTCGCCGAACTCGCCCCGGCGGCGCTGGATCGCGACGATGTCGGCGAAGCGCGGGTTGCCGGACAGCGTCTCCGGGGCGATGTTCAGCAGTTCCGCAGCCCGGCGATTGGCCGTCACCACACGCCCGTCGCCGTCGACCTTGATGATCCCCTGGTCGGTGTTGTCCAGCGTCACCTGCAGCACGTTGCGCTCATGCGCCAGATCCAGTTCCGCCCGCACCCGCTCGGTGACGTCGGACATGGTTCCGGTCAGGCGCAGCGCGCGGCCGTCGGCGTCGCGTTGGGCGGTGGCGCGATCCTCGATCCAGGCCCATTGCCCGTCGCGCCGCCGCATGCGGTAGACGGCGGTGAAGGCCATGGCGTGATCGCGCAGGCGCCGCCGCGAATCGGCCATCACCCGGTCCGCCTCGTCCGGGTGCAGCAGCGAAGACCAGGTCTCCGCCGTCATCGGCAATTCGTTGGAGCCATAGCCGAGCAGGGCGGGAAACTCCGTCGACCACCAATAATGCCCCGTGTGCAGGTCATAGTCCCAGACGGAGGACCGGGTCGCGGTGATCGCCAGCGCCAGCCGCTGCTCGCTCTTGCGCAGGGCGGCCTCCTCCTGTCCCAGCCGCGCGAGCATCGCATTGTAGGCCTGGATCACCCGGCCCAGCTCGTCGGCGGCGCCCCAGTCCACCGGCTTGTGACCGCCGCCGCGCTCCGCTTCCAGGATGGCGGCGATCAGCCTCCCCAGCGGCCGCCCGACCGTCAGCCGCAACGCCGCCAGCGCCGCCGCGATGGTGCCGGCCAGCATCAGCAGAAGCAGCGCCGCAGTGTTCATCACCTCCTGCCGCAGCTGTTCGCGCACGACGTCCTGGCTGTAATGCAGCGTGAGGGTGCCGACCTGGAGGTTCTGCACTCGGATCGGACGGCGTTCGATATGGGCGTCGTCGTGGGCCGGGCAGTTCGATCCCGGCCAGACGAACCGCCCCTCCGCCAAATCGTCGCTAACCTGGACGCAGACCAGTTCCCGGTTGGCGCCGATGCCTTGGATGACGTTGCGGATCGCCGGGACGTCGAAGGTCCACAGGCTGTTGGTCAGCGCCGCCGCGTTGACGTCGGCGATGGCTGCCACCTTCTCCCGAAGTCCAGCCTGAAGATCCTTGTAGCGGTGGTAGTAGAACAGGGCCGAGCACAGCGAGACGGCGATCACCAGGCTCGGCACAAGGATCAGAAGGAACTTGGCCGATACCGTCGGGACACGACGCCACGCCTCAGCGATCCTGGTCATGCATTGCCGTTCCGGAGGTTCGTGGTAAGGGCGGTTGGACGGACGTGCGGAGTGGGCAGGGCTTGGCGACGGACGTCCGCAACAGGTGTATCGTGAGTCGGCGCTGTCGGTTCGGCACGCGGCGCGCGTGCCTTCCCGGATATGTTCTACTCCGTTGTGTGCAACCCGTCCATGGGGGTGAGTCCCGAGGCCGGTCATTGAAGCAATGTCGCAGTTCCGGGAAATACTGCGGAGCCACAGCATCGGCACTTGAGGCAAGGCGACGGAGTGCACTACTGTGCATAAGCAATATGCCTGGGTTTCACGCGCATTCGTATGGATGCGGCCAAGGCTGCGGACCGGTTGAGGGGATTTATGGATTTCAAGACGACCAATACAGGCGATGCGACCGAGGTCAGGATGACGGGCCGCCTGGAGTTCACCGACCATGACAAGATTCCCGACATCGTCGAACTGCTGGACCAGATGGCGGGGTTTGGCAGGCGTCGCCTGGTCATAGACATGTTGGCGCTGGAGTTCATCGACTCCGCTGGTCTCGGCATGCTGCTGATCCTCCAGGAAGAGGCCGAGAAACGCGGCATCAAGATGATCGTCAGCGGCCCGGCGGGAGAGGTCAGGCGGTCGATCGAACTCGCGCGGTTGAGCGAGATCATCACCATCGAGCCCTGAACGGCCGAATTCGAACCGCGGGGGCGGAGCGATCCCGTTCCCGCCCGCCTGCCGGTTTCCGTCCGATGGGAGTTTGCCGCATGGACGCCGCTCATCACGACCGCAGGGCCGAGCCTCCGGCCGAAGCGGCTTTGCGTGGCTTCAGCCTGCTGCGCGACCGGGTGCCTACCGATATGGCCGCCCGCGTCTTTGCACGCTTCTGCGGAACGGACCAGCTTCCGGGAGACGGCCCTGCGTCCCCGGACTCGCGGCCAGGGGAGCGGACGAGCGAACGGCCAGGGGACCATGTGGTGGAAACGCTGCTGATGGACCGGGCGGACCGCGACCGGCTGCGTGCCGCCTTCGTCCGCGGCCCGTTCCTGACGGTAGAGTTGGGCGAGGGTGCCGACGAGGCGGCGGCCCTGCTGGACGACTGGTCGGGTGCTCCGGCGGCGGACCATCCGGACCTGCCCGGATTCTACCTGTCGCTGACCACCGGCACCGCCTATGGCCTGCAATGCCCGGTGCTGGTCTGCGACGAGCTGGAGCGGCGCGGTGCGCTCGATCCGCAACGTCGCTCCAATGTGGAACTCTGCCTGCACGAGGCGGTCGCCAACGCCATCGTCCACGGCAACCTCGGCCTTTCCAGCGCGGTGAAGGGGGAGCCGGGCGGCTACCGCCGCTTCAGCGAGATGATGCGCGACCGGCTGGGCGACCCCGCCGTGGTGCGGCGGCGGCTGGACATCTTCTGCCGCTGGAGCGAGCGCAGCATCGCCATCGCGGTGGTGGACCAGGGCGGCGGCTTCGACACCGAACTGGCCCCAGCCATCAGCGGCAACAAGGCGCGGTCGGGCCGCGGCTTCGTCTTCATGCGCACGCTGGCCGCCCGGGTGACGGTGACCGACGGCGGACGCTGCACCGTCCTGCAGTTCGACCGCTGACGGAGCGTCCATGGCCGGGTCCGCCCTGTCGCTGTCGGACTGCCGTGTCCTGATCGTCGACGACAACGAATTCAACCGCAAATCCCTTGCCCTGGTGATCCGCCGTGCCGGCATCACCGACATCGCCTTCGCCGAGAACGGCCGGGAAGGGCTGGCAGCCGTCGACCGCTTCCGCCCCGACCTCGTCCTGCTCGACGTCGACATGCCGGTGATGAACGGCTGGGAGATGTGCGAGGCACTGCGCCGTAACACGACTCACGAAGAGCTTCCGGTGCTGTTCCAGACCGCGCTGGACAGCGACGAGGAGCAGGTGCGCTGTTTCGAGGCGGGCGGCAGCGACTTCATCTCCAAGCCGATCAAGCCGGGCGAATGCGTGGCCCGCGTCCGCCACCAGCTGGAGAAGCGCAAGCTGTTCGGCGACCTTGCCGCCTTCCGCGAGCGGGTCCAGCGCGAGCTGTCGCATGCCCGCGCCATGCAGACCTCGCTTCTGCCGGAGAACCGCCGGCTGGCCGAGGTCGCCGACCGCTACGGCCTGACGCTGGATGCGCATTTCGAGACGTCGTCGGAACTGGGCGGCGATTTCTGGGGGCTCTACCCGCTGGGCGACCGGCGGCTGGGGCTGCTGATGGTCGATTTCGCCGGGCATGGCATCACCGCGGCGATCAACACCTTCCGCCTGCACACGCTGATCGACCGTTTCCCGATGCAGCACATGGCGCCATCGCAATGGCTGGCGCAGCTGAACGCCGCCCTGAAGGACGTGCTGCCGACGGGTCAGTTCGCCACCGCCTTCTTCGGCATTCTCGATCTTGCCACCGACACGTTGACCTTCGCCGCGGCGGGCTCGCCCAACCCGGTACTGGGGACGCCGGCCGCTGCGAAGGGCGACGGGCCGGACATCCGCCTGCTCGATTCGGCTGGGCTGGTGCTGGGCGCCTCGCGCCGGGCGCAGTATGTCGACCAGAGCCATCGCCTGCCGCGCGGCGGTTTCCTGTTCCTGTACAGCGACGCCCTGATCGAATGCGGTGGTGAGGAGTGCAAGCCGCTGGGGCAGGAGGCGGTGCCCGATTTCGTCCGCGACGGGCTGGCCCGCGACCGCCAGCATCCGCTGCGCCCGATGATGGACAGCTTCTATGCCCGCACCAGCCTGCCGCTGCGCGACGATCTGACCGCCGTCTGGGTCGCCAGACGGGCATAGGGGTGGGTCAGGGCGCGAACTGTTCCTTCAGGATGCGTTCCTCGAAATTCAGCTCGGGGTCGAACAGCAGGGTCAGGCCGACGTCGCGGCATTCCTGCACCTCGACCCGCAGGACCTCGCGCACCTCGGTAAAGTCGGCAACGGCGCTGACCGGACGCTTGGTCTCTTCCAGCACGTCGAAGCAGATGCGGGCGGCATGGGGAAGCAGGGCGCCGCGCCAGCGCCGCGGGCGGAAGGCGCTGATCGGGGTCAGGGCCAGCACGCCGGCGTTCAGCGGCACGATCGGGCCATGGGCCGACAGATTGTAGGCGGTGCTGCCGGCCGGCGTCGCCACCAGCGCGCCGTCGCAGATCAGCTCCGGCAGCCGGACCACCCCGTCGATGGTGATGCGCAGCTTTGCCGCCTGCCGCGTCTCGCGCAGAAGCGACACCTCGTTGATGCCCAGCGCCTCCACCCGCTCGCCATTGACCCGCGTCGCCACCATGCGCAGCGGGTGCAGGTTGACATGCTGGGAGGCGACGATGCGCTCGGCAAGATCCTCCTCGCGGTAGACATTCAGCAGGAAGCCGACCGACCCGCGGTTCATGCCATAGACCGGCGTCGGTCGTTGGCGGTTGCGGGTCAGCGCCCGGTGCAGCGTTTCCAGCAGGAAGCCGTCGCCGCCCAGCGCCACGATCACGTCGGCCTCGTCCGCGGTGGCGTTGCCGTAGCGGTGGACCAGCCGGGTGCGGGCAGCCCGCGCCTCTTCCGTGTCGGCGCAGGCGAAGGCGATGCGCAGCGCGTCGGGCGCGGGCATCAGGGGTGCCTGCGCGTCGGCGGATTGGGGAAGGGCGGGCGCAGCGGCGGACTGCATGGCGACGGGATCGGTCATGCCGCGACCATAGCGCAGTCCGGCAGTCGCGCAAAAGTTTCGCGCGGTGACGAAGCGATGCAAAAGAGCGCATCCGTCGGCGGCACAACGAAAAAGGGGGCCGCGGACGGCCCCCTTTTTTACGATATGGAACGGATCGGCCGAGGCTACTCGACCATTTCCGACACCATCTCCTCGTCATCGTCGCCGGAGGTGCGCTTCGGCCGGTTGCCTTCGGCATAGTCGAAGGCCGGCTTGTCGTCCTTGACGGTGACCTTGACCAGACCGCCCTTGCTGAGCTTGCCGAACAGCAGCTCTTCCGCCAGCGGCTTCTTGATGTACTCCTGGATCACGCGGCCAAGCGGGCGGGCGCCGTAGAGCGGATCGTAGCCCTTCTTGCCCAGCCACTCGCGCGCCTCTTCGTTCAGCTCGATGGACACGCCGCGGTCTTCCAACTGCGCTTCCATCTGCATGATGAACTTGTCGACGACGCGGTTGATGACCTCCTGCGTCAGCGGCGCGAACGGGATGATCGCGTCGAGACGGTTGCGGAACTCCGGCGTGAACATCTTCTCGACCGCTTCGATGTCCTCGCCGACCCGGCGGTCACGCTCGAAGCCGATGGCGGGCTTGGCCATGTCGGCGGCCCCGGCGTTCGAGGTCATGATCAGGATGACGTTGCGGAAATCGACGATCTTGCCGTTGTGATCGGTCAGCTTGCCGTGGTCCATGATCTGCAACAGGATGTTGAACAGATCCGGATGGGCCTTCTCGATCTCGTCCAGCAGCAGGACGCAATGCGGGTGCTGGTCGATGGCGTCGGTCAGCATGCCGCCCTGGTCGAAGCCGACATAGCCCGGCGGGGCACCGATCAGGCGCGACACCGTGTGCCGCTCCATGTACTCGGACATGTCGAAGCGGGTCAGCTCGATGCCGAGAGTCATGGCGAGCTGGCGGGCCACCTCGGTCTTGCCGACACCGGTCGGGCCGGTGAACAGGTAGTTGCCGATGGGCTTCTCCGGCTCGCGCAGGCCGGCACGGGCCAGCTTGATCGCGGAGACCAGCGCGTCGATCGCCTTGTTCTGGCCGAAGACCATGGTCTTCAGGTCGCGCTCAAGGTTCAGCAGCGTTTCCTTGTCGTCGCGGCTGACCGACTTCGGCGGGATGCGGGCGATCTTGGCGACCACCGCCTCCACGTCCTTCACGCCGATCTTCTTGCGGCGCTTGTTCTCCGGCAGCAGCATCTGCGCGGCACCGACCTCGTCGATGATGTCGATGGCTTTGTCGGGCAGCTTGCGGTCGCCGATGTACTTGGCCGACAGCTCCACCGCGACGCGGATGGCGTCGTTGGTGTAGGTGACCTTGTGATGCTTCTCGTAGTAGGGCTTCAGGCCTTGCAGGATCTTGATCGCATCCTCGACCGACGGCTCATTGACGTCGATCTTCTGGAAGCGGCGGACCAGCGCCCGGTCCTTCTCGAAGTAGCTGCGGTATTCCTTGTAGGTGGTCGAACCTATGCAGCGCAGCGAACCGGAAGCCAGGGCCGGCTTCAGCAGGTTCGAGGCATCCATCGCCCCGCCCGAGGTGGCGCCGGCGCCGATCACCGTGTGGATCTCGTCGATGAAGAGGATGGCCCCCTCCGTCGCCTCAAGCTCCGACACGACGGCCTTCAGCCGCTCCTCGAAATCGCCGCGATAGCGGGTGCCGGCCAGCAGCGAGCCCATGTCGAGCG
>NZ_CAMLJP010000077.1 GCF_946480385.1 uncultured Azospirillum sp.
GGCGGCTGACCGATCAAGAGCACGCCTTACCGACCCGCCTTCACGATCCGCCGGGGGAGCTTCGTCCATGCCCACGTCCAACGTCATCGCCTTCCAGGGCTTCCCCGGTGCCTATTCCGATCTGGCCTGCCGCAACGCGCGGCCGACCATGACGACAATGCCCTGCGCCACCTTCGAGGATGCCTTCTCGGCCGTGCGCGAGGGCCGCGCCTCTCTGGCGATGATTCCGGTGGAGAACTCCATCGCCGGCCGCGTCGCCGACAACCATTATCTGCTGCCGGAAGGCGGCCTGCACATCATCGGCGAGCATTTCCAGCGGGTGAATCACCAGCTGCTGGCCCCGAAGGGCGCCACGCTGGACAGCATCCAGACCGTACGCAGCCACATCCAGGCGCTGTCGCAGTGCCAGACCGCCATCCGCGAGCTGGGGCTGCAGGCGATCAACCATGCCGACACGGCGGGGGCGGCGAAAGAGATCGCGGCGATGAACGACCCGCGCCATGCCGCCATCGCCTCTTCGCTGGCGGCGGAGATCTACGGCCTCGACATCCTGAAGAGCGGGATCGAGGACGCCACCCACAACACCACCCGCTTCCTGATCCTGGCGCGCGAGCCGAAGCTGCCGGCGCTGGGCTCCTGCAAGACGATCACCACCTTCGTCTTCCGCGTCCGCAGCGTGCCGGCCGCGCTGTACAAGGCGCTGGGCGGCTTCGCCACCAACGGCGTCAACATGACCAAGCTGGAAAGCTACATGGTCGGCGGCCACTTCACCCAGACCCAGTTCTATGCCGACGTGGAGGGCCATCCCGACGAGCGCCCGCTGCGCCTCGCCCTGGAGGAGCTGGATTTCTTCGCCCGCGAGGTGAAGATCCTCGGCGTCTATCCGGCCAACCCATTCCGCTATCAGGAAAGCCAGCGCGTCGGCGAGGATTGATCCCCTCCCGGCGTCTCTCTGCCGCAACGCCGCAAGTCTTTTCGCAGCCGCCGCAAGTCGCGCGTCATTCCGCCGCAGTGACGCGACTTAGCCGCGGCCGCGTCCGGCAGGTGCTGGGCATGATTAGCGAAAGTTGTTATACAGTAAAGACCGGCAAGGACCGGACTCATAAGCCTACGAATACAACAAGACACCACGGCGGCTGACGGGTGAAACCCCGCCGACGGCCATGGCGCCACGGATGGAGGTTGCCATGCTCACGATGGACGATTGCCTGGGATTGGCGAATCTGGAGGCGGAGGAGGTGGCGCAGATCGCCGCCCACGAACATCTCCCCTTCATGACTGCCCTGGAGAAGGGCGCCTCGCTTCTGCATGAGCCCTGGGGTGACGCCGCCGTCCGCCAAATGGTGTGGGACAATCTGTGCAGCGCCAACCGCCGCCGTCCGGCCGAAGCAGCCTCGCTGATGACGCTCTACAACGACACCTGCACCCGCCACCCCAACCCCTTCGACCGCCGCCGCTCCCCGGCCCGCACGGCGGGACCGCAACGGCGGCATTGAGGGGGGACGATCATCCCTCCGCAAGCCACTCGCGGATCAGGCGGTGGGCGATCGAGTCGGGGCGGGCGAGGCGGAAGGTCTCGTCCGGGGTGTGGGTGCGCAGGAAGTCGCGGTCGAACCAGTGGGCGCTTTCCAGCTCGTCATTGCCGGTGTCGATGTCGAAGCTGGTGGCCCGCGCGGTGAAGCCCAGCATCAGCGAGGACGGGAAGGGCCAGGGCTGCGACGAGCGGTACTGGATATCGGTCACCGTCAGCCCGACCTCCTCGAACACCTCGCGGGCGACGGTGTCCTCCAGGCTTTCGCCCGGCTCCAGGAAGCCGGCCAGCACCGAATGCATGCCCGGCGGGAAACGGCTCTGGCGGCCCAGCACGATGCGGTCGCCGCCGTCATGGACCAGCATGATGACTGCCGGGTCGGTGCGCGGGAAATGGTGGGTGGCGCAGTCGGGGTTGGTGCAGAGCCGCACATGGCCGCCCTCCGCCGACGCGGCCGGGGAGCCGCAGACGCCGCAGAAGCGGTGGCGGGCGTTCCACCACACCATGCCGCGCGCATAGGCGCATAGCGCCGCCTCCCCTTCCGGCATCAGCGGCCCGGTGACGCGCAGATCCTCGAACCGGCCGTAGCCCTGCAAGGCCGGCAGCGCGTCCGGCTCCTCCACCATCGACAGGTCGACGGTGAAGAGCGGAGCGCCGTCCTCCATCAGCCCGAGGAAGATCGGCACCGCGTCCAGCCCCTCCGCCGGCAACAGGACGGCGCGCGGCGCATCCTGGGGACCGGCGACAAAGCTCTTGGTCTGCCAGACCGGCAGGACGCGGGACGCGGGGGCGAGCCAGGCCTCCGTCAGCCAATCCTCGTCCTTGCGGCGGAGGGAGGCGCGGTCGACCGGCGCGGCGGCGTAGATGTTGGGTCTGTTCGTCATGGCCCGTCGAGGCTGCCACAAGCCAACCTGGGCGGAAAGCCCCCGCAGTGGCGTAGCTGTCCTGCGACGGCACGAACCGCCTCAGAGGCCGAAAGCCCGGACAGGGCGCTTTCGGGTTTCCGGGGCGGGCGGGCACCGGTAGGATGCGGCAACCAATTTCGGCAAAAGTTCAAGGAGCGACCATGACCGAACCCTGCCCCGCCCCGATGGTGGCGCTCGCCCAGCGGTTGGCCGACTCCAGCGGCAGCGTCGTCCGCCGCTATTTCCGCACCCCCGTCACCATCGACGACAAGGCCGACGCCTCGCCGGTCACCATCGCCGACCGCGAGGCGGAGCATGTCATCCGTACCATCATCGAAAGCCAGCGCCCCGACGACGGCATCTATGGCGAGGAACACGGCACCAAGAACCTGGACGCCGAATGGGTGTGGGTGATCGACCCCATCGACGGCACCAAGTCCTTCATCACCGGCCGGCCGATCTTCGGCACGCTGATCGCCCTGCTGCACCATGGCCGCCCGGTTCTGGGCATCATCGACCAGCCCATCGTCGGCGACCGCTGGATCGGCGTCGAAGGCCGGCCGACCACCCACAACGGCCAGCCGGTGCGCGTCCGCCCCTGCCCCGGCGGGCTGGGCGCCGCCATGTTCGGCACCACCTCGCCCGACCTGTTCCCCGGCAGCGACTACGACGCCTATCGCCGTGTCGTCGCCGAGGTGAAGACGGCGGCCTATGGCGGCGACTGCTACACCTACGGCCTGCTGGCGTCCGGCTATTACGACCTCGTCGTCGAGTCGGGGCTGAAGCTCTACGATTTCGCAGCACTGGTGCCGGTGGTGACCGGGGCCGGCGGGCTGATGACGGATTGGGAGGGCAAGCCGCTCGACGCCAACTCCAGCGGCCGGGTGATCGCCGCCGGCGATCCGCTGATCCACCAGGAGGCCATGAAGGCGCTGGCCGGCTGAGGACACCGAGATGACCGCCCTTAATCTGACCGCCATCGAGCCGCCCGCCCGTTCCGTCTTCGAAACGTCCCCTGAAAAGCTGCGCCCCTTTCTGGAAGGCCTCGCCACGCGGGTATCGGGCGGGTCGAACTGGATGGTGCGCAAGAAGACCGTCTGCGACCTGCTGCTGGGGCTGGACGCCTTCTTCGCCCTGCCGGCGGCCGAACGCAGCGCGCTGATGGCCGATGACGCCTCTTCCGACACCCCCGCCGACGAGGGAGGCGGGCCGGAGGATTTCCGCAAGGTCCTGCCGCTCTATGTCGGCGCCATCTTGGAAGGGCTGAAGGAAACGGCCATTGCGTCCCCGGAACAGGCGGCCATCTACCTGCTGTCGATCCATCCCGAGCATCAGGCGGCGGCGGAGGCCTGGATGCTGGTCGACCCGCGCAACGGGAAGTCGGTGCGCCGGCTGATGCGGGACGACCGTCGCTATCGCCAGTTGATGGACCGCATGGCCGACCACTGGCGAAGCTCGCAAAGCCGCTGATGCTGAACCGGAATTGCGCTTGACGGGCGAGCGGGCGTGGCAATCTAACCAGAACGTCCGCTCCCCACACAGGACCGCCGATGCGCCGCCTTCTCGCCGTTGCCGCCACGATCCTGACCCTCGCTGTACCGGCCGCCCTCACGCCCGCCAGCGCGGCAACCAAGACCGTCACCGCGCTGAAGCAGTTCGGGGAGCCGCAGTTCAAGCCCGGTTTCACCCATTTCCCCCACGTCAACCCCGACGCGCCCAAGGGCGGGTCGATCGGGCTGGCCGAATCGCAGCCGGGCACCTACGACAGCCTGAACACGCTGATCCTGCGCGGGGTGCGTCCGCGCACGCTGGGGCTGATCTCCGACACGCTGATGGTCGGGTCCGGCTGGGAACTGGACGCCGCCTATGCCCATCTGGCGGAAAGTGTCGAGGTGCCGGACGACTATGCCTGGGCGATCTTCACGCTGCGCCAGGGCGCCCACTGGCATGACGGCACGCCGATCACCAGCGCCGACGTGGTCTTCACCTGGGACGCGATCCAGGCCCACGGCGCACCCTTCATCAAGTCCTTCCTCGACCACATCGCCAAGGTGGAGGCGCTGGACGACCGCCGTTTCAAGATCACCCTGACCGGCACGGGGGAGATCAAGCCGATCATCGATTTCGCCACGACCTTCTCGCCGCAGCCCAAGCATTGGTGGACCGCCAATGGCCGCGACATCTCCAAGACGACGCTGGAGCCGGTGCTGGGCAGCGGTCCCTACCGGATCAAGACCGTCGATCCCGGCCGCTCCATCACCTATGAGCGGGTCGCCGACTGGTGGGCGAAGGATCTGCCGACCGCCCGCGGCTTCTACAATTTCGACACGGTGAAGGACGACTTCTACCGCGACGACGACGTGATGTTCGAGGCGTTCAAGGCCGGCGCCTACGACTTCCGCGGCGAATACCGGGCGCAGCGCTGGACCACCGGCTACGACTTCCCCGCCGTCAAGGACGGGCGGGTGAAGACGCTTGAAGTCCCGAGCGAACTGCCGCTCGGCGCCCAGGGCTTCCGCCTGAACACCCGGCGCGCCAAGTTCGCCGATCCGCAGGTGCGCGAGGCGCTGACCCTGCTGTTCGACTTCGACTGGATCCAGAAGAACATCCTGTACGGCCAGTACAAGCGCACGCTCAGCAACTTCCCCAACTCCGACTTCGGGGCCAAGGGACCGCCCGGCCCGGCGGAACTGGCGCTGCTGGACCCCTACAAGGCGCAGCTGTCGGAACGGGTGCTGACCCAGCCCTTCACCCTGCCGGCCACCGACGGCAGCGGCAACAACCGCGCCCAGGTGCGCGAGGCGACGCGCCTGTTCAAGGCGGCCGGCTGGGAGATCCGCAACGGCAAGCTGACCAATGCCAAGACCGGCGAGGCGATGACCATCGAGTTCCTCGACGGCACCGGGGCGCTGACCCGCGTCATCCAGCCCTATGTCGAGACGTTGCGCCGCGTCGGCATCGACGCGTCCTTGCGCCTTGTCGACACCGCCCAGTATCAGGCCCGGCTCGACGAGTTCGATTTCGACGCCATCATCGTCAATCTCGCCTTCTTCACCCCGCCGGGCACCGAGCTGCGCGGCTATTTCGGCTCCGCCGCCGCCGGCACCAAGGGATCGGCCAATTATTCCGGCATCCACGACCCGGTGGCAGACGCGCTGATCGAAAAGGCGCTGGCCGCCAAGGATCTGGACAGCGTCCAGGCCGCCACCCGCGCGCTCGACCGCGTTCTGCTGTGGGGCTTCTACATGGTGCCGCAATGGTACAACCCGGAAAGCTGGATCGCCCACAAGGCGTGGCTGGCCCATCCCGCGGTCTGGCCGAAATACGACCAGGACTATCGCAGCACCAATTTCCCGGCGACCTGGTGGGTCGATGCGGCTAGTAAGGCGGCACAGCCTTGATGACGCCCCATTGCCGGGCTAACTCCGTACATCTGAACGGTTTTCGCGAAAACAAGCGAGGGAGGGGAGCGGGTATGACGGGTCGGATGCGGTGGCTGGGCACCGGCGTAATGGCCGCGATGACGGGGGTTCTGCTGCTGGCGACACCCGTCGCGGCACAGGGCCAGGACCAGAGCCGGGGCAGCCACGCCATCGCCCTGCACGGCAAGCCGAAATACGGGCCGGATTTCCAGCATCTCGACTACGTCAATCCCGACGCGCCGAAGGGCGGCGAGGTCAAGCTGATGGCCTTCGGCGGCTTCGACAACCTGAACCCCTTCATCCTGCGCGGTCAGCCCGCCGCCGGCTCCGGGCTGGCGTTCCAGACCCTGACCACCAGCAACGGCGACGAGGCGATCACCGAATACGGCCTGCTGGCCGAAAGCATCGAGGTCGCTCCGGACCACACCTGGGTCGCCTTCACCCTGCGGCCGGAGGCCCGTTTCCAGGACGGCAAGCCGGTCACCGTGGACGACGTGATCTGGAGCTTCGACACGCTCCGCGAGAAGGGGCATCCGCTCTACCGCACCTACTACGCCGATGTGACGAAGGCCGAGAAGACCGGCGAGCGCACGGTCAAATTCTCGTTCCGGGACGGCAACAATCCGGAGCTGCCGGTCATCATGGGCCAGTTGCCGGTGCTGCCCAAGCACGCCTTCGCCAACCGCGACTTCGCCACCACGACGCTGGAGCCGCTGGTCGGCAGCGGTCCCTACAAGGTGGTGGACGTGCAACCCGGCCGCTCCATCACCTACGAGCGGGTGAAGGACTGGTGGGCGAAGGATCTGCCGATCAACCGTGGCCGCTACAATTTCGACCGCATCCGCTACGACTATTACCGCGACCTCGACGTGGCGTTCGAGGCGTTCAAGGCCGGCGCCTATGATTTCCGGCTTGAGAACTCGTCGAAGAACTGGACCACCGGCTACAATGTCCCGGCGGTGCAGAACGGCCAGATCATCAAGGAAGAGATCAAGCACCAGGACCCGCAGGGCATGCAGGCCTTCGTGTTCAACATCCGCCGGCCGATCTTCGAGGATCGGCGGGTGCGCGAGGCGCTGAATTACCTGTTCGACTATGAATGGACACGGGCCAACCTGTCCTACGGCCTCTATCAGCGCACCAAGAGCTATTTCGCCAACACCGAGCTGGCGTCCACCGGCCTGCCCTCCCCCGCCGAGCTGAAGCTGCTGGAGCCCTTCCGCGGCCAGATCCCGGACGAGGTGTTCACCAAGCCGTACGAGCCGCCGAAGACCGACGCCAGCGGCAACATCCGCGGCAACCTGCGCACGGCGCTCGGCCTGCTGAAGGAAGCCGGCTGGGAGCTGAAGAACGGCAAGCTGGTCAATGCCCAGGGCCAGCCCTTCCGCTTCGAGATCCTGCTGGTCCAGGCCGACATGGAACGCATCGTCCAGCCCTTCGTCCGCAATCTGGAGCGGGCCGGCATCGAGGCGCAGATCCGCGTGGTCGACAGCGCGCAGTACCAGAACCGCACCGATAATTTCGATTACGATATGATCATCGAGCGGTTCGCGCAGTCGTTGTCGCCCGGCAACGAACAGCGCGACTACTGGGAATCCTCGCGCGCCGACCAGCCGGGCAGCCGCAACGCCATCGGCATCAAGAACCCGGTGGTCGACAAGCTGGTTGAGACGCTGATCGCCGCCCCCGACCGCGAGTCGCTGATCGCCGCCACCCGGGCGCTGGACCGCGTGCTGCTGTGGAACTGGTACGTCATCCCGCACTGGCACGACACGGTGTACCGCGTCGCCTACTGGAACCGTTTCTCCCATCCGGCGGTTGCCCCAAAATACGGCCTGGGCTTCCAGGACACCTGGTGGGTCGATCCGGAAAAGAACGCCAAGCTGGCCAACAGCCCACGCCGCACGGAACCCTGAGCCGCCTGACACGTACACTGCTCTGGTCTAAGCTGTCGTTTCCTTGAGGATTGGGGAGGGTCGGGACACCCGCGATGCTGGCTTACATCATCCGCCGCCTGTTGCTGATCATCCCCACCCTGTTCGGGATCATGGTGATCAATTTCCTGATCGTGCAGATCGCCCCCGGCGGCCCGATCGAGCAGATGATCGCCCGTGTCCAGGGCACGGCGGTGGAGGCGACCTCGCGCATCGGCGGTTCGGCCGGCGGCGACGCCAACACCGCCCAGCGCCAGACCCAGGCCGGCGGCGACAGCGGCAGCAAATACCGCGGCGCCCAGGGCCTGGATCCCGCCTTCATCAAGCAGCTGGAGAAGGAATTCGGCTTCGACAAGCCGCTGCACGAACGCTTCATCCACATGATGTCGAACTACATCGTGTTCGATTTCGGCACCAGCTACTTCCGCGACCGCCGGGTGGTCGATCTGGTGCTGGAAAAGATGCCGGTTTCGATCTCGCTCGGCATCTGGACGACGCTGATCGTCTATCTGGTCTCAATCCCGCTCGGCATCGCCAAGGCGGTGCGCGACGGCCAGCCCTTCGACGTCTGGACCTCGGGCGTCGTCATCGTCGGCTATGCGATTCCCAGCTTCCTGTTCGCCGTGCTGCTGATCGTGCTGTTCGCCGGCGGGCGCTATCTCGACTGGTTCCCCTTGCGCGGACTGGTGTCGGACAATTGGGGCGATTTGCCCTGGTACAAGCAGGTTCTGGATTACTTCTGGCACATGGCGCTGCCGGTGCTGTCGATGGTGATCGGCGGCTTCGCCGGGTTAACCATGCTGACCAAGAATTCCTTCATGGAGGAGATCGGCAAGCAGTACGTCATCACCGCCCGCGCCAAGGGCCTGACGGAAAACCGCGTGCTGTACGGCCATGTCTTCCGCAACGCCATGCTGATCGTCATCGCCGGCTTCCCCGGCGCCTTCATCGGCATCCTGTTCACCGGCGCCCTGCTGATCGAGGTGATCTTCTCGCTCGACGGGCTGGGGCTGCTGGGCTTCGAGGCGGCGATCAACCGCGACTATCCGGTGATGTTCGGCACGCTTTACTTCTTCACGCTGCTGGGGCTGATCATGAATCTGGTCGGCGACATCACCTATGTGATGGTCGATCCCCGCATCGACTTCGAATCGCGGAGGGTGTGATGACTCCGCTGACCCGGCGCCGGCTGGCCAATTTCAAGGCGAACCGCCGCGGTTTCTGGTCCTTCTGGATCTTCCTGGTTCTGTTCTTCGTCTCGCTGGGGGCGGAGTTCATCGCCAACGACAAGCCGTTGGTGATCGAATACGAGAATCACTACTACTGGCCCGTCTTCAACGCCTACCCCGAGACCACCTTCGGCGGCGAGTTCGAGACGGAGACCGATTACCGCGACCCCTATGTCCGCGACCTGATCAATTCCAAGGGCTGGATGGTCTGGCCGCTGATCCCCTACAGCTACCGCACCATCAACTACAATTTGCCGGTTCCGGCGCCGGCTCCGCCGTCCGCCGAAAACTGGCTGGGCACCGACGACCAGGGGCGCGACGTGGTGGCGCGGCTGATCTACGGCTTCCGCATCTCGGTGCTGTTCGGTCTGGTGCTGACCGCCTTTTCATCGGTGATCGGCGTGGCGGCCGGTGCGGTCCAGGGCTATTTCGGCGGGCTGACCGACCTGCTGTTCCAGCGCTTCATCGAGATCTGGCAGGGGCTGCCCACCCTGTTCCTCCTCATCATCCTGGCCAGCGTGGTGACGCCGACCTTCTGGTGGCTGCTGGGCCTGCTGCTGCTGTTCTCCTGGACGGCGCTGGTCCATGTGGTGCGGGCGGAGTTCCTGCGGGCGCGCAACCTCGATTACGTGCGCGCCGCCAAGGCGCTGGTCGCCGGCGACGTCACCATCATGGTGCGCCATGTCCTGCCCAACGCCATGGTGGCCACGCTGACCTTCCTGCCCTTCATCCTGAACGGCTCCATCACCACCCTGACCGCGCTGGACTTCCTCGGCTTCGGCCTGCCGCCCGGCTCGCCGTCGCTGGGCGAGCTGCTGGCCCAGGGCAAGGCCAACCTGCAGGCGCCCTGGCTGGGCCTGACCGCCTTCTTCGTGCTGGCGATCATGCTGAGCCTGTTGATCTTCATCGGCGAGGCGGTGCGCGACGCCTTCGATCCGCGCAAGACCATCGCCCAGATGTCCACCGCCACCCCCAGCGACGAGGCCGCCGCAGCGGCGGCGCGCAAGGAGGCGGCGGAGTGATGATGTACATCGACCACGACCGCCTGTCCCCTCTCCCCCCCGGGGAGAGGGTTAGGGTGAGGGGGATGCGCTGCGTGGCTTCGCAAGAAGCGCAAAGTCTCTCATCGCCCCATGAATCCACGCGGTGCTCCCCCCTCACCCCGACCCTCTCCCCGGGGGGGAGAGGGAGATTCAGCGGACGTTCGCCGACATGACCACCATGCCCCCCAATCCCGACCTGCTGTCCGTGCGGGGCCTGCGCGTCGATTTCCGCTCGGGCGGCGGCGCGACGCAGGCCGTCAAGGGCGTATCCTTCGACATCCAGAAGGGCGAGACGGTGGCGCTCGTCGGCGAATCGGGCTCCGGCAAGTCGGTCACGGCCCTGTCGATCCTGCAGCTGCTGCCCTACCCGATGGCGCACCATCCCGCCGGCTCGATCCGCTTCCGCGACACCGAGCTGCTGGGTGCCGACGAACGGACGCTGCGGCAGGTGCGCGGCAACCGCATCGCCATGATCTTCCAGGAGCCGATGACCTCGCTGAACCCGCTGCACAGCATCGAGCGGCAGATCAACGAGACCCTGGTCCTGCACAAGCGCCTGTCGACCGACGCCGCCCGCGCCCGCACGCTGGAGCTGCTGCGCCTCGTCGGCCTGCCCGACCCGGAAAAGCGGCTGACCGCCTACCCGCACGAACTGTCGGGCGGCCAGCGCCAGCGCGTGATGATCGCCATGGCGCTGGCCAACGAGCCCGACCTGCTGATCGCCGACGAGCCGACCACCGCGCTGGACGTCACCATCCAGGCGCAGATCCTGGCGCTGCTGAAGGATTTGCAGAGCCGCTTCGGCATGGCGCTGCTGCTCATCACCCACGATCTCGGCGTGGTGCGCAAGATGGCCGACCGTGTCTGCGTGATGAACCAGGGGGAGATCGTCGAGCAGGCCAAGGTCGACGACCTGTTCATCCGTCCCCGCCATCCCTACACGCAGAAGCTGCTGTCGGCCGAGCCGCGCGGCAACCCGCTGAACCCGCCCGACGACGCGGCGGAGGTGATGGCCGCCGACCGGCTGAAGGTTTACTTCCCGATCAAGAAGGGCCTGCTGCGCCGCACCGTCGGCCATATCAAGGCGGTGGACGGCGTCGATGTCGCGGTGCGCCGCGGCCACACAGTGGGTGTCGTCGGCGAATCGGGATCGGGCAAGACGACGCTGGGGCTGGCGCTGCTGCGCCTGCACGCCAGCGAGGGCGCCATCCGCTTCGACGGCACCGACATCCAGGGCTGGCAGCCCAAGCGCCTGCGCGGGCTTCGCCGCGAGATGCAGATCGTCTTCCAGGACCCCTATGGCAGCCTGTCACCCCGCCTGTCGGTCGGCCAGATCATCGGCGAGGGGCTGGGCATCCACGGCATCGGCGACAGCAAGGAACGCGAGGCGATGGTCGCCCGCGCGCTGGAAGAGGTCGGACTGCCGCCCGAGGCGCGCAACCGCTACCCGCACGAGTTCTCCGGCGGCCAGCGCCAGCGCATCGCCATCGCCCGCGCCCTGGTGCTGAAGCCGAAATTCGTTGTGCTGGACGAGCCGACCTCGGCGTTGGACATGTCGGTGCAGGCGCAGATCGTCGATCTGCTGCGCGACATCCAGGCCCGCCACAACCTCGCCTACCTGTTCATCAGCCACGACCTGCGGGTGGTGCGGGCGCTGTCCAGCCACGTCATGGTGATGAAGGACGGCAAGGTGGTCGAACAGGGTCCGACCCAGCGCATCTTCGAGGACCCGCGCGAGGAGTACACCCGCGCCCTGCTCGCCGCCGCCCTGAACCTGGAGGCGGTGGAGTCGCCGGCGGTAAGGACGTGAGTGGGCTTTATCCCGAACCGCTCCGCGGGTAGGGTACCGCTCCCCTCGCAGCAGCCGACGCCGACGCCATGACCGACACCGCCCCGCAAGACGCCGCCCGCCTCGCTGAAGCTGTCCGGTCGGGGGACCGGCGGGCGCTGGCCCGCGCGATCACGCTGATCGAATCGACGCGCGCCGACCATCGCGCCACCGCCGACGCGCTGCTGGCGGCGCTGCTGCCCTATACCGGCAACTCGGTGCGACTCGGCATCTCCGGCGTGCCGGGGGTGGGGAAATCCACCTTCATCGAGGCGTTCGGGCTGCATGTCATCGGGCTGGGGCACAAGGTCGCGGTGCTGGCGGTCGATCCGTCGTCGCAGCGCACCGGCGGCTCGATCCTGGGCGACAAGACCCGCATGGTCGATCTGTCGCGCGACGCCAACGCCTTCATCCGCCCCTCCCCCGCCGGAACGACGCTGGGTGGCGTGGCGCGGCGCACGCGCGAGGCGATGCTGATCTGCGAGGCCGCCGGCTTCGACGTCATCGTGGTGGAGACGGTCGGCGTCGGCCAGTCGGAGACGGCGGTCGCCGACATGGTCGACCTGTTCATGCTGCTGCTGCTGCCGGCCGGCGGCGACGAGTTGCAGGGCATCAAGAAGGGCATCGTCGAGCTGGCCGACCTCGTCGTCGTCAACAAGGCCGACGGCGACCTCGCCGCCACCGCCCGCCACACCGTCGCCGACTACCGCCACGCGCTGGCCCTGCTGCGCCACGGCGACTGGCGAGTGCCGGTGCTCAGCTGCTCCGCCTTCCGGAAGACCGGCATCGACACGGTGTGGGACACCATCGGCGAGCATAAGGCGCTGACCGAGGCCAACGGCGCCCGCGCCACCCGCCGGGCGGAGCAGGCCCGCGCCTGGCTGTGGAGCGAGATCCGCGAGACGCTGATCGACCGCTTCCGCGCCCACCCCGCCGTGCGGGCCGATCTGGCGCGACTCGAGGCGGAGGTGACCGCCGGAACCACCATCCCGGCCGCCGCCGCCCACATCCTGCTGGGGCGCTTCCTCGACCAACCGAGCAAATCGTAATTGGACCCGGCATAATCCGTTCAGCTTATGCTGCACCGCAACAAATCCGTTGCACCGCACCAACCGTAGGGCTATTCTGCGCCGGGCGGGAAAGGGGCGACGTGTGTCGATTCGGCCTTTGTCGATTCGGTAAACATCGCTTGGGCCGGGGTGCCCGCGGTCTCCTGGGGTTACGCCGGAGCGGCCTTTCCGTTTCCGCCAATGCGCCTTTTCCACGGGAGACAACGCCATGACCGCTCAGCCGACCCCCGCCAACGTCCTGAACCTGTTCAAGACCAACGCTCAAACCACCGCGGCCAAGTCCGCCCGCGTCGCCACCCTGGTCCAGGACGGCTACCGCCGCTGGTTCGACGGTGTGACCGCGTCGGTGAACGACGCCAGCCGTCTGGCCGCCGGGCTGGGCAAGGCCCGCACCCCCGCCGATCTGGCGGCGCTGCAGCGCGATTGGCTGTCCACCACCCAGGCCCGCGTGACCGAGAGCGTGCAGGGCTTCCTGGACGTCTCCACCAAGATTGCCGCCGAGATCACCACCCTGCCGGCTCCGGCCGCCGACGTTGCGCCGGTTGCCGCTCCGGTTGCCGCCCCCGCTCCGGTCGCATCCCCGAAGGCCGAGGCGCCGAAGCCGGTGACGGTCGCCGCCCCGAAGGTCGAAGCGCCGAAGGTTGAGGCAAAGGTCGAAGCCCCCGCTCCGGCCCCGGCCGTCGAGGCTCCGGAAGCCGCTCCGACTCCGGCCCCGGTTCCGGTCAAGGCTGCCGAGACCGCTCCGGTCGCCGCCACCGCCGCCGCCAAGCCGGTCGAGGTTCCGGTGAAGAAGCTGGTCGAGACGGTGAAGGCCGAGCAGGCCGCCCCGGCCGCCGCCATCGCCGCCGAGGTGAAGGCCGCGGCCAAGCCGGCGCCGCGCCGCCAGGCCAAGCCGGTTGCCGCCAAGCCGGCGTCGAAGACCTCCCCCACCGTGAACTGACACCGGTCACGGCAAGACTGGCGCGGCGCGTCTCTTCGCCTGACCGAAGAGGCCGCCGCGCTTCGACTCTCCACCTTTCCGCGACGACTCGGCTTTTGACGGTTTCATCGCGGATCCCGGCTTGACGACGGCGCTTTTGTTCGACTATATAGCGGCCTCCTTCGGGCGGCAGGCCGTCCGTTACCGGGTTTCATTTGCTAAAGTAAAGGATCAGTCCGATGGCACGTCGGTGCTCCGTGACCGGCAAGGGCACGCAGTTTGGCAACAACGTCAGCCACGCCAACAACAAGAATCGCCGCCGCTTCCAGCCGAACCTCCAGGAAACGTCGCTGCTCAGCGACAGCCTGGGGCAGCTGGTGCGTCTGCGCCTCTCGGTGAACGCGATCCGCTCGATCGAGCACAAGGGCGGCCTCGACGCCTTCCTGCTCGATGCGAAGGACGCCGTCCTGAGCCTCGACGCCCGTCGCATCAAGCGCCGGATCGCCAAGGCCCAGGAGAAGCAGCAGGTCGCGGCCTGATAGCTTCCCCGGCATCCGGGACGCGTTTGGTGTGCTGAGGCGGGGCGCTTGCCGCTCCGCCGACAAGAATTAGGACGCGTACAGGACGATTCCGACTCCCGGTAAGAGAGCGGCGCGCGACATCCGAAAGGGTGCCGCGCGTTTCGTCGTTTCCGGGGGTCTAACTTTCACTCCCCCAGCACCTCGTCCGGATCCTCCGCATCCACCACCCGCCGGGCGATCTCGTAGCCGAAGCCGGCACGCCCCAGCGCAGCCATGTCCTTCTCGCGGTGCGCCGCGCGCTGTTCCGGCCGGCGGTACGGTCCCAGCCGCCGCCGTTTCGCCAGCGCCAGCGCCGCGGTCAGGTCCAGATCGGGCCCGACATCCTCGCGCAGGCTGTCCAGCGCCTTGTCGGCCTCGTCGCGGCCGATGCCCTTGCCGGCCAGCTTCTGGGCGATCATCCGGGTGGAGGCTCCGCGCCGGTGCAGGCTCTCGGTGCGCATGCGGGCATAGGTCTCGTCGTTCAGCAGGCCGCTGCGGACATAGCGGGCCAGCAGCTCGTCGATCCAACGCGCGCCCTCCTCGCGGTCGGTGCCGTGGGCCTTGGCCGACAGGTCGACCTTGCGCATCAGCACCCGGCGCAGGTTGGATGTCGAACTGGCGAAGCGCTCCAGATAATGCAGCGCTGCGTTCTCCAGATATTGCGGCGTGACGCGCTTCGGCGGCTTCCTGGCCGGGGGAGCGGAACGCTTGTCGTCGGTGTTCATGGCAGTCCCTTCGGCGGCGGCGGTTGCCGGATGGACAGGCCGCACGTACAGTTCGTGGCCTTATACCGGCCGGTTCCCAACAGGCAGCCCAACAGGCGGCCCAACAGGCAGATCTCGACGCGATGACCCTTCCCCTTCCTCCCATGCCGCGCAACGTCGGTTCCGTCAACTGGATCGGCCTGTGGACGCTCTACGCACGCGAGGTACGGCGCTTCATCAAGGTGCACCAGCAGACCGTCTGGGCGCCGGTGGTGACGACCCTGCTCTATTACGCGGTGTTCGCCCTGTCGCTGGGATCGGCGGTGCGGATGGTGGGCAGCACGCCCTATCTGGAGTTCCTGGCCCCCGGCCTGATCATGATGGCGATGGTGCAGAACGCCTTCGCCAACACCTCCTCCTCCGTCGTCATCGCCAAGGTCCAGGGCAACATCGTCGACATCCTGATGCCGCCGCTGTCGCCGATGGAACTGGTCAGCGGTTTCGTGCTGGGCGGCGTCACCCGCGGCATCGTCGTCGGTCTGGTGACGGGCCTCGCCATCTGGGCGGTGATCCCGATGCACATGCCGCATCCAGGATTCGTGCTGTTCCACGCGGTGATGGCGTCGATGCTGCTGTCGCTGCTGGGTCTGGTCGGCGGCGTCTGGTCGGAGAAGTTCGACAACATCGCCGCGGTCACCAACTTCGTGGTGACGCCGCTGTCCTTCCTGTCCGGCACCTTCTATTCGGTCGACACCCTGCCGCCGGTGTTCTGGTGGGTCGCCCATTTCGATCCCTTCTTCTACATGATCGACGGCTTCCGCTACGGCTTCATCGGGGTGTCCGACGGGGCGCGCTGGCTGGGCGTCGCGGTGATGCTGGGGGTAAATGCCGGCCTGTGGTGGCTCGCCTGGCGCATGTTCAAGACCGGCTACAAGCTCAAGGCGTAAAGACGTCGCGTTCGCCGCGCTTTTCCGCCCCTATCCGTTGACAGAACCCATCAATCTCCGGATATTTGCCGTTCCCGGCGGTCAGGCATGGCCGCCGGATTTTCCATTTTTGGAGTCCAACGCCGTGATCCCCGTCGTTATGCCCACATACGCCCGCGCCGACATCGTGTTCGAGCGCGGTGAAGGTCCGTATCTCTACGCGACCGACGGGCGACGATTCCTCGACTTCGCCGCCGGCGTCGCGGTGAACGCGCTGGGTCACGCGCACCCCTATCTGGTCGAAAAGCTGACCGAGCAGGCGAAGAAGCTGTGGCACACCTCCAACCTGTTCCGGGTCGCCGGGCAGGAGAGCCTGGGCAAGCGCCTGACCGAGGTGACCTTCGCCGACACCGTGTTCTTCACGAACTCCGGTGCGGAAGCGTGGGAATGCGGCGCCAAGGCCGTCCGCAAGTACCACTATGACTCCGGCAACCCGCAGAAGAACCGCATCATCACCTTCGAGCAGGCCTTCCACGGCCGCACGCTTGGCGCCATTTCGGCCGCCAAGCAGGAGAAGCTGGTGCACGGCTTCGACCCGCTGCTGGACGGCTTCGATCAGGTGCCGTTCGGCGACCTCGACGCCGTGCGCGCCGCCATCACCCCCCAGACCGGCGGCATCTGCATCGAGCCGATCCAGGGCGAGGGCGGCATCCGCGCCGCCTCGGTGGAGTTCCTGCGCGGCCTGCGTGCGCTGTGCGACGAGCATGGCCTGCTGCTGTTCCTGGACGAGATCCAGTGCGGCATGGGCCGCACCGGCAAGCTGTTCGCCCATGAATGGGCCGGCATCACGCCGGACGTCATGTGCGTCGCCAAGGGCATCGGCGGCGGCTTCCCGCTCGGCGCCTGCCTTGCGACGGAGCGTGCGGCGTCGGGCATGACCGCCGGCACCCACGGCTCGACCTATGGCGGCAACCCGCTGGCGACCGCCGTCGGCAACGCCGTGCTGGACGTCGTGCTGGCGCCGGGCTTCCTGGACACCGTCCAGCAGACCTCCGCCTCTCTGCGCGGCCGTCTGGAAGAGCTGGTCGCCAAGCATCCGTCGCTGTTCCTGGAGCTGCGCGGCCAGGGCCTGATGCTGGGCCTGAAGCTGGGCCTGCCGGTGGGCGAGGTGGTGGCGAAGCTGCGCGCCAACGGCCTGCTGTCGGTTCCGGCCGGCGACAATGTGGTGCGGCTGCTGCCGCCCTTGAACATCGGCGAAGCCGAAGTGAACGAAGCCGTCGCGATTCTCGACCGGACGGCGCAGGAGTGCGTGGGATGAGCGGCGACAATAATAACGTTCGGCATTTTCTCGACATCGACCGGCTGGACGGCGCCACTCTGCGCCGCCTGCTCGACCATGCCGTCCGCATCAAGACCGACCTGAAGAAGGACCGGCTGGCCCATTCCACCCTGCTGGCCGGCCGCTCGCTGGCCCTGATCTTCGAGAAGCCGTCGACCCGCACCCGCGTGTCGTTCGAGGTCGGCATGCAGCAGTTCGGCGGCAGCGTCGTCGTGCTGAAGCCCGACGACATGCAGCTGGGCCGCGGCGAGACCATCGGCGACACCGCCCGCGTGCTGTCGCGCTTCGTCGATGCGGTGATGGTCCGCACCACCGGCGAGGAGCGGGTGCATGAGCTGGCGGCCCATGCCAGCATCCCGATCATCAACGGCCTGACCGACCAGACCCACCCCTGCCAGATCATGGCCGACCTGATGACCTTCGAGGAGCATCGCGGTCCGATCAACGGCCGGACGGTCGCGTGGCTGGGCGACTGCAACAACGTCGCGGTCAGCTGGGCCCACGCCGCCGTCCGCTTCGGCTTCGAGCTGCGTCTGGCCTGCCCGACCGTCTACGGCCCCTCGCCGGAGCTGCTGGCCTGGGCGGAGCGCGAGGGCACCGGCCGTCTGGTCGTCACCGAATCGCCGGAAGAGGCCGTGCGCGGGGTGGAGTGCGTCATCACCGACGCCTGGGCTTCGATGCACAACACCGACGTGGACGAGCGCGCGGCGATCCTCAGCCCCTATCAGGTGAACGAGGCGCTGATGGCGCACGCCCACCCCGACGCGCTGTTCATGCACTGCCTGCCGGCCCACCGGAACGAGGAAGTGACCGACGGCGTGATCGACGGCCGCCATTCGGTGGTCTGGGATGAGGCAGAAAACCGCCTGCACGCCCAGAAGGCTATCCTCGGCTGGTGCATGGGCGTTCTGGACTGACGCTCCACGCCTGATATCCGCATGTCATGCTTCGATTTGGCCCTCTCTCGCCCTGGGAGAGGGCCAAACTCGCATGGGTGCCCTGCCGATCTTGATTCGGCCGCTCTCTGCTCCGATCTTCGGCCCTACGCCTGCATAACCGGTCTCTGTCTTAAGGAATGCGCCCTATGGACGATCCGTCCGTCCGCCCGCTCACCGATGATTTCGTCCTGCCGTTCCAGATCGAGGCGTCGCGCCTGCGCGGCCGCGTCGTCAAGCTGGGGCCGGCGATCGACGAGATCCTGACCCGCCACGACTATCCGCCCACCGTCGCCCGCTTCCTTGCGGAGACGGCGACGCTGGCCGTGCTGCTCGCCAGCATGCTGAAGTACGAGGGCATCTTCACGCTGCAGACAAAGGGCGACGGGCCGATCCGCCTGATGGTGGCCGACGTCACCTCGGTCGGCGACGTGCGCGCCTATGCCCAGTTCGATCCGGAAGCGCTGGCCAAGGCCGAGCGGGACGTCGACATCGCCCCGGCCGCGGCCCTGCTCGGCAAGGGCTACATCGCCTTCACGGTGGACCAGGGTCAGGACACCGACCGTTACCAGGGCATCGTCGAGCTGTATGGCAAGACGCTGACCGACTGCGTCCAGCATTACTTCCGCCAGTCGGAGCAGATCGACACCGGCCTGACCGTATCGGTCGACCGCGCGGTGCTGCCGGACGGCTCCTTGGGCCCCTGGCGAACCGGCGGCATCATGGTCCAGCGCCTGCCCCAGGAACAGGGGCTGACCGCGTCGGACAACGAGGACGACTGGCGCCGCGCCATGGTCCTGATGGCCAGCGTCACCGGCGACGAGCTGCTGTCGACCGAGCTGCCGGCCGCCGACCTGCTCTACCGCCTGTTCCACGAGGACGGCGTGCGGGTCTACGAGGGCCATGCGCTCCGCTTCGGCTGCCGCTGCTCGCGCGAGCGGGTGGAAAACATGCTGCGCAGCCTGCCCCGCGCAGAGGTGCAGGAGCTGAAGATCGACGACGGCCGGGTCGAGGTGACCTGCCAGTTCTGCTCGACCGACTACCACTTCACCGATGCGGATCTCGACCGCGTGTATGGGGCGTAAGCAATGCGATGGTGGCCGGTGCCATTGGGTACCGGCCGCCTGCTTGCGCTCCCCGTTTGCCTCGCCCATACTCTATGTCAATTATTGACATAGAACCCTCAGGGGGAGGACGCGATGGCGACCAACGTGCATCTGACTCCGGAGTTGGAACGCTTCGCCCGCGACTGCGTAGAGGGCGGACGCTACAACAATGTCAGCGAGGTCGTGCGGTCCGGCTTGCGGCTTTTGCAGGAAGCCGAGGAGCGGCGGCAAAGCTTCAACGCCATGCTGCTCCAGGCCGAGGCCGAAGCCGACCGGGACGGCAGCATCGCCATCGACGACGTCCTGGCCGAAGCCGACGCGATCATCGATTCAGGCATCAACTTCGGCATCCATTCCCGCGACCAATGACCGCCGCGTTGCTGTCGCCGGCGGCGCGCCATGACCTGCTGGCGGCAATCCGCTGGATCGCCCGCGACAATCCCGGCGCCGCCCGCGCCTTGCGCGATACGGTTGCCCGGACGGCCAAACGCATCGGCACTCATCCGTTGGTCGGAACGCCACGCCCAGAACTGGCCGAGCCCTCCTATCGCTTCGTCAGCTTGACCGGCTTTCCCTACATCATCGTCTACAATGCCGAACGCCGGCCGCCGTTGATCGTCCGCATCCTTCATGGCGCCCGCGATCTGCCGGCTCTGCTCGGCGACCTGTCCTGAACCCCCTCGCAAGGTCGACGCATTCCGTATGGGAACTCGCCGGAATAGGCGTGATGCACCCCTCCGCCTTGCCGGCTATAGTGCGGCGCACTCTTCCAACCACCCTCCCTCACCCGGAGCCCCCATGCTGTCGCGCCGCTTTGCCCTTGCCGCCGGAATGGCCACCCTCCTGCTTGCCGCCTGCCAGAGCGCGCCGCCGCGGCCGGCGCCGCGGCCGGTCGATTTCTCCAATTTCGGGCCGATCGTGCTGAATGCCGGCACCATCGACGTGGTCGATGCCTACCGGCCGGTGGGCGGCAAGCATGTGGAGAACCGTTCCGCCGTCCCGCCGGCCGAGGCCGTGCGGCGCTGGGCGACGGAGCGGCTGCAGGCGGCCGGCGGGCCGGGGCGCGTGCGCGTCACCATCCGCGACGCCAGCATCGTCGAGGTGCCGCTGCCCACCAAGAAGGGCATCACCGGCTATTTCACCAACGACCAGGCCCAGCGCTATGACGGGCGAATCGAGGTGGAGATCACCGGCGAGGTGCCGGACACCGGCAATGGCGGCTTCCGCGGCGTGACCCGGTCCACCGTCACCCACTCCACCACCGTGGCGGAGAACATCTCGCTGGCCGACCGCGAGGCCACCTTCCTCGACATCACCCGCCGGATGATGGAAGACCTGAACGCCCGTCTCGACGCCGGCATCCGCAAGGATCTGGCCCCGATGGTCCGGCGGTGATTTCCCGGCGCTGACCTCTCCATAGGAGTTGGCCCGGCCCTTGCGATGGGCACTCGACCTTTCGTCAGAACGGAGAGTGCCCATGCCGAAATTCGACCTCTACGTCGTCCGGCCGCCAGAGGGATCGGCCACCATCACCGCCATCCCCGAGGAAAAACAGCAGGCGTCCCAGGCGGCGCTCCGCAACCTCAGCCGCTCCGGCTGCGTGGTGAAGTCGCTGGGCGACATCGATCTGTCCTTCGTCAAGAAGTCGGAGGCGCAGATCAAGCTGGAACTGGCGGTGCGGCAGATGTTCGCCGCCTCCGCCTACAAGCCGCCGGTGTCGATAGTCTGGTAGCGGCATGAGGCGGGCGGCCTTCGGGCGGGGGCGGCACAAACTGCCCTCGCCCGCCGCCTCACCGGTAAAATCTGGCCGGCAAACTCTGCCCGTCCTGATTCGCCCTAAATCTCCAGCTGCATGCCCAGTTCGACCACCCGGTTGGGCGGGATGCAGAAATATTCCGACGCGCTGGACGACAACTTCGACAGGAAGATGAACAGCGGTTCCTGCCAGCGCGGCAGGCCGGACTTGCCGTGGGTGCGGATCAGCGTCTCGCGGCTGACGAAATAGGTCGTCTCCATCGACTCGAACGGCAATCCTGGGATGCGCCGGGCCTCCAGCGCCTGCGGGATGTCGGGCTCGTCCTTGAAGCCGAAATGGACGATCAGCCGGAAGAAGCCGGCGGACAGCGCCTTCAGCTCGAAACGCTGGTCGTCCGGCACATGGGGCACGTCCTCGATGTCGACGGTCAGCAGCACGACCCGCTGGTGCAGCACCTTGTAGTGCTTCAGGCTGTGCAGCAGCCCCGGCGGCAGGCCGCGCGGGTTGCCGGTCAGGAAGACGGCGGTGCCCTGCACCCGCTGCACCGACCCGCCCTTCAGCCGCTCCAGCAGCATGTCGAAGGGCAGCGCGTCCTCGGCCAGCCGCTTGCGCACCACCTCGCGCCCGCGCCGCCATGTCGCCATCAGCAGGAAGACCATCCCGCCGATCACCAGCGGGAACCAGCCCCCCTCCTCCACCTTGATCAGGTTGGACAGGAAGAAGGCGAGATCGACCGACAGGAACACCACCAGCGCCAGCACCGCCTGCCAGAGCTTCCAGCGGCCGAGCGAGCGCGCAACCTTGTAGGCCAGCAGCGTGGTCGCCACCATCGTGCCGGTCACCGCGATGCCGTAGGCGGCGGCGAGGTTGCTGGAGGTCTGGAAGCTCAGCACCAGCACGATGACGCCGGCCAGCAGCAGCCAGGTCAGTTGCGGCATGTAGATCTGGCCCTTTTCGTGCTCGGAGGTGTGCATCACCTCCATCCGCGGCAGATAGCGCAGATGCATCGCCTGCAGCGTCACCGAATAGGCGCCGGAGATCACCGCCTGCCCGGCGATGATGGTCGCGGCGGTCGCCAGCAGCAGAAGCGGCACCTGCGCCCAGTCCGGCGCCAGATGGAAGAAGGGGTTCTCGATCGCCTCCGGTTCGTGCAGAAGCAGGGCGCCCTGGCCGAAATAGCACAACAGCAGCGACGGCAGCACGATCGTGTACCAGGCGCCGCGGATCGGCTTGCGGCCGAAATGGCCCATGTCGGCATAGAGCGCCTCGGCGCCGGTCACCGCCAGCACCACGGCACCCAGCAGCAGGAAGCCGTGCCAGCCGTGGTTGAACAGCATCTCCACCGCATGGCCGGGCCACACCGCCCCCAGCACGCCGGGATAGCGAACGATCTGCCCGATGCCCAGCGCCGCCAGCGTCACGAACCAGACCAGCATCACCGGGCCGAACAGCTTGCCGACCTTCTCCGTCCCGAAGCGCTGCAGGACGAACAGCCCGATCAGGATCGTCAGCGTGATCGGGATGACGTAGGCGTCCAGCGCCGGCGCCACGACATGCAGCCCCTCCACCGCGCTCAGCACGGAAATCGCAGGCGTGATCAGGCTGTCGCCGTAGAACAGCGAGGCGCCCATCACGCCGATCGCCATGACCATGCCGGTGCGCCGGTGTCCCGGCCGCATGCCGCGCAGGGCCAGCGCGGTCAGCGCCAGGATGCCGCCCTCGCCCTGGTTGTCGGCGCGCATGATGAAGACGACATACTTCACCGTCACCGTGATGATCAGCGCCCAGAAGATCAGCGACAGCACGCCCAGGATGACCTCCGGCGTCAGCGGGAAGCCACCGCCCTCGGTCAGGCATTCGCGCAGCGTGTAGAGCGGGCTGGTGCCAATGTCGCCATAGACGACACCCAGCGCCCCCAGCGCGAGCGCGCGCAGCTTTGCCGCATGCTCCCGCCCGTCCATGCTTGCTTCCATACCCGGTCCGCTCCGATCGTTTCGTACACACGGCCATGCCTAAGGTGGCTTGGCGTCGCCGCGCAAGCCCCGAATGGCGAAACGCGCCACCGGCCCGACCGATCCTCCAACAAGTGTGCCGCCAAATTCACCCCACTTGGTTCGAAACGATGTAGGGCGGGCGCGGCACTCGGCACCGTTGCATCGGCAGCAGCGGCATGGTTCTATCCTTGCGTGTAGCGTGGACAGTTCCGAGCCGGCAGCCATGTCCAATGATCTCCTGTTCGCCTCGGACGAGTCTCCAGACCCGCGGACTGCCTCCGCCGCGGCGGAGGACGCCAATCCCGGCGCCCCTCCCTGGCTGGTGCTGGTCGCCGACGACGAGCCGGAGGTGCATGCCGTCACCCGGCTGGCGCTCGCCCGGCTGCGCTTCCGCGACCGTCCCGTCCGCCTGCTCGACTGCGCCAGCGCGGCGGAGGCGGAGCGTATCCTGCGCGACACCCCGGACATCGCCGTCATCCTGCTCGACGTGGTGATGGAGACCGAGGATGCCGGCCTGCAGCTGGTCCGCCGCATCCGCCAGGATCTGGGCAACCGTACCGTCCGCATCATCCTGCGCACCGGCCAGCCGGCCCGCGTGCCGGAGGAGGAGCTGGTCCTTGCCTATGAGATCGACGGCTATACAGCAAAGACGGAACTGACCGCCCGCCGCCTGTTCACCAGCGTGGTCACGGCGCTGCGCGCCTATGCCGGGCTGGCGGAGCTGGAACGCCGCCTGGCCGAACGCAGCCGCGCGTTGGAGGAGGCGACCGTCCGCCTGAACCGCATGGCGACCCTGGACCCGCTGACCGGCGTGTGGAACCGCCGCCGCTTCCTGGAACTGGCGGCGGCGGAACTGGCGCGGGCGCGCCGCTATGGCCGGCATCTCGGCGTCTTCCTGCTCGACCTCGATGGCTTCAAGGCGGTCAACGACGCCCATGGCGACGCCACCGGCGATGCGGTCCTGCGCGCGGTGGTGAAACAGGTGCGGGCGGCGTTGCGCATCTCCGACCACATCGCCCGCTCCGGCGGGGCGGAGTTCGTCGTGCTTCTGCCGGAAACCGACGGGGCCGGCACCGCCGTGGTGGCGGAACGGGTGCGCGCCGCCCTGGCCGACAGCCCCATCCTGGTGGAGGAGCGGGCGATCCCCGTCACCGCCAGCATCGGCGTCGCCAGTTGGCTGCCCAGCGAACCCGGGGTCGAACAGACCCTGCACCGCGCCGAACATGCGCTGCACGCCGCCAAACAGGCCGGCCGCAACCGGGTGGAACGGGCGGAGGGATGAGGCTGCCGGACCCGTCCCCTCCCCCGCCGGCATGTTTCATGTGAAATATCGTTACAGCGCCGCGATTGAACGGCGGAACTCCAGGGGGTAATCCTTAAGGTCGGAAGCATCCACCCGGATTGCATTCCCGATCGGGGACTCGCACATGTGGCAGGACTATACCAACGCGCTGATCACCGCCTTCGGGTTGTCGGGGCTGGGGTTCGGCATCGGCAAGCTCGTCATCGTGATGGGTGAACGCGCGATCGAGCGGCGCCACGGGTCGGAGGGGGTGCGCGACACCATCGCCCGCCGCGCCAAGATGGAGACGAAGTTCGAAGCCCGCCGCGGCGACCGCATCGGCGAGCTGAAGGAACTGGACGGCGCGGTCGAGGATGTGCTGCGCCGCCGCAAGGTGATGGAACGTCAGATCGAGGATGCGCGCCAGTCCGGCGAACGTCTGGTCCGCCTGATCGGCGAGGAGGTTCAGGGCAGCCCCTGCTACGTCGCCATGGTCGTGAACAAATATGTCGGCACCGGCGCCGCCCAGCAGAGCCAGCACGCGTTGGTCGACCCGAGTTGGGCGCAGCCGCAGATGATCGAGGTGTGGGCGCGCTCGATGGCGGAGGCGCGGACGGAGATCGAGCGGCACTACCCGCCCGCCTTCGGCTATGCGGTGACGCGGATGCAGGAGTTCCTGTCCGCCGACACGCCCGTCGCCAAAGCGAGCTGAGACAGAGGACGCGCCATGGACAGCATGCCCTACATCTTCGCCGGTCTGGTCGGCCTCGCCTCGCTGGCGGTGTCGCTGCTGCTGGCTCTGCGCCGCCTGAAGACGTCGGAGGAGCGGATCGCCACCGCGGTGTCGCGCAAGCAGACGCAGGTGGAGCGGATCAAGAAGGTCGCCCGCGTCACGCTGCAGCAGGCCCGCGACCTGCGCGACGCCAAGCGGCGCAAGGCGATGGCCGAGCTGGGCTGCGAGGATCTGGAACAGCGCCTGAAGGCCGCCGGCGCCTCCGACCGCCGCATCTATGTGCTGGACGACCGCCGCACCCAGAAGGACCAGGGCTGGCTCCTACGGGTGGTCAACATCGAATACGCCTCCCGCGTCAACGCCAGCCTGACCCCCACCGCGCTCGACAGCTGGAAGCGCGGCCGCCGCTTCCTGGTCTGGGCGCTGGACGAGAAGAAGGCCCGCGAAAAGGTCAACGCCCGCTTCCCGGAGAACAAGGGCTTCGCCGTCATGGGCGTTGAGTCCTATCTGGGGTGAGTGTCGGACGAGTGCGCTCGCCAGCCACTCCACCCCCGCCACAATAATGACACAAGTCTTATTTTCGGACTATCATCCCCACGCGCACCCATCCACGCGCGCCGGGGAGCCTTGCCATGATCCGTTACGCCGAGTTGCAGGTCGCCACCAACTTCAGCTTTCTGGAAGGGGCATCGCACGCTGACGAGCTGGCGATGACGGCGGCGGCGCTGGGGCTGGCGGCGGTGGGGGTGACGGACCGCAATTCGCTGGCCGGCGTGGTGCAGATGCACGCCGCGGCGAAGAAGGTCGGCATCCGGGCGCTGATCGGCTGCCGGCTGGACCTGACCGACGCCGACAGCCTGCTGGCCTACCCGACCGACCGCGCCGCCTATGCCCGGCTGTCGCGGCTGCTGACCCTGGGCAAGATGCGGGCGCCGAAGGGAGAGTGCTTCATCGCCCGCGCCGACGTGCTGGCCCATGCCGAGGGCATGCTGTTCCTGCTGCTCGGCCCCAACCAACGCGACGAGTCGTTCCTGCGCGAGTTGCGCGCCTGGCGCGGCGGGCTGGCGCGCGGGCAGCTCTATCTGGCGGCCAGCCACCGCTATCAGGGCGACGACGCCCGCCGACTGCGCTGGCTGGCCGGGCTGGCCGAGGCGGAGGGGGTGCCGCTGGTCGCCACCAACGACGTGCTCTATCACGGCGCAGGGCGGCGGGCGCTGGCCGACGTGATGACCTGCATCCGCCACCACACCACCATCGACGAGGCCGGCTGGCGGCTGTCCGCCAATGCCGAGCGCCACCTGAAGCCGGCCGTCGAGATGGTGCGCCTGTTCCGCGACCACCCCGACGCCGTCGCCCGCACGGCGGAGATCGCCGAGGCCTGCCGCTTCTCGCTGGACGAACTGTGCTACGAATACCCGGACGAGGTGGCGGAGGGCCGCGACCCGCAGGACACGCTGGTCACCCTGACCTGGGAGGGGGCGGCCAGGCGATATCCCGGCGGCATTCCCGACACGGTGCGCATGACGGTGGAGCGCGAACTGGCCCTGATCGCCGAGCAGCGCTATGCCCCTTACTTCCTGACCGTCCACGACATCGTCCGATTCGCCAGGGAAGCGGACATCCTGTGCCAGGGACGCGGCAGTGCGGCCAACTCCGCCGTCTGCTATTGCCTGGGCATCACGTCGGTCGATCCCACCGAAGTCGATCTTCTGTTCGAGCGCTTCATCTCCGCCGCCCGCGGCGAGCCACCCGACATCGACGTCGATTTCGAACATGAGCGGCGCGAGGAGGTGATCCAATACATCTACAGGAAGTACGGCCGCGCCCGCGCCGGCCTGACCGCCACCGTCATCCGCTATCGTGCCCGCAGCGCCCTGCGCGAAGTCGGCAAGGCGATGGGGCTGTCGGCCGATCTGGTGGCGCGGCTGACCGGCTCCATCTGGGGCTGGAGTCGCGACGGGGTCGACGAGGAACGCGCCCGCTCGCTCGGCGTCGACCCCAATGATCCAAGGCTCAAGCGCACGCTGGAACTGGCTCAGGAGCTGATCGGCTTTCCCCGCCATCTGTCGCAGCATGTCGGCGGCTTCGTCATCACCCGCGGCCCGCTGTCCGACCTCTGCCCGGTCGCCAACGCGGCGATGGAGGATCGCAGCACCATCGAATGGGACAAGGACGACATCGACGCACTGGGCATCCTGAAGGTCGACGTGCTGGCGCTGGGCATGCTGACCTGCATCCATCGCGCCTTCGACCTGATCGAGCAGGTGCACGGACAACGCTGGACGCTCGCCACCCTGCCCCAGGACGATTCGGCGGTTTACGAGATGCTTGGGCGGGCCGACAGCCTGGGTGTCTTCCAGGTCGAAAGCCGCGCGCAGATGAGCATGCTGCCCCGGCTGAAGCCGAAGACGTTCTACGATCTGGTGATCGAGGTCGCCATCGTCCGCCCCGGCCCGATCCAGGGCGGCATGGTGCACCCCTATCTGCGCCGCCGCAGCGGAGCGGAGGACATCACCTATCCGATGCCGGCGCTGAAACCGGTTCTCCACAGGACGCTGGGCGTGCCGCTGTTCCAGGAGCAGGCGATGAAGGTCGCCATGGTCGGTGCCGGTTTCAGCGCCGAGGAGGCCGACCAGCTGCGCCGCGCCATGGCGGCCTTCCGCAAGACCGGGCAGGTCCAGCTGTTCCACGACAAGTTCATCGCCGGCATGACCGCCAACGGCTGCGACCCAGCCTTCGCCGAGCGCTGCTTCAAGCAGATCGAGGGCTTCGGCGAGTATGGCTTCCCGGAAAGCCACGCCGCCAGCTTCGCCCTGCTGGTCTATGTCTCCGCCTGGATCAAGTGCCACCACCCCGCCATCTTCGCCGCCGCCCTGCTGAACAGCCAGCCGATGGGCTTCTACGCCCCCGCCCAGATCGTCCGCGACGCACGGGAGCATGGTGTGACCGTGCTGCCGCCGGATGTGAACCTGTCGGGGTGGGATTGTGCGGTGGAAGGCTTTTCGTCCCTCCGCCTCGGCCTCCGCCTCATCAAGGGCTTCGCCGAGTCGCACGCCGACTCGATCGTCTTCTCCCGCGCCGGCGGCTATCGCGACCCCTACGACCTGTGGCGGCGCGCCCGCCTGCCGGTTGCGGCCCTGGAAAAGCTCGCAAAGGCCGACGCCTTCCGCTCCGTCGGGCTGGATCGCCGGGCGGCGCTGTGGGCGGTGCGGGCGCTGGGCGACCAGCCACTGCCGCTGTTCGCCCGCCTCGACGGCCCCCAGTACAATCCAATGGCCGAGGAACCCGAGGCGCCGCTGCCGGCCATGGCGCTGGGGGAGCATGTGGTGATGGATTACGGCAGCCTGTCGCTGTCCTTGAAGGCCCACCCGCTGTCGCTGCTGCGCGACGGCCTGCCCGGCGTCACTCCGGCGGAGCGCCTGGCCGGGACGCGCGACGGCCGGCGCCTGACCACCGCCGGCCTCGTTCTGGTCCGTCAGCGGCCGGGCAGCGCCGAGGGCGTCGTCTTCATCACGCTGGAGGACGAGACCGGAGTGGCCAACCTCGTCGTCATGCCCGACGCCTTCGAAACCTTCCGCCGCCCGATCATGACCGCCCGGCTGATGGCCGCCACCGGCCGGGTGCAGAACCACGAGGGCGTCGTGCATCTGCGTGTGGAATCGCTGATCGACCTGACCCACCGGCTGGCCGAACTGACCGGCGAGGATCGCTCCGCCCCTCCCAATGAGACTCAGGCCCCCTTCCCCAAGGGCCGCAATTTTCATTGAAGGGTCCGGCCATTTTAATTCAGCCGGCCGATTGCTCCTGACATCACGCTGTCAGGAGGGGGTGTGCTATCAAGAGGGCGTGCCGGCACGAACCACGAACATCCCCTTCCCCTCTGTCAGGAGCCAATCCCATGAACATCCCGCACGTCGTCACTTGGTTCGAAATCCCGGTCACCGATCTCGCCCGCGCCGTCGGCTTCTACGAGACCGTCTTCGCCGCCAAGATGGTTCAGGAGCCCTGCCCCAGCGGCATGACCATGGCCGTCTTCCCGGCCGAGGGCACCGCCGTCAAGGGCTGCCTGATCCAGCACGAGGCCTGCAAGCCCAGCGCCAACGGCACCACCGTCTATCTGAACGGCGGCGACGACCTGTCCGCCCCGCTGGCCCGTGCCGAGCAGGCCGGCGCCACCATCGTCGTGCCGAAGACGCTGATCACCCCGGAAATCGGCTATTTCGCCCAGTTCATCGACAGCGAGGGCAACCGCGTCGGTCTCTATTCGATGCACTGACCTCACCCGCCGGAGCCGCCGCCATGCGCCGCGCCGACCGTCTGTTCCAGATCGTCCAGCATCTCCGCAAGGGGCGGCTGGTGACGGCTGCCGAGCTGGCGCGCTGCCTGGAGGTGTCGGAGCGCACCGTCTACCGCGACATGCGCGACCTCGCCTCCTCCGGTGTGCCGGTGGAGGGCGAGGCCGGCGTCGGCTATCTGCTGCGCGACGGCTACGACCTGCCGCCGCTGATGTTCACCCGGGACGAGGTGGAAGCGCTGGTGGTCGGCGCCCGCCTCGCTCGTGCCTGGGTCGGCGGCGGTCTGGCCGATGCCGCCGCCCGCGCGCTCGACAAGGTGGAGGCGGTGGTGCCGGAGGCGCGGCGGCGCGAACTGGCCGACAGCCGCGTCTTCGTCCCCGACTTCTCGTTTCCCGCCCCCTTGCGCGAGCGGATGGACGTGCTGCGCTGCGCCATCAACGCCAGGCGGGTCGTGCTGTTCGACTACCGGCGCGAGGACGGAACCCATTCCGCCCGCGCGGTCCAGCCGCTGGGCCTGTTCTTCTGGGGCAGGGTGTGGACGCTGGGCGCCTGGTGCGAACTGCGCGAGGAATTCCGCAGCTTCCGCATCGACCGCATGCAAACCCTGCTGGCGCTGGAGCGCCGATTCGACGAGATCCCCGGCCGCGGCCTGGACGACTATCTCGCCCGCTGGCGGCAGGAGGGCTGTCCACGCGGGTGAGGGGGGCATCCGCAGGTCACTCCACCAGCTTGACCTCCGTCGTCGCCACGCCCGACGCCCCGACCGCCACCGCGTAATCGTCGAAGCCCGGCGGGCCGAAGCTGCCGCGGGCAGAGCGGCTGAAACCGTGCGGTTCGGCGGGGATACCGAACAGGCCGGTGGCAAGCTCGCCGTTGTTGTCCAAATCCTGGAAGGCGATCAGCCCGTAGCGGCCGGCCGGCAGATCGGGGAAGACCACCTGCAGCTCCGGCCCCAGCGCAGCGACGAAATAGCCGGCGCGCGGCGCCTTCGCCTTCTGCGCCTCTGCACTGTCGAACAGCGCGACCATCACCTTGCCTTGATTGGGCTTGACGTTGCGGACGGTTGCGCGAAGCTCCCCCGCGGCGGCCGGACCAGCGGCGGCCAGTGCCAGCAGAGCCACTGTCACCGTTCCTGGGGCGACCATCCTTGCAGACCAACGCGCAACCCAACGCCGAACCCTCATCTCCCGCCCTCCCCTGGCAGCCCCCGCCCGTTCCCTATGGCCGGCGCGTGCTGCGCCGCCGCCTGCCGTTGCTGGCCACCTCCATCCTAGCATTGGCTCTGCTGGGACCGTTCGGCACCTTCCGTGAAATGGGCTTCGCCGTCCGGCTTGCCTACTGGGGTGGGTTGATCGCCACCGGCTGGTCGATGTTCGAGCTGGTGATTCTGGTCGCCCGCCGCGTGCTGCCGAACTTGGAGCGCACATGGCCGCTGATGCTGGCTGCGGCGTTCCTGACCGTCAGCGTCGTGCAGACCCTGGTGGTCGCCCTGCTGGAAATCCGGTTGCGCGGCGAGGATTTCCTCACCCCCGCCGGGCTGGCCGAACTGTATGGCTATGTGCTGGTCATCACCACGCTGGTGTCAGCCCTGCCGGTGTGGCTGGAACTGCGCGAGCACGGAGTCGTCAGCCACCGACCCTCCGCCCCGCCGCAAGCGCCCATCACTGGCGGCGAACCGACCGCCAACCGCCCGGCCCCCTTCCTCGACCGCATTCCGGCCAAGCTGGGGCGCGACCTGCTGGCGCTGGAGATGGAGGATCATTACGTCCGCGTCCACACCGCGCTGGGCAGCGACCTGATCCTGATGCGGATGCGCGATGCGGTGGCGGAGCTGGAGGGCATCGACGGCCGGCAGGTCCACCGCTCCTATTGGGTCGCGGCATCGGCGGTCGCGGCGGTGGAGCGCAAGCCGGACGGCAAGCTGTCGCTGCGTCTGACCAACGGCCTGCTGGTCCCGGTCAGCCGCACCCACGCGCCCTCGGTGCGTGCCGCCGGCTGGGTCGAGAAAGTAGTCTCCTAAACGCCCCTAAACGCCTTCTCCGCGGAAGGGGCGGGACAGCAGCCCGTCGATGGTCTCGTCCAGCCCGGCGCCGCGGTTCAGGATGGCGTCGACCGCGGTGCAGATCGGCATGTCGACGCCCAGCTTCGCCGCCAGCCCGACCACCGCGGCGGCGGTATAGACGCCCTCCGCCACCGACCGCCGCGCCGCCAGGATCTCGGCCAGCGACTTGCCCTCGCCCAGCGCCGCCCCCAGCGACATGTTGCGCGACTGCAGGCTGGAGCAGGTCAGCGTCAGGTCGCCCAGCCCGGACAGCCCCATCAGCGTCTCCGCCCGGCCGCCGAGCGCCAGCGCCAGCCGGGTGATCTCCGCCAGCCCGCGGGTGATCAGCGCGGCGCGCGCGTTGTCGCCCAGCCGCCGACCCTCGACCACACCGCAGGCGATGGCCAGCACATTCTTCACCGCCCCGCCGATCTGCGAGCCGACGACGTCGTCCGAGCGGTAGGGCCTGAAGGTGCGGCTGCCCAGCGCCGTGACCAGCGCCGTGCCCAGCGCCTCGTCGGCACAGGCCAGCGTCACCGCCGTCGGCAGCCCGCGCGCCACCTCCGC
>NZ_CAMLJP010000078.1 GCF_946480385.1 uncultured Azospirillum sp.
CGGCGCAGACAGTCGCGCATCAGGTCGTGGCTGCCGGACAGCGGTCGCTCGTTGCTGGTCAGGATGGTGATGGGCACGCGGATGTTCGGGTGGAAAGGCCGCTGGACGATGCCGGAGAACTGCTTCCACGGCAGAAGCCCGTCGACCACCGCCACGCCGATCCCCTCCCGCACGAAGGGCAGCGCGGTGATCGACAGGTCGATTTCCACCGCCGGGGCATAGACGCCGCCCTCCGCCTCGACCGCCCCGGCCAGCAGCCGACCGGGCAGCGTGTCCACGCGGTAGGAAATCAGCGTTTCCTCCGCCAGATCGGCAAATCCAAGTTCAGCCTGTTCGGCCAGCCGATGCCCCTCCGGCAAAAGACAGACCAGTTCGGCATGCCCAACCGTCTCAACATCGATGTCCGGCTGGGGCATGTCGTTCATCGCCACCCCCAGCAGAACGTCGCCGCTGCGCAGCATGTCCAGAATACTGGCGATCGGCGCCACCAGCGACCGTACGACGATGTCGGGGTGCGCCTCGCGAAACGCGGTCAGCGCCTTGGGAACGATCGACATGGAGGGTGGAGCCGAAGCGGCGAGACGAACCAGACCGGTGCGGCCATGGCGCATGTCGACCGTGCGCCGGCGCAGGGCGCCGAGTTCCGAAAAAATCCGCTCAGCCTCCGGATACAGTTCGTTGGCCTCCTGCGTCGGCACCAGACGCCCGCGCACCCGGTCGAACAGCTTGAAGCCGAGCTGATCCTCGGCGTGCAGCAGAATCTGGCTCAAGGCCGGCTGCGAAATGTTCAGCATCGCCGCCGCCCCGGTCACGGTTCCACAGCGCATCAGCATGCAGAAGACTTCCAGTTGGCGGGCTTGCATTCGCGATCCTGGGCGCTGGCGGAATAGGGCAGAGACGGCAAAGCCGGGCCACGACTATAGCGACCAGCGCTCCTCAGGGGAGAGGCATTTCGGCACTCAAGCCCGCACCGTCCCCGTTCCCGCGCAAGACGTCCAGGAACCGCTCCAGCACCAGATTCGGCTGGGCGCCCTTCTTCGTCACCACCTGGAACTCCAGGGCATGATGGAAGGTGTCGGGCAGCAGCGCCCGCATCATGCCGCGCTCGACCCATTGCCGGGCATAATGGGTGGGCAAAAAGCCGACATAGCATCCGGTGAGGATCAGGAATGCCACTCCTTCGCGGTCGGTGGCCGTGGCGGTGTTGTTCAGCTCATGGGGAAGCTGCGCCTGGGTCGGCGCCACGGCGTCGGCCGCCTCCACCGCCTCGCGCGTCACCGCGCTCTCGGGACGGTCGAACAGCGGATGACCGTTGCCGCAATAGAGCAACGACTCCTCCTGGTAAAGCGGCAGACCGGCCAATCCCGGCAGCCCCCGGCGGACCGGAACGACGCCGACGTGCAACTGCCCGTCCAGCACGCCCCGCTCGATCTCGTTGGGAGGAATCATGCGGATATTGACGCGAACCTCCGGCGCCAGCCGCTTCAGACCCCGCAGGGCGTGCGTCACCCGCATCTGCGGCATGGTGACGAGGTTGTCGGTGATCCCGATGTTCAGTTCGCCGCGCAGGCGGCCATGCAGGGTGTTGATCTCGCTGCGGAAACTCTCCGTGCTGGCCAGCAGGCGCAGCGTTGCCTCATAGGCCAGATGCCCTTCGTCGGTCAGCCGGAAGCCCGCCCGCCCGCGCCGGCAGAGCGTAAGGCCAAGCCGCCGCTCGAGGTCCGCCATGTGTTGGCTGATCGCGGCGCGGCTGATGTTCAGCTCCACCTCGGCGGCGGAAAAGCCGCCGCACTCCACCACCGTCCGGAACACACGCAGCAGCCGGATGTCGGCATCGCCAATCGGGGCCAGGGACCGGGTGGGCTTGCTCATGCTGGAACCGTGAAGGACGTGGACGCAATAGGTAAGCAGACGGTTATGTGAAGTTCTTATAGTTTGGATTTATTCGCAACCACGAACCGCGCACACTCTCCCACGACAGCGCCTTCAACAAATGCGGGAGAACAGCGGATGGCCCCCCTGGACAACGATCACAGCCAGTCCCTCGGCCAGTCTTTCGACAAGGCTGCCGGACTGACGCGCGAGGAACTTGACGCCCATTGGATGCCGTTCAGCGGCAACCGTCAGTTCAAGAACAACCCCCGCATGATCGTGAAGGCGGAGGGGACCTGGTATTGGGATGCCGAAGGCCGGAAGATCTACGACAGCCTGTCCGGCCTGTGGTGCAGCGGTGCCGGCCACTGCCGCCGCGAAATCTCGGAAGCGGTCGCCCGCCAGATCGCGGAGCTGGATTACAGCCCTGCCTTCCAGCATGGCCATCCGGCCGCCTTCAAGCTGGCGCACAAGCTGGCGTCGCTGACCCCGGCCGGCCTCGACCATGTCTTCTTCGTCGGTTCCGGCTCCGAAGCGGCCGACACCTCGCTGAAGATGGCGCGAGCCTATTGGCGGATGAAGGGCCAGCCGACCAAGACCAAGCTGATCGGCCGGTCCAAGGGCTATCACGGCGTCAACTTCGGCGGTACCAGCCTGGGCGGCATCGGCGGCAACCGCAAGCTGTTCGGCACCGGCGTCGACGCCGACCACCTGCCCCACACCCTGCTGCCGCAGAACCTGTTCGTGAAGGGCATGCCGGAGGAAGGCGCCTTCCTGGCCGACGCGCTGGAGGAGCTGGTGGCGCTGCACGACGCCTCCAACATCGCCGCCGTAATCGTCGAGCCGCTGGCCGGCTCCGCCGGCGTGCTGCCGCCGCCGAAGGGCTATCTGCAGCGGCTGCGCGAGATCTGCGACAAGCACTCCATCCTGCTGATCTTCGACGAGGTCATCACCGGCTTCGGCCGCATGGGCGCCCCCTTCGGCGCCGATGCCTTCGGCGTGGTCCCAGACATCATGAACGTCGCCAAGGGCCTGACCAACGGCGCCGTCCCGATGGGCGCCGTGGTGGCGAAGCACGACATCTACCAGGCCTTCATGGACAATGGCGGGCCTGAATACATGGTGGAGTTCCCGCACGGCTACACCTACTCCGCCCATCCGGTCGCCTGCGCCGCCGGTCTGGCCGCGCTCGACATCTTCGAGCGGGAAAAGCTGTGGGAAAAGGCTGCGGCGCTGGCGCCGCACTTCGAAAACCTGATCCACGGGCTGAAGGGGCTGAAGAACGTCGCCGACATCCGCAACTACGGCCTGACCGGCGCCGTCACCATCGCCCCGCTTCCAGGCGAGCCGGCCCGCCGGCCCTACGAGATCGGCGAGAAGTGCTGGAAGGCCGGCTATTACGTGCGCTTCGGCGGCGACACGCTCCAGTTCGGCCCGCATTTCTACAGCGAACCGGCCGACCTCGACCGCCTGTTCGACGTCGTCGCCGACGCCATCCAGGCGACGGCGTAAGGCCGACGCCACTGCCTCCACCTCTCCCTCCTCTGTCGGCGGGAGAGATGGGAGCAGACCCTGCACACCGAACACTCCCCCAGGAAAGCCACCATGACCATCGTTGCCCACCTGATCGGCGGCAAGACTGACGCGCCCGCCGGCACCCGCACCGCCGACATCGTCAATCCCGCCACCGGAGACGTGGCCGGACAGGTTGCCCTGGCGTCCCGTGCCACGGTGGAAGAGGCCATCGCCGCCGCCGAGGCCGCCTTCCCGGCCTGGCGCGCCACGCCGCCGGCCAAGCGCGCCCGCGTCATGTTCCGCTTCAAGCAGCTGCTGGAGGAGAACGCCGAGCGCATCTGCGCCCTCATCACGGCGGAGCACGGCAAGGTTCTGGACGATGCCTTCGGCGAACTGACCCGCGGCATCGAGAATGTCGAATATGCCTGCGGCGTCCCGGAGCTGCTGAAGGGCGAGTTCTCCAAGAATGTCGGGCCGGCCATCGACAGCTGGTCGGAGTTCCAGCCGCTGGGCGTCGTCGCCGGCATCACGCCCTTCAATTTCCCGGCGATGGTCCCGCTGTGGATGTACCCGATCGCTATCGCCTGCGGGAACACCTTCGTCCTCAAGCCGTCGGAGCGCGATCCCAGTTCCGCCCTCTACATCGCCCAGCTGGCGCTGGAGGCCGGCCTGCCGCCGGGCGTGCTGAACGTCGTCAACGGCGACAAGGAGGCGGTGGACACGCTGCTGACCGACCCGCGGGTGCAGGGCGTCAGCTTCGTCGGCTCCACCCCCATCGCCGAATATGTCTATTCGACCGCCAGCGCCCATGGAAAGCGGGTGCAGGCGCTGGGCGGTGCCAAGAACCACGCCATCGTCATGCCGGACGCCGACCTGGACAATGCCGTCAGCGCGCTGATGGGGGCTGCATACGGCTCCTGCGGTGAGCGCTGCATGGCGATCTCGGTGGTGGTCGCTGTGGGCGACGAGGTGGCCGACCGGCTGAAGGACAAGCTGTCGGTGGCGTTGCGCGACCTGAAGGTCGGCGCCGGCACCTCGGCCGGCTGCGAGATGGGGCCGCTGGTCACCCGCGCGCATTTCGAGAAGGTGAAGGCCTATGTCGACCAGGGCGTCTCCGAGGGCGCCGAACTGGTGGTCGACGGGCGTGGGCTGGTGGTGCCGGGGCATGAAAACGGCAACTTCCTGGGCGGCTGCCTGTTCGATCGCGTTACGCCGGAGATGACCATCTACCGTGAGGAGATCTTCGGCCCGGTGTTGTGCCTCGTCCGGGTCAAGACGATGCAGGAGGGCATGGACCTGATCGACGCCCACGAATACGGCAACGGCACCTGCCTGTTCACCCGCGACGGCGAGGCCGCCCGCTATTTCAGCGACATGATCAAGGTCGGAATGGTCGGCATCAACGTGCCGCTGCCGGTGCCGGTCGCCTATCACAGCTTCGGCGGCTGGAAGCGGTCGCTGTTCGGCGATCTGTCGGCCTATGGTCCGGACGGCGTGCGCTTCTACACCCGGCGCAAGACCATCACCCAGCGCTGGCCGACCGGCGGGATCCGCGAAGGCGCCCAATTCGCCTTCCCATCAATGAAGTAAGAACCTCTGCCGTCACTACGCCGGTGCCGAAAAAGGCACCGGCGCCATTTTGCGTGTGGCGTCACTAGCGGTGAATTCCAGCTTGCGGCTCACGCTGGAGGCCATCACTCGGCTGGGCTTGTGTTGATGGCTTCGCCATCTCGGCCAACAGCTTGGAAGTCGCGACGGCAAGCTGGTTCTGGGTGTATGGTTTGGCAAGCCGCGGCAGGTCGGCGACGACGCCCTCCGGCAGATCGGCGTATCCGGTCGCCAGCAGCACCGGCAGGTCCGGAGCCATGGCACGGGCCGCCTGGGCAAGCTCGACCCCGGTCATGCCGGGCATCGCATAGTCCGTCAGCAACAGGTCGACCGCCTGCCCGCTGCGCAGAAGCTCCAGCGCTTCGACACCCGATCCCGCTTCAAGCACCGTGTGCCCGAGGTCGGCCAGCATATCGACGGTGCTCATGGCGATCAGCGCGTCATCGTCGACCACGAGCACCACGGCGGGAGACACGTCGGCCGCCGGGGTCGGCGGCAACTCGGCCATCTGGGCCGGTGTCGTCGCCTTCGGGAACCACAACTCCACGAGCGTTCCCTGGCCCGGAACGCTCGACAGCCGGAACGCGCCGCCGGACTGCACCGCCAAACCGTGGACCATCGACAACCCCAGCCCGGTGCCCTTGCCGATGCCCTTGGTCGAGAAGAACGGCTCGATCGCGCGCGCAAGCGTTCCCTCATCCATCCCTGTGCCGGTGTCCCGTACGCTCACATGCGGGTAGGAACCGGGCGGCAGTCCCGAAGCGACGGTGACCGGCGCCTCGTCCACCGTCACGGTGAGCGTTCCACCGTCGGGCATTGCATCGCGGGCATTCACGGCGAGATTCAGGATCGCCAGCTCAAGTTGGTTGGGATCGATCAGCGCCGGCGCCGTCCCAGCGGGTGCGTCGATGCGGATGACGACGCGCGGGCCGACCGAACGCTCCAACAACGTTCTCATGCCGTCCAACAGCCCGGCAAGGTCCACCGCCTGCGGCTGCAGGTCCTGGCGACGGGCGAAAGCCAGAAGCCTTTGGGTCAGTGTCGCCCCACGTCGGGCTCCCTGCATGGCGCCGTCGAAAAGGCGCTCCGTCGTCGGGTCGGCGGGAAGGCGTTTGCGCAGCAGCTCCAGATTGCCGAGAACCGCCATCAGCAGATTGTTGAAGTCATGCGCGACACCGCCGGTAAGCTGGCCGAGGGTCTCCAGCTTCTGCGTCTGGCGCAGTTGTTCCTCGGCGCGTTCGCGGTCGCGGATCTCGTTGCGCAATTGGTCGAGCGTCGCCGCCAATTCCCGCGTGCGATCCTGCACCTTGGACTCCAGCGTCTCAGTCAGGCGCTGCAAAGCCTCCTGCGCCGTCTTCTGGTCGGTGATGTCGACAATGACGGCGAGCGCTCCGGCTGCCTTGCCGGTGGAATCCCGCACAGGCACGCCACTGACACGGGTCCAGACCGGCTGACCGCCGGCGGGATGATGGATGAACTCGATGCCGGTGACGGTCTCGCCGCGCAGCGCACACGCTCCGGGATAGCGATCGCCTGACAGACGGTGGCCATTCGCGTCGTAGGCGATCCAACTCTCCTCACCTCCCGGCTGCCGGGATGGAATGACACTGTTCGGAAGAAAGTTCCGGAAGGCTGGGTTGGACAATATGGTCCGGCCGTTCCGGTCCATCAGGTTCACCCCCACCGGCAGGTGCTCCACCAGCGTTTCGAAGCGCGCCCGTTCGTCGGCGAGATCCGCCAGCAGACGCTCGCGCTCCACCAGCCTCGCCCTCGCCTCATACTGCCTGCGCCGGCCGCGCAGACAGGTCCGCACGACGCTGATCAGGGTGGTCGGGTGGAAGGGACGCTCCACGAAGGTGACGTTGCCCAGCAGTTCGGTCAGGCGCGCGGCCTCCGGCGTGCGCTCGGCGCCGTTGCCCCGCAAGGTGAGCAGAATGACAGGAAGGTCCGACCACGGCGGCTGCGCGCCGATCCAGGCGACGAGCCCCTGGAGATCGGCGGTGCGCACCGCCTCTTCCGCCAGGATGAGCAGCCCGGCCCCGTCCTCCAGCGCCGTGCAAAGCGCCGGCAGGTCGGGACAGGCGTGTCCGGCGATCCCGACCTCGGCCAGCAAGGCGGAGGCGACGGTGGCATCCCGTCCATGCGGCGCCAGGATCAGCGCGCGCTCCGTGATAGTGGCCTCGCTCAAGCCGGATCGTCCTGCAGCAAGGGCCCGCCCTGGCCGATATAGACCGGCACGCCGCGCAGAACCCCCTGGAACGCGTCCAGCGGCGGCCCCATGCTGATGCCCCTGTCGGTGACCCGGTACTCTCGGATGGTGTCCTCATGCGGACCGGCGCGCTTCTTGATCACCGAGATTGCACGGCGGACACGGCCCAAAGCCTCGAAATAGCGCAGCAGCACGACGGTATCGGCCAGATAGGTGACGTCGACCGGGGACTGCATGTCACCGATCAGGCCATGCTGCGCGATGGTGAGGAAGGTCGTCACGCCCTGGCGGTTCAGGTACAGGAGCAATTCGTGAAGATGCAGGACCAGAAGCTGCTCTTCCGGCATCGCCGCCTGATAGCCGTTGAGGCTGTCGATCACCACGGTGCGGATTTGCTGGTCGTCGACGCAGGCGCGGACCCGGTGGGTGAATTCGCCGGGCGCCAGTTCCGCCGCATCCACTTGCTCGATGACCAAGCTGCCGCGATCCCGCATGGCTTCAAGGTCGAAGCCCATCGCCCTGGTCCGGGCGAACAGCAGGCCAAGCTCCTCGTCGAACACGAACAACGCCGCCCGCTCTCCCCGTGCGACGGCAGCCACCGTGAACTGAAGCGCCAGCAGCGACTTTCCGGTCCCGGCCGGGCCGATGATCAGGGCGCTCGACCCGCGTTCCATGCCGCCACCCAGCAGCGTGTCGAGTTCGGCGATGCCACTGGCCAGCCGCTCTCCCGCGAAGCCGGTCCGATGTTCGGCGGCGACCAGGCGGGGGAACACCTGGAAACCGCCGGTGGTGATGGTGCAGTCGTGGTAGCCGCCGCGATATGCCTGCCCTCGGTATTTGAGCACCCGCAGGCGCCGCCGCTCCGCGCCGTAGGCCGGCGTCAGCATCTCCAGGCGGATCACGCCATGCGCGATGCTGTGGACCGTCTTGTCCATGGTGTCGGTGGTCAGGTCGTCGAGCAGCAGCACGGTGGCGCCGTGGCGGGCGAAATAATGCTTCAGGGCGAGGATCTGGCGCCGGTATCGCAACGAACTCTGGGCAAGCAGGCGGATCTCCGACAGGCTGTCGAGGACGATCCGCATCGGCTTGGTCCGCCCGATCGCCTCGAACATCAGCTTGGTCGTCTCACCGAGTTCGAGGTCGGAGGAGTAGAGAAGACTCTGCTGGTGCGCCTCGTCGAGAAGGCTCTCCGGCGGAACCAGTTCGAACACCGTGATCTCCTCGCCGAGCGTCCAGCCATGCGCGGCGGCGGCGTCGCGAAGTTCGCCTTCGGTTTCCGACAGGGTGATGTAGAGGCCGGCTTCGCCGGCCGCCGCGCCGTCCAGCAGGAACTGCAGGGCAATGGTGGTCTTGCCGGTGCCGGGGCTGCCCTCGAGCAGGAAGACACGGTCGCGGGCGAGGCCGCCGGCGAGGATGTCGTCAAGCCCGGCAACGCCGGTTCGCGCCTTGTGCGGCTGTTCAGAGGATGCGGCCATGGCGGGCTGAGATATCCGTCGATAGGGTGTCGGGCAGCACATGCGCCGGAGCGCAGTCCGGAATGTCTGAAACAACACGCCGCGCATGCGGAAAGTCATGCACCGTTTGAAAATCCGGCCGGAGGTGGGCGGGTAATCCGCAGAGGCGGGGTAGCCGGGCGGCCGTCCCGGGCGTGACGGCGGCGGTGCCTGCAAGCACGCGGCGGGGAGTCCGGCGTGCAATCGCCAAATCCTGAACCGCCGAGTCCTGAACCGCCCCGGCCGCCATCAGCCAAAACTCGGGCAACAGGCGGTTGCGACGCACGGCACCGGTGTGAGGTGGAGGATCAATGGACGAAGATAATTCTGCACGCAGCGATCCTGACCGTTAAACGCGGTCGTCCAAATCTAATGCGTTGCGCGACAGGGCGCAGCCTGGGCTATCCTCATCGACCCTTCGGCGTAGAACAATCGATCGGGCACAGCCTTCGCCCGGACCCGGTCAACCCGGAAGGTCGAGGCCGCCATCGGCCGCAGAATCCGGAGAAAGATCCTTCACCGCGCCGATCAGGAACTCCTTGTTCCCTTCCGGTCCGGTGATCGGGCTTTCGGTGATGTCCAGCACACGCCAGCCCGGAAGAGCATCCAGCCACGCGCGGATGCGGTCGCAGACTTCCCTATGCAGTTCGGGCTCGCGCACGACGCCGCCCTTGCCGACGCGGCCCTTGCCGACCTCGAACTGCGGCTTGATGAGAGCGACCAGCCGCCCGCCCGGCACCACAAGGGCCAGGGCCGCCGGCAGCACGATCTCCAGGCCGATGAAGCTGGCGTCGCACACCACCAGATCGATGGGATCCGCGATCTCGGCCGTGGTCAGGTGGCGGGCGTTGGTCTTCTCCAGAACCACCACACGCGGATCGGTGCGCAGCTTCCACGCCAACTGACCATGGCCGACATCGACGGCATAGACCTTGGCGGCACCACGGGTCAGCAGCACGTCGGTGAAACCGCCGGTGGAGGCGCCAACGTCGACCGCTGTCAGCCCGGTCGGGTCGATGGCGAAGACGTCCAGCCCCTTCACCAGCTTCAGCCCACCGCGCGACACCCAGGGATGGTCCTGCCCCTTGACCGCCAGCGGGGCCTCCGCCGCGATCAGGTCGCCGGCCTTGTCGATGCGCTTCGTCTCGGAATAGACCAGCCCGGCCAGGATCAGCGCCTGCGCTTTGGCACGGCTTTCCGCCAGCCCGCGCTCCACCAGCGCCACGTCAACCCTCACCCGTGCCATGCCGTCGCCCTTTGCTCGCCCGTGACGGCGCATTCCTGACGCGGAACCGCCGGAAGGGCAAGCCCCGGTTCCAGGCAGCTGCCTGCCAAGCGTCAGGCCGGCGGGAAATCCACCGACACGCGGGTGCCATAGGGGCTGCTGTCCGCTGTCAACCGGCCGCGCAGCTGGCCGACGAAGGCACGCACCACCTTCAGCCCCAGCGTCGACGCGCGGGCGACGTCCAGGCCCTGTGGCAGCCCGATGCCGCGGTCGACGACCTCCAGATGGATGCGGCCGCCGTCAATACGGCCGAGCCGCACGTCGATATCGCCGGGCACTCCGGCAGGAAAGGCATGCCGTGCCGCATTGCCGACCAGTTCGCTGACGATCAGGCTGAAGGGAATGACCGACTCCATCGGCATCTCGGTCGTCTCGGCCGTCACCTTGACGCGGTGGGCGCCGGGCAGCGTCGCCTCAAGCTCCTGGCACAACTCGCGCAGATGGACCGCCATGTCGACGGTGCCGGCGCGCAGGGCGCCGTGGGTGCGCTGGTGGGCCTGGGTGACGATGCCGACCCGTCCGCCGGCGCTCTGCAGGGCGCGGCGGACCTCGGGGTCCTTGCTCGACAGGGTCTGCAGGGTCAGCAGGCTGGAGACCAGTTGCAGCGTGTTCTTCAGCCGGTGGCTGACGTCGCGCAGCCGCCGGTCATGTTCGGCCGCCGATTCCGGCGTTTCCTCGGCGGTGACGATCAGGGCGCGGACGACGCCGTTGACCCCCAGCATCGGGGTGACCCGCACATCCCAGAACCGCTCGCCATCGGTGGTGCGGTCACTGGCGGCCCGGTTGCGCTGCGGTTGGCCGGTCCGCCGCGCCTCGATCAGCATGGACAGCGACAGGGCCGGGAAACGCTCCGTCAGATTGGTGCCTGCGACCGCGCCCAGCGCCCGGAAGGCGGCGTTGGCGAAAGCACAGCGGTCGCCCTCCCCCTCCACCAGGGCGGTGGGTGTCGGCGTCTGATCCAGCAGGCTGCGCAACATCGCAGGATCGTCGATGCCGACGCTGCCGCCCACAATGTCGGCGCTGGCCGGCCGATCCGCCCCCGGATCTGTGCCGAACTCCGCATTGCGGTAAGCCGTGACCGCCATGATATGCGCCATCGCCCCTGACCTCGTAGCCATCCGCCGCCTCAGGTTCTTCCCCCCGTTACCGGGGGGCTACCATTCCAGCTTGGGAAGTGTAAGGCGTCGCTCGCGCTCCACACCAGTCCAACAACCCGAAAAGCCGCTAGACAAATGGCATTACGCCGTTTGGAAGCCCCCGGCGGATGGGTGAAGGAACGAGTGGTCAGGCTCGTGCCGCGGCGCTCTCGATCCCCAGCGCCTGCAGCGCGGTGCGGACGATTTGCTGGGCGGTCAGGCCGGCAGTCTCATACTGCTTGGCCGGTGAATCGTGGTCCAGGTAGACGTCCGGCAGGACCATCGGCCGGATCTTCAGCCCGCCGTCGAGCAGGCCCGCCGTCGCCAGGAATTGCAGCACGAAGCTGCCGAACCCGCCGACCGATCCCTCCTCGATGGTGATCAGCACCTCGTGTCCCAGCGCAAGGCGGCGGACCAGATCCTCGTCCAGCGGCTTGGCGAAGCGGGCGTCGGCCAGGGTGGTCGACAGGCCGCGCGCCGCCAGCTCCGCCGCTGCGCGCCGGGCCTCGCCCAGGCGGGTGCCATAGCTGAGAATGGCGATCTTGGTGCCTTCCTGCAGGATACGGCCCTTACCGATCGGCAGCAGGCTGCCGCGTTCCGGCAGTTCCAGCCCCACGCCTTCACCGCGTGGGTAGCGCAGGGCCGAGGCACGGTCGTCGATGGCGGCCTGGGTCGCCACCATGTGCATCAGCTCCAGCTCGTCCGCCGCCGCCATCAGGACGATGTCCGGCAGGCAGCCGAGATAGGCGGTGTCGAAGGACCCGGCGTGAGTCGCCCCGTCCGCCCCCACCAGCCCGGCGCGGTCCAGTGCGAAGCGCACCGGCAGATGCTGCAGCACCACGTCATGGATGACCTGATCGTAGGCGCGCTGCAGGAAGGTGGAGTAGATGGCGCAGAAGGGCTTGAACCCCTCCGTCGCCATGCCGGCGGCGAAGGTCACCGCATGCTGTTCGGCGATGCCGACGTCGAAGCAGCGGTCGGGGAAGCGCTCCCCGAACAGGTCCAGCCCGGTGCCCGACGGCATGGCGGCGGTGATGCCGACGATGGTGGGGTCGGCCGCCGCCTCGGCGATCAGGCTCTGGGCGAAGACACGGGTGTAGGTCGGGGCGTTGGACTTCGGCTTGGACTGGGCGCCGGTCACCACGTCGAACTTGGCGACGGCGTGCAGCTTGTCGGCCGACTCCTCCGCCGGGCCGTAGCCCTTGCCTTTCTTGGTGACGACATGGATCAGCACCGGCTTGTCGTCGTCGGCGTCGCGGACGTTCTGCAGCACCGGCAACAGGTGGTCCAGGTTGTGGCCGTCGATCGGACCGATGTAGTAGAAGCCCAGTTCCTCGAACAGGGTGCCGCCGGTGACCATGCCGCGGGCGTATTCCTCCGCCCGGCGGGCGGCGTTGCGCAGCGGGCGCGGCAACTGGTCGGCGATCTCCTTCGCCAGATGGCGCAGCGACAGGTAGGGCTTGGACGAGATCAGCCGCGACAGATAGGCGCTCATCGCGCCCACCGGCGGGGCGATGGACATGTCGTTGTCGTTGAGGATGACGATCAGCCGCGACTTGGTGGAGGCCGCGTTGTTCATCGCCTCGTACGCCATGCCGGCGCTCATGGCGCCGTCGCCGATCACGGCGATGACGTTGCGCCGCTCCCCCTTCATCTTGCTGGCGACCGCCATGCCGAGACCGGCGGAGATGGAGGTGGAGCTGTGGCCGGCACCGAAGGGGTCGTATTCGCTTTCCGACCGTTTGGTGAAGCCGCTCAAGCCCCCGCCCATGCGGAGCGTGCGGATTCGATCGCGCCGCCCGGTCAGGATCTTGTGCGGATAGCACTGGTGCCCGACATCCCAGATCAGCCGGTCATAGGGCGTGTCGAAGACGTAATGCAGCGCCACCGTCAGCTCGACCACCCCCAGCCCGGCGCCGAGATGGCCGCCGGTCACCGAGACGGCGTCCACGGTCTCGGTGCGCAACTCGTCTGCGAACTGGCGGAGCTGTTCGGGCTTGAGGGCCCGCAGCTTGGCTGGCGTCGGACAATGGTCGAGCAGCGGGGTCTTGGTGGCGGTCACGTCGTGATGGTCCTCAAGCTCTGGTCAGGCGCCTCTGGTCAGGCGCGGCGCGCGACGACGAAGTCGGCGACGGCCTTCAACATATCGGCACGCCCATCGAAAATGTCCAAGTGTTGCGATGCCTGATGCGACAGCATTTCCGCCTGGGCGCGGGCACGGTCGCGTCCGAGGATCGACACGAAGGTCGCCTTCCCGGCCTGGGCGTCGCGGCCAACGGTCTTTCCGGTCTCTTCCGCCGTGCCTTCCACGTCCAGCAGGTCGTCGACGATCTGGAAGGCCAGCCCCAGGTCGTGGGCATAGGCGCGCAGCGCCGTGCGCTGCGGCGGGTTGGCCTTGCCCAGGATGCCGCCGGCCTCGCAGGAGAAGGCGATCATCTCGCCGGTCTTCATGCGCTGCAGCCGGGTGGTGGTGCCGAGATCGAAGCTCTCGTGCTCCGCGATCAGGTCCAGCATCTGGCCGCCGACCATGCCGTGGCCACCGGCCGCCTTGGCCAGCGCCGACACCAACTGGCAGCGGATGTTGGGATCCTCATGAGTCGCCGGATCGGCCAGCACCTCGAACGCCAGCGTCAGCAGCCCGTCGCCGGCCAGGATGGCGGTCGCCTCGTCGAACTGGCGGTGGCAGGTCGGCCGGCCGCGCCGCAATTCGCCGTCGTCCATCGCCGGCAGGTCGTCGTGAACCAGCGAATAGCTGTGGACCATCTCCACCGCGGCGGCGGCACGGATGGCGCAATCCGGGTTGACGCCGAACAGCGCCGCCGACTGCATCACCAGGAAGGGGCGCAGCCGCTTGCCGCCGTTCAGGCAGCCATAGCGCATGGCGTCGAACACCCGCGCTTCAGCCAGGTCGGTGGTCGGCAGCAGGACGCCGATCTTCATCTCGACGGCCTGGGCGATCTCCGCCATAGCGGACTTCAATTCGGTCTGGGAAATGGTCTGCACGTCAGTCGATCCGGGCGGGTTCGGTGCCGAGGGAGCCGTCGGCGCTCACGGTGATGCGGTCGATCTTGGCCTGCGCCTCGCGCAGCTTCATCTCGCAATGGCGCTTCAGCGCCGTGCCGCGTTCGTAGGAGGAGATGGCGTCGTCGAGCTTGCCGCGGCCTTCCTCGAGCTGGCGGACGATCCGCTCCAGTTCGGCGAGCGCATCCTCGAAGCTGAGGGCGGCGATATCGGGCGGAATGGGAACGCCAGGATTCGGAACGGAAGCGGCGGAAGGGGGCATGTTGGGCAGAACCATCGATGGAACCTCAAGCCCGCGAAGGTATGCCCCGCCCTCGCCCGGCGCAAGGCCCGAGGCAGTCCGTTACCCCGGCCCTTGCGGACTATGTGCGGCCACCGGGCGGCCTATGCGGTCGGGCAGCCCCTCCACCGTTCGGGAGAAGAAGGGCGCCGCCCGGTCTGGACCCGGCCTGGATTGGGCCGCTCAGCAGTACATCAGTTCGCGCACATGGGCGGCGCTTGCCGACGCCAATGCCCGAAGGTTGTAGCCGCCTTCCAGCACCGAGACGATCCGCGCACCGCAATGGGTGCGGGCCAGTTCGCCCAGCTTGCGGGTGGCCCAGACGAAATCGTCGTCGATCAGGTGCAGGCCGGCCAGCGGATCGCGCGAATGGGCGTCGAATCCGGCGGAGATGATCAGCAGATCCGGCTTGAAATGGTCGATGGCCGGCAGGATCACGTGCGTCATCGCGTGCCGGAACTCCGGCGACCCCGCCATGGCCGGCAGCGGCGCGTTGACGCAGTTGCCGTACTCCCCCTTTTCCCCGGCATCGCCGGTGCCGGGATAGAGCGGCGACTGGTGGGTGGAGCAATAGAGCATGTCGGGATCGAACTGCAGGATGTCCTGGGTCCCATTGCCGTGGTGGACGTCGAAATCCATCACGGCCACCCGCTGCAGCCCGTGGGCGGCGCGGGCGTGGAATGCGCCGACGGCGGCGTTGTTGAACAGGCAGAAGCCCATCGCCTTCTCCCGCTCCGCATGGTGGCCGGGCGGGCGGACGGCGCAGAAGGCGTTGCGCGACTGGCCGGTCGCCACCGCATCGACCGCGGCGCAGACCGCACCGGCCGCGCGCAGCGCCGCCTCCCCCGATCCGGGCGAAACGACCGTGTCGGCATCGACGCCCGCATGCTCCACGTCGGGAATCAGCGACAGCACACGGTCGATGTGTGACTGCGGATGCGCCCGCAGAAGCTGTTCAACCGTGGCGCGCGGCGCCTCCTGCCGTTCCAGCATGTGGAACTCCTCCGTCTCCAGCGCGGCGAGCACGGCGCGCAGGCGGTCGGAGCATTCGGGATGACCGAGACCCGTGTCGTGCTCCAGGCACGCCGGGTGGGTGAACAGGGTGGTGAACATCGATTTTTCGGTCGTTATCGTTGGTTTTCGGGCGGCGTTCGCAGCGTTTCCGAAAACCATTCTTCCCGCATCGCTAATGAAAGTACAGGCTGAATCCAGGACGATTCGTCACAGCCCACTTTCGGGGACCGGGGCAATCCGTGCCCCCTGCGATCGGGGCGCGATCGGGGTATGACGGGTGCGGGGGAGGACCGGCTCAGGCCACCCGTTCGATGACGAAGCGCAGGATGCCGTCCTCTTCGGTGACGGAAACCAATCGATTGCCGGTCGCCTCGCAGAATGCGGGAAAGTCCTTGCGGGCGCCGGGGTCGGTCGCTTCCACCGTCAACGTATCGCCGATTGCGATGGCCTTGATCGCCTTGCGCGCGCGCAGGACGGGGAGCGGGCACTGCAAGCCCTTGGTATTCAACGGATGGTCGGTCATGGCGAAATGCTACCCGACCGGCAGGCCGGTGTCACGACGGATGCTGTGGCGCGGCTCGGCACGCCATTGCGGATGATTATCGCTCACAACCGTAAGCTGATATATCTGTAGCAGCTCTGTTCCGCGGTGCGAGAAAAACCGGGCCCTGACGATGATGGCGACGCTCAAGCCTACGCATGCGCCAAGCAGCGGCGTGGTCGACATGTGTGATTGCCGCAGGTGGACAATAGCCGCACGATACGAATATACTAGGATACGAGCATTTTTCTTTGCCGGGCCGCGCAACGACGGCTCAGGCGTAAAACGAATCGGAACGGACAGGGCGACGGTAAAGCGATGAAGATCGAGGATTTGCAGGCCAACGCCCGCCGGGCAAGTGCGCTGTTGAAGGCGATGTGCAACGAGCGGCGCCTGCTCATCCTGTGCCATTTGAGCCAGGGCGAGCGGTCGGTGGGCGAGTTGGAGGACCTGGTCGGGCTCAGCCAGTCGGCGCTGTCCCAGCATCTGGCCCGGCTGCGCAACGACAATCTGGTCCGCACGCGGCGCAGCGCCCAGAACATCTACTATTCACTGAACGGGCACGAGGCGCAGACGATCATGACGACGCTGCACGGCCTCTACTGCACGCCCGCGGCGGAGGATGCCGACAGCGACAGCAGCAGCGACTCGGCTGCCGACCAGTCCGACCTGCGCACCGCCGCAGCCGGCTGATTGACGGACGCAAGCCTCAGCCGCGCGCCCGCAGAGCCGCGACCGCCAGCGCCAGCCAGCCCAGCATGAAGCTCCAACCGCCGGCCGGCGCCGTCATCGGCACCGGCAGCGGTCCGACGGTGCCCAACGCATAGAGCGTGCCGCAGAACAGCAGAATCCCGGCAACGAACAGCCATCCTGCAACCCGCAGGGCCAGCCTGCCTTTCCCACCGCTCCCGATCCGGCCTCCAAGCGCCACCAGCAGCACCAACGCCAGCGCATGCGCCATCTGGTACTGCCCTGCGATGCGGAACCATTCCTGCGCCTGCGGCTGGGCCGCCAGCGCGTGACTGGCATAGGCGCCGGTGCCGACCGCCATTGCGCCGTTCAGCGCGGCGAAGACGATCCAGATCCGGTCGATCACTCCCACGGGCGTCCTTCCCTTCCTTCGCGCCACCGCCGGCCCGTGTTCAGAGCCTGGGGCAGTGTTATGCTGACGCCTGTCTACACGCAGCCCGCCCGTGCGAGCAAGAAACGACCATGACGTCCAACAGCCCCACTCCCGCCCCGACACCACTGGTCAGCATCGTAACCCCCACCTGGCAGCGCGAGGAGTTCCTGCCGCGCCTGCATGCCTGCATCCGGGCGCAGACCCATGGCGAGATCGAGTGGCTGGTGTTCGACGACAGTCCGCGCCCATCGACCTACTTGAAGGCGCTGGCGAATCCGCGGCTGAAATATTTCTACTCGCCCAGCCGATACGCCATTGGCGAGAAGCGCAACATCCTGGCCGAGCATGCGAAGGGATCGGTGATCGTCCACATGGACGACGACGACTTCTATGCGCCGACCTATGTGGAGCGGATGCTGGAGTGGCTCGACCAGGGGCATGATTTGGTGAAGCTGTCCGGCTGGTTCCTCTACAGCGTGCCGCACCGTCGCTTCGGCTATTGGGATACGGCGCGCGGCGGCTCGCACCATCGCTGGGGCCGGCAGGCCTGCAGCTATGTGGAGGCGCCGGATGCCCCGCCCTCTCCCGACAATCTCGACGGCTACGGCTTTTCCTACGCCTACCGGCGCGCGGTGTGGGAGACGGTGCGCTTTCCAGCGGTGAACGCCTGCGAGGACGCGCCCTTCGTCAAGGCGGCGCGCGACCGCTTCCGCGTCGGCGCCTTTCCGGACACGGAGGGGCTGTGCCTGCACACACTGCATGCCCGCAGCACCAGCCTCTGCCTGCCGCAGTACGAGTTGCCGCCGCTGTTGATGGATCGGCTGTTCGGCCCGGGAGCGGCCGCCTACACCTGAACGTCGAGGAACATGCCACGGCGATAGTTGCGTGGCAGCGTCAGTACGCCATTGACCACCAGGGCAGCCAGTTCACGCAAGGTCGGAACCCGCTGCCGTCCCTGCTGGACGACGCCTTCGGCACGTGCACGTGCACCGCTCGCGGCAACCCGGCCGCCGCCGGAGTCGGGACGGATCAGTTCGTTCGAACGGTCGCCGGTGCGTCTGGTCTCTACCATGGGGACTATTTACCACAAATGCCGCACAGAGGAAAGGGACGCCGGCTGTGACAATATCCATTTGAATGCAAGCGGATAGCGCTCCCAAACCACTTGGAGGCTGCTCCAGGCCGCCCAGGCTGCAGACATTTGGCTCAACGTAATTTCGATAGTGGTAGGGTTTCCTTTACGTTTAGAATGCGAACCTTCGGCAGACATATTATTTCGCCGGGTGCGCAGTGTTCCGCCGCTCCACCCTGCCGCGATTCCTGCTCCAACCGCGATCCTTGCCGAGGCATCATGACATCGGACGTCGCACGCTTCCTTGGCTTCGCATTTGCCAATGCGGATGTGCTGATCGAGGTGGACGCCCGCGGAATCATCGGCTTCGCCGCCGGCGCCTTGCAGCATGTCCTGGGCATCACCGATGCCGAGCTGATCGGCCAGCCCATCGACCGGATGCTGGCGGCCGGCGACCGCGGGCTGGTGCGGCGCCTGCTGCGCACCGCGGGATCAAACCGCCGGCTGGAGCCGCGGACGGTCGCCCTGGCCGGTGGGACGCAGGCCACCCTGTCCGGCTATCGGCTCGGCCGCTCGCCCAACGTGCAGCTGACGCTGACCCGCTCGGAAAGCAAGGGAACTGCGGCACCGGCCCGCGATGCGGAGACCGGTCTGCTTGACCCCGAGGCCTTCCAGGCGCAGCTTGGCGAGCGCTTCGGCGTCGATGTCGGCAAGTCGCCGCCAAAGCTGACCCTCATCAAGATCGCCGATTTCGGCGAGGTCAAATCGCGGCTGGGCCCGGAACTGACCCTGCGCCTGCTGGGGGAGGTCGGGGCGCTGCTGCGCGTCCATGCTGCCGACGACACGCTGGCGACCCGGCTGGGGGAGGACCGTTTCGGCCTTGTCCACGGCAGCGACCTGTCGGCCGATGCGCTCGCCGATGAAATTGCGGTGACCGGCGCCGGCCTGTCGCCGGACGGACAGCCGCTGGCCTCGGAAAACCTGACGCTGGACATGTCCGCCCCCGGCCTCAGCCGCGAGGATGCCGGGCGCGTGCTGATGTTTACGGTGAAGAGCTTCGCCGAGGAGACGGCCAACTTCGACATCTCCACCATGCACGATGCGGTGAAGCTGCTGGTCGACCAGACGGTGACGCGGGTGACCAGCCTGCGCACCACCCTGACCGACGACCGGCTGAAGCTGCAGTTCCAGCCCATCGTATCGCTCGCCACCCGCGGCCTGCACCATTACGAAGCGCTGGCCCGCTTCCCCAACGGCGCCCCCGGCCCGACCATCGCCTTCGCAGAGCAGATCGGCATGGTGCATGACGTCGACCTGCTGGTCTGCGAAAAGGCGCTGGAAACGCTGAGCACCGATCCCTCGCTGCAGATCGCCGTGAACATGTCGGCGGCCTCGCTGGGCAGCGACATCTTCGTGGTCGCCTTCCAGCGGCTGGTCGCCCGCGACCCGGCGCTACGCTCCCGCCTGCTGGTGGAGGTGACCGAATCGACCGGCCTGACCGACCTGCCGCGCGCCGCCCGCGTGCTGGAGGAGTTGCGCCGCGCCGGCCACCGCATCTGCCTGGATGATTTCGGCGCCGGAGCGGCGTCCTTCCCCTACATCCAGGCCCTGCCGGTCGATTTCGTGAAGATTGATGGCAGCTATGTCCGCCGGCTGGGCGGCAGCCCGCGCGACGATGCCATCCTGCGCGCCATGGTCGGGCTGTGCCGGGAAATCCGCGTGCAGGTGATCGCCGAGATGGTGGAGACGCAGGACCAGGCGGCGCAGCTCAACGCCTGGGGATTCGAGCTGGCCCAGGGCTATCATTTCGGCAGACCGGCCGACCGTCCGGCCTACAAGCCGGCCAGCCTGTTCGCCTCATCGGCACCCGCCCGTCCCGGCCTGTCGGACGGTTGGGCCTGAAGCCGCCCCCTCATCTATGACCGACGCCATACGACCAAATCTTTTCCTTCCGAGTGGAATGAAAGCCGGAGCGGCGACGTTCATCGGCTCATGAGGGGACAAGATACCCCCGACACCAGGAGGACGCCGGAATGACTGGCCGCTTTGGTTTTGGATTGAAAGCCGTGGTTCTGGGCGCTCTGGTCGCCGGATCGATGCTGGGCGCTACCATCAGCCCCGCCGCCGCCCATGATGGCTGGCGCGGACGTGGCGACCATGGCCGCGAATGGTATGGCCCCGGCCGCGGCGGCCCGGACTGGCGCTGGGAGCGCCCCCATCACCGCCATTGGCGCGAGCGCGGCGCCTATTATGCCCCGCCGCCCGTGATCTACGCCCCGCCCCCTGTGGTTTACGCGCCGCCGCCGGTTGTCTACGCGCCGCCAGTGGTTCCCGGCTTCGGCCTCAGCGTCAACATCCGTTGACGCTTCCGGCGCTGACCCTCCCTACGCTGACGCATCCACCCCCCGACGAAAAGGACGGCTTCCGGCAAGGCGCTCCCCGCATTATGGTGCGCCCCGTTCGGTCAAGCCGCCCCGCCGGGGCGCAGCAGCCAGGGAGATGGGCTTTGCGGGTTCTTAGTGTGTGCGCCGCGGTGGTGGGCAGCCTTTCCATTGCCTTCGGAATCGTCGGCGCCGGTTCCGCCGATGCGGCCGAGCCCCGCCTGATGGCGGCGCTGGGCAACACCGTGCTGACGATGACCGACATCGGACCGAAGCACACCCAGGTGTCGGTGAACGACAAGCCCGTGTTCGAGGACAAGGAAAGCGACATGCTGTCCTTCGTCGGCGCCTATTCCCTGAAGGACCGCTGGATCGCCCTGTTCCAGGCCGACACCGGCGCCAAGGACTGCCCGACCCGCTTCCGCATCCTAGAGGTCGGCGGGCCGCAGCCGCTGGTCTCCTATCCCTTCGGGTCCTGCAGCGACGCCGCCCAGGTCACCATCGACAACGATGTCCTGACCATCTCGATGCCGCAGCCCGGCGGCGGCGGCGAGGCCGCCTGGACCTACCGCAACGGCAAGATCGGCCGCACCAAGTGAACAATCGGCACGGCAGGGTTCCGCGTCCCGCGCCGTGTCGCTCGATTGACGGCGGCAGGCGCAGCTCTTAAGGTCCGGACCTCCGCGCATTCCCGTTCCGGGACAGGAAGTTCGCCCCAGAAAGTTCGCCCCATGACTGCCAGCAGCGCCAGCCGGCCGAGCCGCCGGCCAAACACTCCGCTCTTCTCCTCGGGCCCCTGCGCGAAGCGTCCGGGCTGGTCGCTCGACGCGCTGGACGGCGCGCTGCTCGGCCGCTCCCACCGCTCCAAGCCGGGCAAGGCCAAGCTGAAGGAGGTCATCGACCTCACCCGCGCGGTGCTGGGCATCCCCGGCGACTACCGCATCGGCATCGTCCCCGCCTCCGACACCGGTGCGGTGGAGATGGCGCTGTGGTCGATGCTGGGCGCCCGCGGTGTCGACATGCTGGCCTGGGAAAGCTTCGGCAAGGAATGGGTGACGGATGTCGCCAAGCAGCTGAAGCTGCCGGACGTCCGCAACCTGATCGCCCCCTACGGCGAACTGCCGGACCTGTCGGCGGTCGATTTCAGCCGCGACGTCGTCTTCACCTGGAACGGCACCACCGCCGGCGTGCGGGTGGCCGACGGCGACTGGATTGCCGACGACCGCGAAGGGCTGACCATCTGCGACGCCACCTCCGCGGCTTTCGCCATGGCGCTGCCCTGGCACAAGATCGACGTCGCCACCTGGTCCTGGCAGAAGGTGCTGGGCGGCGAGGCCGCGCACGGCATGCTGGTGCTGAGCCCGCGCGCCGTCGAACGGCTGGAGAGCTTCCAGCCCGACCGGCCGCTGCCGAAAATCTTCCGCCTGACCAAGAACGGCAAGCTGATCGAAGGCATCTTCGAAGGCGACACCATCAACACGCCGTCGATGTTGTGCGTCGAGGACGCCATCGACGGCCTGCGCTGGTCCCTGTCGCTGGGCGGCCTGACCCAGTTGATCCGCCGGTCGGAGCAGAATCTGCGGATCGTCGCCGAATGGGTGGAGACCAGCCCCTGGGCCGGCTTCCTCGCCAAGGATCCGGCCAACCGCTCCTGCACCTCGATCTGCCTGCGCTTCACCGATCCCGACATCACCGCCCTTCCGGAGGAGGCGCAGGCCACCTTCGCCAAGAAGCTGTCGGCCCTGCTGGAGAAGGAGGAGGCCGCCTTCGACGCCGGCTCCTACCGCGACGCGCCTCCCGGCCTGCGGCTGTGGGGCGGCGCCACGGTGGAAAACGAGGATATGGAGGCGGTGCTGCCCTGGCTCGACTGGGCCTTCGCCACCGTCAAGGCGGAGGTTCTCGGTCCCAAGCGGGGCTGAGGTCGATCAAGCGCGAGCCGGGCCGTAATCCACAGCCCTGTTCCATCCCATGCAAAAAGCCCCACCGTGGCACGATCGCCACGGTGGGGCTTTTTGCATGGGCTGCTGTTGTGCTTTGCAGCAAAGGATCGGGCCAAGGAACCGTTCGTACACCGCAGCATTTCTGCACCAGTGTGACCGGCCCGACGCGTGTTCCAACCTCGCAAGCTTGACCATGGTTATCCACAGAACCGTGGACAAGGTGGTGGATAAGCCTGTTGAACCATCGGTCCCGCCTGTCCCGAAACCGTCATGGAGGAAACGGGACCGATTCGCCCCTGCGGTCGCCGGAGAGACGGGGGCTGTTCCCCAGTTGAGGCACCGCCCTATCCCGAAGATGGTCTGGCAGCCCGTCGGTTGTGTCCCGACTCTTGAAAGGGATTTCCGGCGAACCTGCTGCGGTGCGGCAACGCCGGTGCAACGACGGAAGGGCTTGGGAACGACCATGGCGCACTACCTCATCACCGGCGGCTGCGGTTTCATCGGCTCGCATCTGGCCGACCGGCTGCTCGCCGACGGGCACCGGGTGACGATCCTCGACAACATGTCGAGCGGCCGGCTGGAGAACAAGCCGAGCGCCGCGACGCTGGTGGTGGGCGATGTCGCCGATCCCGATGCGGTGCGCGAGGCGATGGCCGGCGATTCCGGCGAAGGGGTGGACGGCGTCTTCCACCTCGCCGCCGTCGCGTCGGTCCAGAAATCGCGGGAGCTGTGGGCGGAGACCCACCGCACCAACCTGCTGGGCACCGTCACCGTGTTCGAGGCGGCGCGCGACGCCAAACGCGGCAGCCCGGTCCCGGTGGTCTACGCTTCCTCCGCCGCCGTCTATGGCGACAACACCAACACCCCGCTAAAGGAGGACGAGCTTCCGCGTCCGCTGTCCGCCTATGGCGTCGACAAGCTGGGCTGCGAGATGCACGCCCGCGTCGCCTGGGCGATCCAGGGGGTGCCGACGGTCGGCTTCCGCTTCTTCAACGTCTACGGCCCGCGCCAGGACCCGATGTCGCCCTATTCCGGCGTGATCTCCATTTTCGCCCGCCGGGTCGCCCGCGGCGAGGACGTGGAGATCCACGGCGACGGCCAGCAGGTCCGCGACTTCGTCTTCGTCGGTGACGTGGTGCGTATCCTGGCGCTGACGATGGAGCGGCGCTTCGCCGGGTCGCAGGTCTACAACCTCTGCACCGGCCGCGCGACCTCGCTGGTGATGATGCTGGAGGTGCTGCAGGAACTGTGCAACAGCAAGGTCCGCCGCCGCCACACCGAGCCGCGGGCCGGCGACATCCGCGTGTCGATCGGCGACCCGTCGCTGATGCGCTCCACCTTCGACACCATGTGTCAGGTCGGCCTGCTCCAGGGCCTGAGCGCCACTCTGACCGGCCGTATGCCTTGAGGGCGGTGCCATAGGCGAGTATGAGGGGGAGCAGTCATCAAGGTGAACGAAACATGCCCCGCCGCCGATCCCTGCCCCTGCGGGGCCTGTTCATCGTCCTGGCGATCCTCGCCGTCGTCGCCGTGGCGGAGCGGGTCCACATCATCCCGCCCGGCACGCTGGACCGCCTGCTGGGGCAGGAGACCCACCGCCCCCGCCAGCCGCGCAGGCAGGAGCAGGCCGAGCCGCCTCCCCCGGTCGTCGCCCGTGCCAGCGACAAGATCGACTATGCCGAGGTCACCCGGCAGCTCGACACCATCCGGGTGGAGCCGGAGAAGCGCCGGGGCTACGACCGCGATGCGTGGCCGCACTGGCTGGCGCTGGAAGGCGGCTGCCTGAACGCGCGCGAGAAGGTGCTGATCCGCGATTCCCGCCGGCCGGCGACGCTCGACGCCAAGGGCTGCAGCGTGAAGTCGGGCGACTGGATCGACCCCTACACCGGCGAACGCTTCACCGACCCTCAAATCGTCGACATCGACCATCGGGTGCCGCTGGAGGAGGCCTATGCCAGCGGAGGCTACGACTGGAGCCGCGAGAAGCGTGCCGCCTACGCCAACGACACCAGCGACCCGTTGACCCTGCTGGTCTCCAGCCGCGAGGCCAACCGCGCCAAGGGATCAAAGGGGCCGGAGGAGTGGCTGCCGCCCAAGCGCGACGGCATCTGCCTCTATGTCGCCGACTGGATCTTGGTAAAGGCGCGCTGGGACCTCAGCATGGACGAGCGGGAGCGGGTGACGGTCGGCAACATCCTGAACGACTGCCGCGCCTCGGCCGCACAGCAGCGCTGACGCAGCCCTGCCCTGCCCGGTGCTTTGTTGGGCACACCACCGGTTTCGCGCTACCGTCCGCCCAAAAATCGGATGGCCGGAAATCGGGAGGGATGCATGACCCAGGACTCCAACGCCCTGTGGCGGGAAAGCGCCGCCACCCTGGCGGAGCGGCTGGCAAAGCGCGAGTTGTCGGCACGAGAAGCGGTCGAGGCGCATCTGGCGCGGATCGCCACGGCAGAACCGGCGCTGTCCGCCTTCATCACCGTCGCCGGCGACAAGGCGCTGGCCCACGCCGACGCGCTGGACGCCCAACCGGCGCCCGTCGGGCCGCTGCACGGGCTGCCGGTGGCGGTGAAGGACCTAACCGACACCGGCGGCATCCGCACTACCTACGGCTCGGCGCTCTACGCCGACCATGTGCCGGCAACCAGCGACATCGCGGTGGCGCGGATCGAGGCGGCGGGCGGCATCGTCATTGGCAAGACCAACACGCCGGAATTCGGATTCGGCGCCATCTGCCGGAACCGCCTATACGGACCGACCCGCAACCCGGTCGATTCCACCCTGACCTCCGGCGGGTCGAGCGGCGGGTCGGCGGCGGCGGTCGCGGTCGGCATGGCACCGCTGGCGCACGGCACCGACTATGGAGGGTCGGTGCGCATCCCCGCCAGCTTCTGCGGCATCGCCTCCATCCGGCCGACGCCGGGGCTGATCCCGGCGCCCGGCCGCGCGCTGGGCTGGGACACGCTGGCGACCCACGGCGTGCTGGCGCGCGACACGGCGGATTGCGCCCTGCTGCTGTCGGCGATGGCCGGCAGCGACCTGCGCGACCCGACCTCCCTGTTCGGCGACCGCGACGACAGATCGGAGACGCGGCTGGGCGCCACCGCCGATTTCGGCGTCGCCACCGTCTCCCAGGCGGTGCGGGAGCGCTTCGCCGAGGCGGTGGAGCGGCTGGAGCGGGTTGCCGGACCGGTGGCACGCCGCCATCCCGACTGCGGCGACGCCATGGCGACCTTCCGCACCCTGCGCGCCGCCCAGACCCGCCACGCCTTCGGCCCGATGCTGGCCAAGCATGGCGAGGCGCTGACCGACACCATCCGCTGGAACATCGAGGCCGGAGCCGGCATCACCGCCGACGCCTATCTGGAGGCGCAGGCCGCCCGCACGGCGCTCTACCGCCGCTTCGTCACGCTGTTCGAGGAGATCGACGTGCTGGCCGCCCCGGCCTGCGGCGTGCTGCCCTGGCCGAACGAGGACGGCGAGGTGACGGTGATCGATGGCCGGCCGGTGGAGACCATCCTCGACTATATCGGCGTCACCGCCGTCGTCACGCTGATCGGCTTCCCGGTGCTGACCCTGCCGGTTGGCGGAGACGGCCTGCCCTTCGGCATCCAGCTGATCGCCCGGCCGGGTGAGGAACGCCGCCTGATCCGCCTGGGCCACATGCTGGAGCGGGAGGCAGGGTTCACCCACCGCTGGGCCGCCGCCTGGGCTCCCTGACCGCGCACCTGCCGCCGGGACAGGGTCAGCGGCAGGTGACAGCGAATTCATGCCTTTGGAGAGGCAAAGGGTGGTAATCGGCAGATCATGTGCTGACCGCTTGCGAGTGCCCGACCAATGCCCGCGCGTGCATATACTTCTACTTCGCCTGCTTCCACCGGACGCCTGTCCGCCGCCCGCGATTTCCTGTCCGACGTCTGGCGCCTGACCAAACCCTATTGGTCTTCGGAGGAGAAATGGGCGGCGCGCGGCCTGCTGGCGGCCATCGTCGTCCTCAATCTGGCGGCGGTGTTCATGGAGGTCTGGTTCACCCAGATCAACGCCGACATCTTCGACGCGTTGCAGCAGAAGGACCAGGGCGGCTTCGTCCACGCCCTGCTGGTCTTCGGCGGGCTGGCGCTGGTCTTCATCGCGGTGGCGGTCTATCGCCTCTATCTGAACCAGATGCTGCAGATCCGCTGGCGTCGCTGGCTGACCGAGCGCTATCTCGGCGACTGGCTGCAGAACCAGACCTATTACCGGCTGCAATTCGCCAACACCGGCACCGACAACCCCGACCAGCGCATTGCCGAAGATCTGCGCGGCTTCGTTCAGCTGACGCTGAGCCTGTCGCTGGGCTTCCTGACCAATCTTGTCTCGCTGGTGTCCTTCCTCGCCATCCTGTGGAGCCTGTCCGGATCGGTCACCATCCCCTGGCTGGGCATCGATCTTCCCGGCTACATGGTGTGGGTGGCGCTGGTCTATGCCGTCGCCGGCACCTGGATCACCCATTGGATCGGCAGGCCGCTGGCCCGGCTCAGCTTCGACCAGCAGCGCTACGAGGCCGATTTCCGCTTCGCCCTGATCCGCCTGCGCGAGAATGCCGAGAGCGTCGCCCTGCAGCAGGGCGAGGCGCAGGAGGCGCGCGGCTTCGGCGACCGCTTCGCCCGCGTCGTCGCCAACTGGTGGTCGCTGATGCGCACGCAGAAGCGGCTGGTCTGGTTCACCTCCGCCTACGGCCAGATCGCCGTCATCTTCCCGCTGCTGGTCGCCGCCCCCCGCTATTTCAGCGGCGCCCTGCCGCTGGGCTCGCTGATGCAGACCTCCCAGGCCTTCGGGCAGGTGCAGGGATCGCTGTCCTGGTTCATCGACGCCTATGTGAACCTCGCCGACTGGCACGCCACCACCAGCCGTCTGACCGGCTTCCACCACGCGGTGCAGACTGTGCGCGCCGATGCCCGCGTCCATGCCGGGGTGGAGCGCGCGACGGCCACGGACGGCGCCCTGACGCTGGACGGGCTGGTCCTGACCTTGCCCCATGGCGGCACGCCGCTGGTCCGCGCCGACCTGACTGTGCGGCCGGGCGACACGCTGCTGATCACCGGCCCCTCAGGGTCGGGCAAGAGCACCATCCTGCGCGCCATCGCCGGCATCTGGCCCTTCGGCCGCGGCCGCATCGCCCTGCCTGCCGGCGCCAACGCCACGGCCAACGGCAGCATGGTCCTGCCGCAGAAGCCCTACCTGCCGATCGGCACCCTGCGCGCCGCCGTCACCTACCCCGCCGCTCCCGATGCCTTCGAGGCGGAAGCGGTGCGCGAGGTGCTGGACGCCGTCGGCATGGCCGGCTTCGCCGACCGGCTGGACGAAGAGGACCACTGGTCGCAGCGTCTGTCCGGCGGCGAGCAGCAACGCATCGCCATCGCCCGCGCCCTGCTGCACAAACCCGACTGGCTCTATCTGGACGAGGCGACCTCGGCCTGCGATCCGGAGACGGAGGAGCGGCTTTACAGCCTGCTGCGTGCCCGCCTTCCCGGCACCACCCTGGTCAGCGTCGGCCACCGCCCCAGCCTCGCCGCCTTCCACGACCGCCGGCTGACGGTGCGGCGCGACCGCGACGGGATCGGGGAACTGGCGGCGACGGGGTGAGGACACTCAGGCGGCGAACCGGATGGTGGAGGCAATCTCGTCATGGGGCATCGAAAGGCCGCCATCCGGATGCCGCTCGATCAGCCCCAGTTCGGCAAGCGCGGATACATCCTCGTGCACGCGCTTGACGTCCCGCTTTAAATCACGCGCAAGCGCCCGGATACCCTCTGCCGGGCTCTGCCGCAGATGGCGCAGCAACTCGTAGCGTTTGGGTGTCAGCACGGAACAAAGCGCCTCCCAACTGTCGAAATACAGGCGGTCGGTGGGTTCGACGGCCTCCCCGGCCTCAGCGGCCTTCCACGCGGCGACCACGTCGGCGCCCGCCTGCGCCAGGGCATCATCCATGATGCGGATGTCATGCTTTACCATTATCTCTCCTCCATGCCGCAACGGCGGCCAAGAAGTCCGCCACCAGTTGCTCAACACCGCTGAAGCGATAAAAGGTTTCAATATCGCCATCGTGGCGATGGTCACCCTTGCCACGTTCGTTGTCGAAGCCGACGACCCGCTGTCCGTCCACGATATAAACTAGCCGATATTTGAAACCATGCGTCGTAGGCGGAACGGGTTCCGGTACGCGCCAGACCACCAGTTCCGCAAAATCGCGATTACCGAAGGCCACCCGGCGGCGGATCAGAAGCAATGCCTTCATGTTGGCATCCTACGCCATCAAGCTGTTGGCGTAAAGCGCCAACAACGCAAGCCGCATTTTCGTCATGCCTCCCCCCGCGCCTCCGCCAGCAGCCACTGCCGGAAGGCGGCAAAAGGCGGGTGGTTGGCCTTGCCGCGGGGGTGGACGAGGTAATAGGCGCGCGCGCTACGGTGGGGACGATCGATGGCCGGAACCAAGGTGCCGTCGTCCAGCTCGGCGCGGACCAGCAGGGTCGGCAGCAGGGCGACGCCCAGCCCGGCCTCCGCCGCCTGGGCGGTGGTGGCGAATTGCTCGAACACCATGCCGGCGCCGGGGCGCGGCGGCAGCCCCTGGGCCGACAGCCACTCGTTCCAGGCATCGGCGCGCGTGCTGGTGTGCAGCAGCGGCAGCGACAGCAGGTCGGCAGGCTCCGCCACCGGATGCGCCTCGAGAAAGGCAGGGGAGCAGACCGGCAGCACCTCCTCGTCCAGCAGATGATCGCAGACGGCGTCGGGCCAATCGCCGAAGCCATAATGGATCGCCGCATCCAGATCGTTCAGGCGGAAGTCGAAGGGCGCCAGCTTGGTGGTGAAGTGGATCGTCACCTGCGGATGTGCCGCCTGGAAGGCCGGAAGCCGCGGCACCAGCCAGCGCGTACCGAAGGTCGGCAGGATGGCGAGGTTCAGCACGCCGCCCTTGGGCGCGGCGATGGTCCGCACGGTCGCCGCCGCGATCTGGCGCAGGGCGTCGCGGATCGGGTCGGCATAGAGCGCCCCGGTCGGGGTCAGCGTCACCCGCTGGCCCTTGCGGGTGAACAGCGGCGTGCCGATCTGGTCCTCCAACGCCTTGATCTGCCGGCTGACCGCGCCTTGCGTCAGCGACAGTTCGGCCGCCGCCGCGGTGAAGCTGCCGGTGCGGGCCGCCGCCTCGAAGGCGGTCAGCATGCTCATCGAGGGAAGGAGGCGGCGCTGCAGATCCATGGCAACCTCATTACCAAAGCTCATGACCTATGGAAAGAAAGTCGTTTGCGCCCTGGCGCGCGGCACGGCACGCTCGCTATCCTGGAGATCCTGAACAGGCGGGGCGGCATCGCGATGAAGACCGGTGGTCAGTTGATCGTCGAAGCGCTGGAGGCGCAGGGCGTGCGGCGGGTGTTCGGCGTGCCGGGCGAGAGCTATCTCGCGGTGCTGGATGCCCTGCACGACAGCCCGATCGAAATGGTCGTCGCCCGCCACGAAGGCGGCGCGGCGATGATGGCGGAGGCGCAGGCCAAGCTGACCGGCCGCCCCGGCGTCTGCCTCGTCACCCGCGGCCCTGGCGCCACCAACGCCGCGTCTGGCATCCATGTCGCCCAGCAGGACGAAACCCCGCTGGTGGTGCTGGTCGGCCAGATCGAGCGCGGCATGCGCGGCCGCGACGCCTTCCAGGAGGTCGATTACGGCAAGCTGTTCGGCGGCATGTGCAAATGGGTCGCCGTAATCGACAGCGCCGACCGCGTGCCGGAGATGATCTCCCGCGCCTTCCACACCGCGATGGCCGGCCGCCCCGGCCCGGTGGTGCTGGCCCTGCCGGAAGACACGCTGACCGAGACCACCGACGCCGCCATCGCCCCGTGGGCGGAACCGGTGGAATGCGCCCCCACGCCGGCACAGCTGGCATCGTTCGGCGCTCTGCTGGCCAAGGCGGAACGGCCGCTTCTGGTGGTCGGCGGCTCGCGCTGGACGGCGGAGTCGGTCGCGGCGCTGCAGGGCTTTGCCGAAAAGCTGTCGTTGCCGGTGGCGGTCACCTTCCGCCGACAGATGCTGTTCGACCATTGCCACCCGCTCTATGCCGGCGACATCGGGCTGGGCATCAATCCGAAGCTGGCGGCATTGGTCAGAGACAGCGACCTGCTGATCCTGCTGGGCGACCGCTTCTCCGAAGTGCCGTCACAGAGCTACGACCTGTTGGGCATCCCTGTTCCGGGCAAGGCCGTAGTGCACATCCACCCAGGCGCCGAAGAGATCGGCCGCGTCTATCGCCCCTCGCTGGGCATGGTCGCCACCCCGGCCGGCTTCCTTGACGCGGTAGCGGAACTGAGCCTGCCCGCGAAGCCGGAATGGAAGGCCAGCGCGGAGGCCGCGCACGCCGCCTATGACGCCTGGAGCACGCCGCCCGACGCCATTCCAGGCGACGTGCAGATGGGCCGCATCATGGCCTGGCTGGACGAACGGCTGGAACATGACGCCATCTTCACCAACGGCGCCGGCAACTACGCCACCTGGATCCACCGTTTCCACCGCTTCCGCCGCTTCGGCACCCAGGCGGCACCGGTCTGCGGTTCGATGGGCTACGGCCTGCCCGCCGCCATCGCCGCCAAGCTGCAGCACCGCACCCGCGACGTGCTGTGCTTCGCCGGCGACGGCTGCTTCCAGATGACCGGGCTGGAGTTCGGCACCGCCGTTCAGGAGGGGGCCGCCGTGATCGTGCTGGTCGTCGACAACGGCATGTACGGCACCATCCGCATGCATCAGGAGCGCGAGTATCCCGGCCGCGTGTCCGGCACACGATTGCAGAATCCCGACTTCGCCGCCTTCGCCCGCGCCTATGGCGGTCATGGCGAGACGGTGGAGACCACCGACCAGTTCGCCCCGGCCTTCGAGCGCGCCCGCGCCTCCGGCCTGCCGGCGATCATCCACATCAAGCTCGACCCCGAAGCCCTGACCCCGAGCCGGACGCTTTCCGAGATCCGCGCGGCGGGCAAAGGGAAGTGATTTAAAGAGTCTTGCCCTCTCCCGGAACGGGAAAGGGACGCATCATACGCCTCGCATTTTGACCCAAGGAGCCACCCCGGTGCAGCACAGCGACATCCTCTCCCGTTTCGGCCTGACCTCCAGCGAAGCCGGTCTCACCGCCCGGTCGCCGGTGGACGGCGCCACGCTCGCCACGGTGGCGGAGACCGCGCCGTCGCAGGTGTCGGACATCGTCGCCAACGCCGCCCGCGCCTTCGAGGCATGGCGTTCCGTGCCGGCCCCGCGCCGCGGCGAGCTGGTCCGCCTGCTGGGCGAGGAGCTGCGCGCCGCCAAGGAGGATCTCGGCCGTCTGGTTTCGCTGGAAGCCGGCAAGATCTACCAGGAAGGCCTGGGTGAAGTGCAGGAGATGATCGACATCTGCGACTTCGCCGTCGGCCTGTCGCGCCAGC
>NZ_CAMLJP010000079.1 GCF_946480385.1 uncultured Azospirillum sp.
TCTCGGCACCCACCGGCATGATCATGAATTCCTGGATGTCGATCGGGTTGTCGGCATGGGCGCCGCCGTTGATGATGTTCATCATCGGCACCGGCAGCAGCGAGGCGAAGGCGCCGCCGACATAGCGGTAGAGCGGCAGGCCGGCATCCTCGGCGGCGGCGCGGGCGACCGCCAGCGACACGCCCAGGATGGCGTTGGCGCCGAGCCGGCTCTTGTTCTCGGTGCCGTCCAGGTCGATCATGGCGAGGTCGATGGCGCGCTGGTCGTCGGCGTCCAGGCCGGCGAGCGCGTCGTAGATCTCGCCGTTGACCGATTCGACCGCCTTCAGCACGCCCTTGCCGCCGAAGCGGGACTTGTCGCCGTCGCGCAGCTCGACCGCCTCATGGGCGCCGGTGGAGGCGCCCGACGGAACCGCGGCGCGGCCGAAGGCGCCGCTGTCCAGCGCAACGTCGACTTCCACGGTCGGGTTGCCGCGGCTGTCCAGGATTTCGCGGGCGTGAATCTCGGTGATGACGCTCATGGTCGGTCGATCCTTCGAGGAATGGCAGCCGCGTTGTCTCGCAGGCCGCGTTTTAAGGCGCGCAGGCTTGATAGCCCCGACGTCCGGGCGATGCAATATCTGGTTCGGCTTACAACCACGCGAAAATGCGGAGTTTTGCCGCGGAAATCAGAGGAAACCCTCCACCAGCGCCGCGAATTCGGCCGGACGTTCGGCATGCAGCCAGTGCCCGACCCCCTCGATCATGCGGATTTCCGCCTTGGGGAAATAGTGGCGGATGGCGTCGTGATGCTCCGGCCGGATGTAGTCCGACGCGCCGCCGCCGATGAACAGGGTGGGGCCGTCATAGCGGGCGCCGGCGAAATCGGGGAAGCCGATCAGCCCCTCCATGTTCGCCCCGATGGAGTCGAGATTGATCCGCCAGGAGAAGACACCGTTCTCCAGCACCAGATTCTGCATCAGGAAGGAGCGTAGCGGCGCCTCCGGCACGGCGTCGGCCAGCTGGGCCTCCACCTCCGGCCGGCGGGTGACGCCCTCCAGTTTCGCGGCCTTCATCGCGGCGACGAAGGGGGCGTGGGTGTGGGTGTAGGCGACGGGGGCGATGTCGGCGACCACCAGCCGCTCCACCCGGTCGGGATGGGCCAGCGCCAGCGCCATGGCGGTCTTGCCGCCCATCGAATGGCCGACCACGGTGGCGCGGGCGAAGCCGCGGTCGTCGAGGAAGCGCAGCACGTCGGCCGCCATCTCCGGGTAGCTCATGCCGTCGGCCCAGGGGGCGCCGCCGTGATTGCGCAGGTCCAGCGCATAGACCCGGTGCTGCTCGCCGAAGCGGCGGGCCAGCGTCTGCCAGTTGCGGGCCGAGCCGAAAAGCCCGTGCAGGACCAGCATCGGCGTGCCGCCATTGGCTTCGCCGGCTTCCAGATAGGTCAGGGGGAGGGCTTGCTGCTGCGGCATGTCGGGGACCTTTGACCGATTGGGTGACTGGAGATGCGTTCTGGACGGATGCGGGCGGCGATCCTATGACGAACGCGGACGGACCGCTAGGATGCCGCCCGGCCAATTCTGCACCACAAGAGCGACCCTGCCATCGTGTTCCGTCATATCCTGTCCGTCGGCGGCCTGACCCTGGCCAGCCGGGTGCTCGGTTTCCTGCGCGACGTGCTGACCGCGGCGCTGCTGGGGGCGGGGCCGGTGGCCGACGCCTTCTTCGTCGCCTTCCGGCTGCCGAACCATTTCCGCGCCCTGTTCGCGGAGGGCGCCTTCAACTCCGCCTTCGTGCCGCTGTTCTCGGGCAAGCTGGTGCAGGATGGCGCCGCAGCCGCCCGCCGCTTCGCCGACGAGGTGATGACCCTGCTGGTCATCGTGCAGATGGTGTTGCTGCTGGCGGTGCTGGCCTTCATGCCGCAATTCATGACGGTCTTCGCCCCCGGCTTCGCCAACGACCCGGAGAAGTTCCGGCTGGCGGTGCTGTTCACCAGCATCACCTTCCCCTATCTGCTGCTGATCTCGCTGGTCTCGCTCTATGGCGGCGTGCTGAACAGTATGAGCCGCTTCGGGGCGGCTGCCGCGGCGCCGATCCTGATGAATCTGTGCCTGATCGCGGCGCTGGTGGTCGGCACGCCGCTGATGCCGACGGCCGGCCACGCGCTGTCCTGGGGCGTTCTGGCGTCGGGCGTCGCGCAGTATCTCTATCTGGCCTGGGACGCCCGAAGGGCCGACATGACCCTGCGGCCGGTGATGCCGCGGCTGTCGCCCGACGTGAAGCGCTTCCTGGCGGTGCTGGGGCCGGCGGCGCTGGGATCGGGGCTGACCCAGATCAGCCTGTTCGCCGACACCCTGATCGCCTCGGCCCTGCCGACCGGCGCTGTGTCCTACCTCTATTACGCCGACCGGCTGAACCAGCTGCCGCTGGGGGTGATCGGCATCGCGGTCGGGACCGTTCTGCTTCCGGAAATGTCCAAGCGGATCAAGAGCGGCGACGAGGCCGGCGCGGTCGACAGCCAGAACCGCGCCATCGAGCTGTCGCTGGTTCTGACCCTGCCGGCCGCCATCGCCTTCCTGGTGGCGGGCACGCCGATCCTGTCGGTGCTGTTCCAGCGTGGCGCCTTCGGCCCGTCGGACGCCTCCGCTTCGGCGCTCACCCTGCAGGCCTATGCGCTGGGTCTGCCGGCCTTCGTGGTGATCCGCAGTCTGGTCAACGGCTTCTACGCCCGCCACGACACGGCGACGCCGGTGCGGATTGCGCTGGTGGCGGTCGGCATCAATGTGGCGCTGAAGCTGGCGTTGATGGGACCGCTGGCCCAGGTCGGGCTGGCGGTCGCCACCTCCGTCGGCGCCTGGGTGAATGCCGGGCTGCTGGCGCTGCTGCTGCACCGGCGCGGCCTGTTCCGTGCCGACGCGCGGCTGACCCGCAACCTGCCGCGCATGGCGATCGCCGCCGCCGCCATGGCCGGCGCCCTGTGGCTGGCGACCGAGCGGCTGGCCCCCTGGCTGGGTGCCATGAGCATGGTGGAGCGGCTGGGCGGGCTGCTGGTTCTGGCGGTCGTCGGGCTGGCCGTCTATGCCGTCGCCGTCGTCCTGTTGGGGCTGGTGCGGCGCAGCGACCTCGGCCGTCTGCGCCGCCGCCGGGCGAAGGCGTAGCTCAGCCTTCGGTCTGCAAGGGCCGCTGCGGATCGGCGCTCCATTCCGACATGGAGCCGTCATAGAGCCGCACGCCCGGTACGCCGGCGATCTCGCTGAGCGCGAACCAGGACACCGAGGCGAGGTGGCCGGTGTTGCAGAAGGTGATGGGCTGGTCGCGCAGCGGCAGTCCGGCCCGGTCGGCCAACGCCTTCACCGCCTCGGGCGAGGCGAAGCGGTGCTCCGCCGGGGAGAAGAGGGCGGCGATGTCGAGATTGACGGCGCCGGGAATGGTGCCGGCGGCGCGGGCCTGCGGGCTCTTGGCCTTGCCGGCGAACTGCTCGGCCGAGCGGGCGTCGTGCAGCGGCGTGCCGCCGGCCTGCACCGCCGCCTCGACCTGCTCCACGGTGGCGCGCAGGTCGGCGCGCGGGTGGACGGTGAAGCTGGTCGGCTGGCGAACCGCCGGCTGCGGATCGACCGGCCCGCCGGCCGCGGTCCAGGCGGCGAAACCGCCGTCCAGCACCGACACCGCGTTATGGCCCAGCATCTTGAAGGTCCAATAGACGCGGGTGGCGTTGCCCATGTCTGACGCATTGGCGCCGGCGGCCACCAGAACGACATGGTCGGCGTTTGCGATCCCCAGCCCGCCGATCAGCCCGGCCAGCACTTCCGGTTCCGGCAGCATCCCGGCCCCGCCGCCGACCACAGTCCGCCAGCCAGCCGTTGCGTAATCGGAATGAACCGATCCCGAAACGAAGCCGCCGGCGGGCGGGGTCCGCACGTCGAGGACGACGATACCGGGGCTGTCGAGCCGGCTTTTCAGCCAGGAAGCGTCCACAAGCGGGGAAATGCTGCTGTCGGTCATCAGGATGAACCCGGTTCCGGTTGGTCGATGCCCTGCGGTGCCTGGATCGTTGCTCAACAGCAACGAAAAGGCCGGCAAGCGGGCGGGCGGACAGTGTGGGCGAAGCGCCGGTATGGGAAAAGCCCAATCTTGTCGCAATCCCCATCGGTCGGTGGCGTTGCCGGCTAACCCGTCCGGGGTGTAGGATGTCCCGTTCGTGTAAGAAGGCGCCCATTCCGGCGCGGGAGCTTGGACAGCCATGGCCAACATCGACGACCTGCTCGGCGCGGCCGATCCCAACGACGGCGACGCCGCGTCCTTCGCCATCGGCGACGCGCCGGTGGAGATCAAGGTCGTCATCGGCACCGCCATGCTCCGCGTCCGCGACCTGCTGAAGCTGGGCCGCGGCGCCGTCGTGGAACTCGACCGTCATCTGAAGGATCCGACCGACGTCTATGTCGAAGGCGTGCTGGTCGCCCGCGGCGAGGTGGCGATCATCGACGACAAGATCGGCGTCACCCTGACCGACTTCATCAAGTCCAGCCGCGAATGGAAGCGCTGACCGCGGCGTCCCATCCTTGGGGCCGCCTCTGGAATTGCTTCATTCGGTAGCAGCCGCGCCCGCGCTGGCGTCTTGACGGCGGGCGGTGGCTTTTGGTCTCGTTATGCGTGGTCGTGGGATGTGCCGTCGCCGACGGCATCGCCGGCCCGGAGAGCGATGCCATGACCCACCACGCCGTCTCGCCATCCTCCTGCCTGCCGCGCCTTTTTTCCAATCCGCATGCCGACCATGAGCGGGTCTATGGCCCGTCGGAACGCGCGATCCTCAGCCGCGCCGCCTTCGAGGAGGCGATGGCGGAAATCGGCGCTTGGCCCGGCTATGCGCCCACCCCGTTGCGCTCCCTACCGGGACTGGCGCGGGAGGCCGGGATCGACCGCCTCTGGTACAAGGACGAAAGCGCCCGCTTCGCTCTCGGCAGCTTCAAGGCGCTGGGCGGGGCGTACGCCGTGCTACGGCTGCTGGTGCGGGAGGTGACGGCGCGGGTGCCCGGCGTGCCGGTGACCGCGCTGGACCTCGTCGTCGGCCGCTATGCCAAGGTGACGCGGACGCTGACGGTCACCACGGCGACCGACGGCAACCATGGCAGGTCGGTCGCCTGGGGCGCGCAGGTGTTCGGCTGCAATTGCGTGGTGTACGTGCCTGCCGCCTGTACGCCCGGCCGCCGCGCCGCCATCGAAGCGTATGGGGCGCGGGTCGTGGTGGTCGACGGGTCGTACGACGACGCGGTGCGCCGCGCCGCCGCCGACGCGGCGGAGCAGGGCTGGTTCGTCGTCTCCGACACCTCCTACACCGGCTATATGGATGTGCCGCGCGATGTGATGCAGGGCTACACCATGATGGTGGAGGAGGCGATCTCGCAATTGCCCGCCAGCGAGCGGCCGACCCATGTCTTCGTGCAGGGCGGCGTCGGCGCGCTGCCCGCTGCGGTCTGCGGCCATCTGTGGGAAAGCTGGGGCCGCCAGCGCCCGCGCTTCGTGGTGGTGGAGCCGCACAGCGCCGATTGCCTGTATCAAAGCGTGGTGGCCGGGCGTCCGGTGCGGTCGGAGGGCGATCTGGACACGGTGATGGCGGGGCTTGCCTGCGGCGAGGTCTCGCTGCTGGCCTGGGCGATCCTGGAGCGCGGCGCCGACGATTTCCTGACCATTCCCGACGAAGGGGCGATCGCCGCCATGCGCAAGCTGGCGGAAGGCAGGCATGGCGGCCGTCCGGTGGTGGCGGGAGAATCCGGCGTCGCCGGGCTGGCCGGGCTGCTCTGCGCCGCGGCGCATGAGGAGACCCGGCTGGCGCTGGGCCTTGTTCCCGACGCCCGCGTGCTGGTGTTCGGGACCGAGGGGGCGACCGACCCGGAGGTTTACGAGCGGATCGTCGGCCGCACGCCGGAGGCGGTCGCCGAAGGTCTGGTCAACGCAGCAGGTCGGTGACGATGTTGGCGCCGTCGGCGCTCAGCCGGTCGGCGGTCTCGCGGTAGTCGCGGGCGCCGGAAAAGCCGCCCTCCGCCGTCACCCGCTGGATCCAGGCCGGCGAGGCGCCGAGCGACACCAAGCGGTCGACCATCATCTGGATGGAGCGGATCGTCATCCGGCCGTTCTCCGCCATGCGCGGCGCATGCACCATGAACTCCGCCCGCGGGGCGGCATAGCGCGGATAGCCGGCCAGATAGAGGCCGACGCACATGCTTTCGCAGGAGTCGCCGTCACGCACCCGCGTGGCGACCGGCCGCCCGCCCTGGCGTTCGGCCAGCACGGCGTCGATCATCCGGTATCCCGCGGCGGTGAAGCCGCCGGGGCTCGACAGTTCGATCACCAGCGGACGGCGGGCCGGCAGGGTGCGCAGGGCATCGACGAAGCTGCGCTCCGCCCCCGGCGTGATGATGCCGTCCAAACGCAGGATGGTGATGTCGCCCTGGTCGTCGCGGGACATGGCGGCGTCGGGATAGTCGGAGGAGGTGGGCGCGGCGGGTACCGGGTTGACGGTGACGGGGTTGACGGTGACCGGGCCGATGGAAGCCGGAGTGGCACTGACCGGGCTGCCGACTGGGCCGAGCGACAGGCCGTCCGGTTGGGTGGCGGCATGGCCGAGGGCGGCGCCCGCCATCAGCAGCGCGCCCAGACCGACACCGAACCCGACCTTCCGCAGCAGCTTTTGCACCGACATCAGACCCTCCCGCGCTCGTCCGGTTCAGCGTGGCGGGCAAAGCTTGCCTGAGGGTTAACGGCGCGTCTGTGGCCGGCCGCACATTGGGGGTAGAAGAGGCGCGGCGCGATAAAGCGTGCGCGCGGGCGCAAAGGGCGTTAGAAGAAACAGGATTCCAAGGGTATGGTCGGGGCTCCCTTTTCCAGGGCGGCGCCCGTCCGGTCCCGTGCCGTGAACGTCGAAGAGCGGAACGATGTCGTACATCCAGGGTGAAACGGGCGATTGGGAAGTCGTGATCGGGCTTGAGGTCCATGCCCAGGTGATTTCGAACGCGAAGCTGTTCTCCGGCTCCGCCACCGAATTCGGGGCCGCGCCGAACAGCCAGGTCAGCTTCGTCGACGCCGCGTTCCCCGGCATGCTGCCCGTCATCAACGAATATTGCGTCGAACAGGCGGTGCGCACCGGTCTGGGCCTGAAGGCGCAGATCAACCTGAACTCGGTCTTCGACCGCAAGAATTACTTCTACGCCGACCTGCCGCAGGGCTATCAGATCAGCCAGTTCCTGCAGCCGATCGTCGGCAAGGGCGAGATCGTGCTGGACCTGCCGGACGGCACCAGCCGCACCGTCGGCGTCACGCGCCTGCACCTGGAGCAGGACGCCGGCAAGTCGCTGCACGACCAGCACCCGTCCAAGACCTACATCGACCTGAACCGGTCGGGCGTGGCGCTGATGGAGATCGTGTCGGAACCCGACATGCGGTCCTCGGAGGAGGCGGGCGCCTATGTGCGCAAGCTGCGCTCCATCCTGCGCTATCTCGGCACCTGTGACGGCAACATGGAGGAAGGCTCCATGCGCTGCGACGTCAACGTGTCGGTGCGCAAGCCGGGCGAGCCCTTCGGCACGCGCTGCGAGATCAAGAACGTCAACTCGATCCGCTTCGTCATGCAGGCGATCGAGTATGAGGCCCGCCGCCAGATCGAGATCATCGAGGAAGGCGGCAAGATCGACCAGGAGACCCGGCTGTGGGACACGACCAAGTTCGTGACCCGCTCCATGCGGTCGAAGGAAGAGGCGCACGACTACCGCTATTTCCCCGATCCCGACCTGCTGCCGCTGGAACTCGACCCGGAATGGGTGGAGGACATCAAGAAGACGCTGCCCGAACTGCCGGACGACAAGAAGGCCCGCTTCATCGAGAACTACAAGCTGTCGGTCTATGACGCCGGCGTGCTGGTCTCGGAGAAGTCGAAGGCCGACTATTTCGAGGCGGTGGCCAAGGGCCGCGATCCGAAGCTGGCCTCCAACTGGGTCACCGGCGAGCTGTTCGGCTATCTGAACAAGGCCGGCAAGGAGATCGAGGAAAGCCCGGTGTCGGCCGAGAATCTCGGCGGCCTGATCGACCTGATCGCCGACAACACCATCTCCGGCCGCATCGCCAAGGAAGTCTTCGAAACGATGTTCGAGACCGGCGAGAAGGCCGCCGACATCGTCGAGAAGAAGGGGCTGCGTCAGGTCACCGACACCAGCGCCATCGAAGGCTCGATCGACGCCGTGCTGGCCGCCAACCCCGACAAGGTGGCGGAGTTCAGCAGCGGCAAGGACAAGCTGTTCGGCTTCTTCGTCGGTCAGGTGATGAAGGCGACCCAGGGCAAGGCCAACCCGGCCATGGTCAATGAAATCCTGACCAAGAAGCTGAAAGGCTAAGCGGCCACGGCCTGTTGGCGGGGCGAAATCCCCGCCCTGTCCGAAAGAAAGCCTCTCCGCCCGGCGGAGGGGCTTTTTTCTTGGGTACTGTCCGTCTATACGGTAAAGCCGCAGTTGAATTTTCCCGGTTTCCATCGTCACAGTGCTGGAAACGGTGGAGGAACCATGGCGGCGGAGCCGGTGATGGTGGCGCTGGCGGCTGGTGCGGTCGGCGGTCTGCTCGGGGTGCTGCTGGGCCGGTATGCCGGGCGGCGGACGGCCGGGCGTTTGCCTGCCACATCCGCCAGCGGGTCCGGCACCGGGTCCGGCAGAATCGTGTCGGCGCCGCTCCTCCACGAACCGGAGATCGGCGAGCGGCTTGAGATGGCGCTGGAAGCGACCGGGGCCGCGGTGTGGGATGCCGATCTGGTGGCCGGCACCTGCTGGTGGTCGGACACCTTCCCGCGCATGCTGGGCTTTCGCAGCCGGCCGGCCATGCCGCCCGATTTCTGGGAACGGCGGCTGCATGCGGAAGACCGCGACCGGGTGCTGGCCCACATCGCCTCGCATCTGGCAGGGGAGACCTCGGCCTATGCCTATTCCTACCGCCTGCGCCACGAGGCCGGCGGCTGGGTGTGGATCGCCGCCAAGGGCCGCGCCTTCCGCGACGAGGCCGGGCGCGCGGTGCGCTATGCCGGCATCATGACCGACATCACCGAAGCCCGCCGGCAGGAGGAGCGGCTGCGCGCCAGCGAGGAGCGGCTGCTGAAGATCATGGAGGCGGCGCCCATCGCGGTGAACGTCACCACCCGCGACGGCCGCTGGCTGTTCTGCAATGCCCAGTCGGTGCGGCTGATGGGGCGCGACCGGGCGGAGTTGATGCGCACGCCGGTGGCGGACCTCTATGCCGATCCCGCCGACCGCGAGGTGCTGATCGCCCGATTCGACCGCGAGGGGGCCTTCCGCAATGCCGAAATCCGTTTCCGCCGACCGGACGGCAGCGTCGTCTGGGTGCTGTCCTCGTGGAACAGCATCGAACTGGACGGCGAATCGGCACTTCTGACCTGGCTCTACGACATCACCGACCGTAAGGCCGCCGAGTCGGCGATGAACCAGGCCAGGGAGGAGGCCGAACAGGCGCTGGCCGACCTGCGCGAGGCACAAGAAAGCCTGATCCAGGCCGAGACCATGGCGTCGTTGGGCCAGCTGGTGGCGGGGGTGGCGCACGAGATCAACACGCCCATCGGCATCGGCCTGACCGCCGCCAGCCACATCGGCGAACAGGCGCAGGCCCTGCGCGACCGATTCGCCGGCAACACGCTGCGGCGTTCGGATTTCCTGGAATTCCTGGATGGCTTGAGCGAAAGCAGCCGCCTGCTGATGGCCAACATGGACCGCGCGGCGTCACTGGTGCAGAGCTTCAAGCAGGTGGCGGTCGACCAGTCCTCCGGCGACCGGCGGGTGTTCGACTTGGGCGGCTATATCCGCGAACTGCTGTTCTCGCTGCGTCCCCGTCTGAAGCGCACCAACCTGAAGGTGGCGGTGGAGTGCGACGACGAACTGACGATGGACAGTTTCCCCGGCGCGCTGGGGCAGGTGCTGACCAATCTGGTCATCAACGCCGTCGTCCACGCCTATGGCGACGGCGAGCGCCCGTCGGAGACACCATCCGGCACGATCAGGATCACCGCCCAGCCGGACGGGTCCGACAAGGTGCGGATCGACTTCATCGACGACGGCGCCGGCATCGCGCCGGAACATCTGTCGAAGGTCTTCGACCCCTTCTTCACCACCAAGCGCGGGCAGGGCGGGTCGGGTCTTGGGCTGCACATCGTGTTCAACACCGTCACCGGCCCACTGGGAGGCACCGTATCCGTGCAGTCCTGGCCGGGGCAGGGCACCCGCTTCACCATCCTGCTGCCGCGCGAGGCGCCGGCCATGCAGCCGGCCCTGACGGAGGAGCCGGCATTGGGCTGATGCGGAACCGCGGCCGGTCAGGCGGCGGTCGGCAATTCAGGCGACGTGCAGTTCGTGGAACTGCAGATGCTTGGGCCGCCGGCCGCGGCGCTTGGGCACCGCGAAGTTGGCGAGCGCACCGTTCTCCCCGCGCAGTTCGGCGTTCAGTTCCTGCACGCAGCGCTGCAGCAGTTCCTTTTCGCGCTGGTCCTCGCGGTCGGTGATCTCCAGGCAGCTCAGCTTGATCTCGACAAGGTCGATCAGCGTTTCGGCGCAACGGCGTGACAGGGTCATGGCATCCTCCACGGCGACGGGGTGCGGCGTCACTGTCCGGCGGGGCGGGCCTTCGCGATGCCCCCGCGCGACCGAGTTGTGCGTCACCCAGGCTTTTTATTGCTCATGGTGGCATCATATCCGCCTTCCGTTAAAAAGCACCTAAAATTTTATATAGATTTGTCTCTCTCTGACGATTTTCGGGAAAAGCGGATTTGTGTGTCCGTAAGCGTTGACAAGGCTACGGCCGGCCGCTAGAACCCTCCCCACGCCAGCGATGCCCCACGGGCAACCGCACTGGCTGGAGGGGTGGCCGAGTGGCTGAAGGCAACGGTTTGCTAAACCGTCATAGGGTTTAAAGCCCTATCGTGGGTTCGAATCCCATCCCCTCCGCCACCGCGTAGGCGAATCAACGACATAGCAGGTTCAGTGGAGTGGTTCGAAGGTTGCAACCTTCGTGGAACCGTTACAGCTATGCCGACTTCTATGCCGACCTGCCTCCAAACCGCATCGCCCGTTGGCGTGTCGTCGGGTCGACGTAATCCAGGTACATCTCCGTCACCTTGACCGATGAATGGCCCAGCACGAGCTGCAGGTCGTAGATGCTTCCGCCGTCGCGCAGATAGTTCACCGCGAACAGGTGGCGCAGGTCATGAAGCCGGAATTTCAAGGGGTTGCGCTTCCTTCCGGCCTTCTCGTCCGCCGCGTTCAGCCGCTCCCGGATTTGAATGTGGCGGCTCGACACGTTGCGGTACGGCAGCCCGTCGCCATGCCAGAACACCACGCCGGATTTGATGTGCCGAGGTATGCCGACCACTATGCCGACCCCCACCGGGCTGAGCGGAACCACGCGGGCTCGCCGTGCCTTCGTGGTGGTCAGCGTGATGCTCGTGCCGTCGGTGGAAATCTGGCTGCGCTGTAGACCGAAGACCTCCGACTCGCGCATCCCCGTCGCCGCCAGGAACCGCACCGCCGCAGCCCACATCGGCTTCACATTGGCGCAGTAGCGTTCGATCTCCTCCGCGGTCGGCAGGACGATGGGCTCCCGACGTTCCTTGATGTGCGAGCGGTCCCAGGTTCTGGCCGGGTTGTCGTCCCGCCATCCCCAGCCGATCGATGCATGCAGCACGCTGGACAGGGCGGTCAGGTCGCGCCGCAGCGTCGCGTTGGTGGCGTCGCGCTGCTGCTTCGACCAGGACACGATCTCGCCGATGGTCTTCTGAGTGATTCGCTCCAGCGGCAGTTCGCAGAGCGGCACCCGCCGGCCGGTCGTCGTGTCGGTCACCATGGCCGGGTCGATCTGCCCGATCGACACGGCATAGCGTTCGGCGGTGGAGGGATCGACGTTCTCCGGCAGGAACTCCTCCAGCCAGCGGCCGATCGCCTCCGGCCAGGAATGCAGGTTGCCCCGAAGCTCGGCTATGCGCCGGTCGCGGCGGAGGCGGGCTTCCGCTTGATCCGTTGTTCGTAGGCTTTCACGTACTTGCTGGCCGCCGATCTGGACCTTGAGATACCAAGTGTCTCCGACTTGGTAGAGGTTCTGGTCACCGGGAGCCGATGGGCGTTTTGACATGCTTCTTCCTCTTGGTTCTTGATCCAGCGCCGGAGCTGCTCGGGGTCGAATGTCCAGCGCCCGCCGAGCATGGCGGCACCGGGGATCTTCCCACCACAGGCGAGATGCTGGACGGTCCGGATCGACAGTCCGGTGATCTCGGCTGCCCTGGGTGTCTGGACGCGCTCGGGTTCGCCCACCCGCTTTCCCTGTGCCTTGGTCACGCCGGCTCCTGTTCGCTGAGGGTCATCATCCGGAGGAAGGCGGCCATGTCTCGGTCGACCAGGGCCTGCACGCCGCCATGCCGGCTCTCCGCCAGTTGCCGGTGCGCCTCGATCAGCCTCTCCCTGTTCTCCAGGCTCGGGTCCTGATCGAAGGCGAGAGCGGCCTCGCACTTCGCCTTGGCCGCCTCCACCCGCTCCGCGTCGCTAACCCGCCGGCGCGGGAAGGCGATGATCGTTCCCATCACACAGGCTCCCCGCGCTCCAGGGCGCGTTCCAAGTCGGCGTACTCGCCGGGTTGGGCGATATCGCTATCGGGGGCGTAGCCGGAGACGATCCGAAGGCTGTCGGGCCGGTGGCGGAGCACCCACCACCAGAAGCGGAAATACAGCTCGCAATGGGCCTCCTCCCGGTCATCGGGGCTGAGTTCCATCCGGCGGGACCGCCAGCCATGCCAGAATGCGCGGCTGTGTGTCCTCCCAGGTTCACGGCTGTCAGGCATCTCGGCCAGCCGCCGTCCGGCAACCACGTGGGCCTCATCAAGGCGGGCAAGGTCGCACAGCGTGCGCACCGGCACCTTGATGCCGCGCTTCCACAGGGCGTCATAGCTCGCCAGCGTGGCCGTATGGTATGCGGGAGCCTTCGGATACGCCGGCACCGTGTCCAGCGCGCCGATCACGGCATGCAGGAAACTCTGAGCCTCTTCAACCGTCTGCATCACGCCACCGCCGGGCAGAGGCGTTTGGCGTCGGCGAGGCCCTTGTCGTAGGCCTTCACCAGCGAGGCGATCAGGGCGTCCTGCACCGACAGCCCGACCAGCTTCCGCATCTTGCTGGCCTGTTCGCACAGCACGGTGCAATCCGTGCCGGACAGCGCCTTGATCAGCCGCTCCTCGTCCAGCCGGTCACGGTACTGCACCACCAGCGTCACCACCGCCTCGATCACTGGGCCGCGGAGCTGGTCGGGCACTTCCCGATAGGCGCTCGCCAGGGCCGACAGGGCGCGCACCACCGGCCGCTCGCCATACTTGGCGATCAGCTTGCGGATGGTCGCCACCGACTGCGTATGCCGGGGCGGGAGTCGCTTGGAGGTGTTGCTGATGTGATAGGCGATCTCGATCCCCGACCGGGTGCAGACGTTGAGAACCTGCACCGCGTCCGGGTCACCGGCGATCAGCTTGCCCCGGAACATCTGGAGGGTGGTCATCGGCGTGCGGTCGGCGTTGACCGCGACGAAGACCTTGGCTTGCTCCTTCACCTCCTCGGTGCGGATGATCCAGCAGGGCAGCTCATCGACCTGGGGGTGGAGCAGGGCGGCGGCGGCGCGGTGCTGGCCGTCGACCACGGCGAACAGGTCGCCGCCGATCTCCGTCACCGTCAGCGGCTGGCACTTCTCCCAGCGCCAGCGTTCGACCATCCGCTTGATCTGCGTCTTCGACTTGTCGGAGAGGTTCCGCTGATAGCGCGGGTCGATCCGCAGGGCAGCCTTCGGCAGCCAAGCGAAGACCGGCATCGGGCCGAGATCCCCGGAGGGTTCCAGGTCCCGGAAGGCCAGTTCCGTCACCCGGCCCGGCGCATCGTCGCGGGTTTCGACAACGGCGACCTCTTCCGGAGCGGCGGCGTTGCCGGAGACGCACTCGGCGATCTCCGTCAGCGACCAGGGGGCGAGCATTCCGTCCATGTCATGGTCCTCCCTTCTCCGGTCAGGCTGCCGGCGGGCTGCGGCGCAGGCCGAGCAGCCGGTCCATCTCTTCATGCAGGGCCTGTTCGCATCCCGGCTCGAAGCGCTCCGTCAGGGTGGAGAAGTCCAGCCGTCGCAGGCTTTCCAGTTCCGCCTCCGACAGGCTCTCGGCCTTCTCGGGCAGCATCACGCGGGCGAGGGCTATCATGCTGGCGCCGTAGATGATGCGGGTGGCGCTATCCCGTGCCTCATCGGAGAAGGAGGGCAGCAGCGGCACCAGCCGTTCCCGCAGCGGTGGGCCGTGCTTCGCCCGATCCTCGGCGGCCTTCTTTGCCTTCCGCTCCTCTTCCTGCTGGCGGTAGCGCTCCGACACTGCGGCGCGATGGGCTTCGACTGCGCTGCACAGCCGCTCGACGGCGCTGTCCGGCAAGTGGCCCAAATCGGCGAGGGCTGCACGTTCCTCTTCCGAAAGAATGGCGCCGGGAAGGAACTGATAGTCGCCCTTGTCGTCGTACCCGAAGGCGCAGGCGAATGAGCCGTAGGCGTCCAGCGAAGCGAGGATGGCACCCATCCGATCCGGCGCCCCGCTCTTGGCGGCACGGTAGGCCGCAGCCATGGCGAAGAGTTCGCCACCCTCGCCGAGCGTGAAGATGCGCAGCAGGTCGGCCGGCTTCTGATCGACGATCATGTCCGGCTTGGCGGTCAGCGTGTCCCGCCATTCCGTATCGGTGCGGGGATGCTCGACCGCCGCCGGCTCCACCACGACGGCCAGACGGCCCAGAGCGATCAGGTCCGGCAGAAGCCCGTGGTCGAAGCCCTGGAGCGCGTCCTCGTCGCTCTCCAGCAGGCAGCGCATCTTCAACATGCGGTCGGCGTCCGTCAGCGCCGTGAAGCCGGTCACCCGGTCGCGCAGCACCCCTTCCAACTGGTCGGCCGCGCTGCCGAGGCTGGACGTGGCGTCCTCCTCGTCTCCACAGGGCAAATCGCCGGTGATCTTCCAGAACAGCGACGACACCGTCCACACCCGGCGCCAGTCCAGATAGGCCGCGCGCAGGACCGGAGAGATCGGCGACCCGACGAAGGAGGCCGGCGCGTCTTCGGCGACGGGCTTGGAAATCGGCAGCAGGCTCATGCGGTCCTCCCGTTGAGAATGGCATCGACAGCCTCGTTACCGAGGCGCTGGCGGCAGTGGTCGGTGATCTGGTCGATGGCGTCGGCGCGGCCCTTGGGGTTGGCGAGCGCTAGCAGGCGGAACAGCCGGCGGACCGGCGGGCAGTCGGAGCGGCTGGCCTCGTGCAGCCAGAAAGGATCGGCCGGAGTTGCCAGCAGCATGTCGGCGGAATCGGCCTGGACCGGGGTGGGGGATATGTAGCTCATGCGATCCCCTCCTCCGGCTGGCGGACGGCTGCCTGCTCCGGGCTGACGATGCCGGCCGGGTTGCCGTCCAGATCGACGCGGATGGCGCCCGCGACCAGCGCGGCCCGGTATTTGGTGCCGAGGCAATAATCCCGGACGGCGCGCTCGATCCGGTTGCGGGACAACGGCAGCCCGTCCTCTCCGGTGACGCCGCGGGCGATGAGATCGGCGGTGATGCCGACCTTCAGCGGGTGCTTCGGCGTTCTGGATTTCGGCGGGTTGAAGCAGGCCGGGAAGGCGGCGGCCAGGGCGCGGCGGTCGGCGCGCAGGCTGGTGCGGCGCATTCCTCCAGCGGCGGCATCGTCCTCCGCCACCATCCGCTCCAGTTCCGTCAGCATCAACCGCTGACGGTCCAGGGTCATGCGGTTCCACAGGTAGGACATGCGGGCGGCGACGGCGAGGCGCCGGTCAGCATCGTCCGCCACAGGCGTTCCGGGGGTGTCATCCGCCAATGGCGGCGTGGTCAGCATCTTCATCGGGAAGCCTCCGAAAAGGCCGCGGCCGGGCGTTACGCCGTCGGCTGCGCGGGGTCGATGGTGTCGGTCAGGTCGGCCAGGAGGTGGCCGTATCCGGTCTCCTCCAGCGTCTCGCGGATGGAGCGGATGGCGTCGGCGAGGCCATCCTTCATGGCCCGCGGCGTCCGGAAGTTGGCGCGGTCCTTCAGCAGGGCGTCGAGCTTGAGGGCGACGGCGGCCAGCAGCCCGGCGAAGCGGCCGTCCTGCACGGAAGCGGTTTCCGTCACGGCATCCTCCAGGGTGCTGGCGGCGATGCGTCCGGGCACGATCCCCGCTTCGGCGAGGGCGCTCTCCAGTTCGTAGAGGTCGGGCATGCCGGAGCCGGTGCGCAGCGCGGTGGTGACGGAGGCGAGGGCCTTCAGCACCATCGGCAGGGCCGACACCATGCCGGCCAGTTCGGTCCGGCGGGGGCCGGTGATCTCCACCAGTCCGAAGCCGTCGAAGGTGATGGAGCAGCGGTCGCCCTTGTGGATGGTGATCGGCCGGGGCGGGATCATGCCCGTCTGGCTGGCCGGTGGACTGGTGTCGATCATGGACGGGGCACCTTGCGGGCAAGGGGAGGGCGTCGCCGCGAGCAGGGCACGCGGCGCAGCGGTGTCGATCATCGTGAAAAGCGGTGGAGCGCCGGGCGGGCGGTCAGTGCGCCTTGCTGCCGGCCGGTGCGAACAGGGCGTCGTAATCCACGCCGAGCTTGGCGGCGACTTCCCGCACCACCTTGTCGTCCCAATGCTTCGCGAGGTCGCGGACGATGCAGCGCGGAATGTTGTCGGCCGGGGTGTAGCCGAAGGAGTAAGCGCCGGGGAGGTTCATCGCCCTGGCCAGCCGGGACGCTTCGGCCATGGTGCGGGCGTTCACCAGAACGCCTTGAATGGGTTTGCCGTAGATGTCGCTGGCGCTGACATGCCATTCCCGGAACGGAAGGCCGGCAAGCTCCGCTTCGGTGGGGACCGTGCCGGGCGGCAGTGGGTCGGTGGGTTCGTCCTCCTGCATCTGGGCGCATGCTTCGTCGAAAACGGCGTTCCAGATGCGGACGAACTCGGGATCCTTGAGCGGCTTACCCAGCGTCTGCGACAGGCGCAGTTCGGCGATGTCCACATATTCATCGGACAGCCAGCTGCCGCTGTCGACCCGGTCGAGTTTGGCGGCCAGCATCTGGGCGAAGAGGCGGAGTTCCGGCGAGAGGATGACGGTGTTGGAGCCGTTCAGGGCCGGCTCATGCCCGTCGTGAAGATCCATGTCCACACTCCCGATGATGGGGCGGCGACTCGAAGGTTGAGGGAGCGCCTGCCGGGTGAGGATGTGACGGATATTGCAGGATGCAGCGCAATGCGTCAATACGCAAATCGCGCAATGAGTTTAGAAATTGCATTCAACGCATTTCGGCGATCTGCGGTACCGAGTCGGACGTGGGCGGGCGTTCGGACACCCGCCCAGTCAACTCACGCTGCAATGCCGGACAGACGCTCTGCATCCTGGATCAGCGCCCACAGCAAACGGGTCCGTTCATCGCTGTAGGGCTGGGGGCCGAAGCGGTGTTCGGTGCCGTCCAGTTCGGCGGACAGGTTCCAGGCGAGCCGGAGCCGCACCGCCAAGCCGGCCGGAGTGCGAGGCACCAGGGCCGCGACGCGATCCTGTACGGCCGCATAGCGGGCGCACAGCACGTCGCGGGCTTCGTCGCTGTCGGCGCTGTAGAGGGCGGCGACCAGATCGTCCATCTCCCGGCCGAGCGCCAGCAGGGCGTCGTCAGGGTGGAGCGACGGCACGACGGACGGGGGAGGAAGGAGGGCGGCCGGCGCCACGCAAGCCGCCACCGTTCCCGCCAGGATGCCCCGGCGGGTCGAGATACGGTGATGCATGGGCGGTTACTCCATCGCGGGAGCGTGGTGGACGCTGGAACCGCCCAGGCCGTTGGGGCGGAGAAGGGGCAGGGTGGCCGGCGCACCGCCGGAACCGCTCAGCAGCTTCGCGAGCTTGGTGAGGCCCTTCGGGGTGACGAAGACCTGATAGACGGCTTTGTCGGACCCGTCCGGCCGTTCGACCGTGTCGGTCTTCATGTGCAGATAGCCGGCGTTGACCTTGTCCTGATAGGCCATGCGCTGGTTACCGCGCTTGTAGGTCCAGCCGTTGGTGTCGCACCACTTCATGAACCAGTGCGGGGAAACCTGGAGAGCCTTGGCCGCCAGCGTCATATTGACGTTGCCGTCGGCGTTGGCGATCCGGTCGAAGGCTGCGACCACCGGCTTGGTGGCTTCGATCTCCGCCTTCTGCTGCTCGATGGTGTCTGCCTGATCGGCAGCCAGCCGCAACGCCTCGGAAAGGGTCTGCGGGATGGCAAACTGAGGCGCCATCGCACCCCGCTCATAGGCGTCGAACCGCTCGATGATCTCGATAGTGATCTCCGTCGCCTCCGGTGTCTCTGACTTGGCGGTGATGAAGATCGCCTGCTTGCGGTTCAGGTAGTGCGCCTTGCCGGGACGGCCTCCCTTCGGCGAGGTTTCCGCCACCGTGGCGGAAACCCCCAGAGCGACTAGGGCGTCGGCGTGGCGCTCAATCAGGTTCCGGATCTTATGAGCGTCCGAAAAGCCCAGCCGTATCGCAAGGTCGAGATCGCGGATGCGCGGCTCGCCATTAACATCTTTCAGTGCCAAACCATTGCTATTGTCCCTGTCGGACGGCATATCTATGCAGTTCATGACGTTGACCTCATGAAGTTAATCGGCCCCTGCCAGGGTCGGTTGAAACCGCAAGCGGCACTCTTGGTCCTGCCAGACCTCGGGTGCCGTTTGCATTTCTGGAGGAATATGTTGGAAACCTTCTCTCATCCCGATCTCAACCAGCCGTCGTACTGCCTCGCTACGCGAGGGTATGGCTCGCTGTGCTCGTCTCCATTCATCCAGCAGTTCAATGAACGAAGGAGTGGTTCTCAGTTCGATTCGCTCAGTCCGTCTCTCCATGACCGCGTCTCCGTACATGCCGCGTGTCCGTACATTCGGCTATATCGGAGAGTGCGTCAAGTCTTTTGACGGAAGGTCCGCGTGTCCGTACACTCCGGCCGATCTTTTTACGGAGTGACGCCATGACCATGAAAACCGAGCGTTTCGAGATGCGGACATCCGCTGCGTTCGCACGGGTCATTGATGAATGGCGCAGAAAGCAAGACTTAATTCCAAGTCGATCAGACGCAGTCCGCTCACTTGTGACTCAGGGACTAATGTATGAGAACCTGCATATTGCGTTTGGAAAAATAATACGCTGCGTTGCCGATGGGGCTGAGCAAGGAAAAGTTTCTAAAGACATCGCAGACGCTGTTGCTGAAATGATGAATCCCGTTGTCCGTGACCTTGAAGATTACAGAGACAGTCAGAGCGACGAACTTCGAGAAATGAAGGAGGTTTTTTCCGAAATTTCTCAGCTTAGAGAGGCCGATCCTGAAGGATTTGCAAAGAAATACCCAAATCTCTTGGCAAAAAAAGCACCATAGAGGACATTTTATCAAGCTGATCAGGAAGCCCATTTGGGCTAAGGTGGAGCAATGCCGCTATAAGTGCGCTCCGATAGCGCGCTCCACCAATGAGAAAGGGCCGCTCTATCGGGCAGCCCTTTCTCATGAATAACTTACCGGATTGTGTTTTTCTAAGAAGGTATAATTGGCAGAAGAGGTTGATCAGGCTGAATTAAGAAGTACTTTGATTCTTTCCCAATCATTCCGCTCCTTATCCCCTTTATGATCACGTATGGCTGCATCATTGGATCTCGAAATCTGTATCTATACTGACGCTCAGTCCCTCTTCTGATAAGTACATTCCCTCTTTTGTCGGAAATGAATTCTGTTAAGTGTCTCTGAAAATGAGCATGTCTTTTCTTTTTTGATAAGATAGCGTTTAGCGGCTCAATCACGTCCGTTGGTGTAAAAAATCCACTATCATCTGTTCTTGCAAGGGCGCAAGCAAGGAGAACTTGAGAAAAGAAATTCTCTGCTTGGTTACTCTCTGTTGCCGCCCTATAATTGTCTTGAAATGACTGGTCTTCCTCCTCTATAAACCTTTCCATTGCGGCATCGACGTCATCCACATCAATGAGAATGCGTTGATTAGATGCGGCACTCTGAGCTGAAAATTTACCAAGCATTTGGGTAAAGTATGGAAGTCCGCGAGATAGTGTCACTATCATCCAGCGTGCATCGTTGCTGATTTTCATTGGAGTAAGCTTGAGCCGCTTATCGATAATCTCATTTAACTCTAGCCTAGACATCCTCTCAAGCTTGATTTGTGCAAGGGCCCGGCGAATAGATGCGTGGTCTGAGATCAGGCTGCTGACATCTTCTGAAACCCCTACAATTACAATTGTGGCATTGATTGAGTAATCGTGCAGAGATTTTATAACATTTGCCGTCAACTCCCGTGCATTCAAGTCAGTAAGCTTGTCAAATTCGTCAATTATTATGATAGGTATAGCGTTTGGTTTCGTGCAAGAAAGCTCGCGTCTGATTATATCAGGGGTGAGGTGGTCATAATCCGATTTAACATCTATTAACTCAGATTTCCCAATGTGATGCGCAGTGGTCTGTATTTCCTCTAGAGCTTTAAGCCAAAGGCTGGTGAAATCATCAGACGGATCAGCTTGCACACGAGCTGCGATGACGGTTTGAAGAGTCTTGTTATAACGACGCCAAAATACATTAGATATAGACGTTTTCCCCACTCCGCGCTCACCATATAATAGGACATGGCGGGATCGGTCTAATACTGCTTCTAGAATTCTTCTCACTTCCGAAGCGCGGCCGGCAAACAACTCTTCTTCTGCTATTGGTGCACCAGAAAATAGAGAGGTTAGTTCGAAACTAAGCGCGAACCAATCATCAGCTGTAATAGGCTTATCCATGTAGCCGCAACCTTTAGTGGGGAGGGTGAGCAGAAAGCGGAAGGTTTTGAGTGCGACATCAAAGGCTTTGAGTAGGTATGGTCAACTACCCTCCAACGTGGATCGATGCAGCCCAATCATGCCTTGTCTTGATGCTCCCTTAGTTAGGCAGGTTAGGATAGAGAGGCATCCAATAATACGAATGCCTATCGCCATGTGCAATCGTGACGTGGCAGAGCAATCCTCATAAGTCGAGACTTGGCTTCAGCGTGGCGGTGCGACAATCAGGTCAAATGACAAAGGGCCGCCCCGAGGCGACCCTAACAAACGCATATTCTATCAAAGTATCTGGAAGAAAATTACGGTTCAACATCCTCAACTTCGAAGTCGTATCGCCGCCGTCCGCCTATGTCCTCATAGGTCCCGCACCACCAGATTTTGATCAGAACTCTTGTTCGGGTGCCGCTAAAATGCTGGTACATGACGTAGAGACCAGCTCGTTCGCGGATCAGGAAGGTGCCTTGGCTTGGATCGGTCCAGACTACATCGGCATTGTAACCGGGCTTTTCTTCAAATGAATTTTCAATTTTATCTATTATGGAGCGTTCGAAGGATGGCAGATCATTCCGGCGCTCCTTGTAGGAGTCAGCGGCCTCAATATCACATACCGTCCGGAGGGGAGACGAGCCGAAAGGTAAGCGAGGCGGCATAAGTCAGGGAGCCTTGCGAAGCGGCTTCCAGCCGGACTTGCCAACTTCCTTCGCGACACGCGCAATAACCTTGCTTGCACGGCGCTGTTGCTCCGGCGTCAATGTCTTGGGCGAAGGCATAACCTTGGGCGCGCCTGCTAACATCAAGGCGCCACCATGCGCGGACTTTGATTGGAATTTCATGAGATTAAGGCCGCTATCATGGTTGCTGCATATAGTGTGAACATCTTCTCTGTCGCCAGCGATGACCTTTTTAGGATCACTCCTTTGGGGTAGGCTGTCAACTTACAAGTGGTAATCGAGAGGGCGGCCAGTAGGTGTCGGCGGCTTCACATCCGTCGGGCAAACCACACGACTCGCCCGATGATGTTCACCTCGTCGGAGGTGCGCTCATAGCGGCCATGGCGCGGGTTGTCGGACGCGATGACGACCCGCGGCGGATCGCTGTTCGGCACGAACTCCAGCCGCTTCACCACCACGCCGAAGCCGTCCCACAGGGCGAAGATGCCGGGCGGGGAGGGGAAGCGGTCCTCCAGGTGGACCATCACCCGGTCGCCGCTGACCAGCGTCGGCTCCATGCTGTCGCCCTGGACGGGGATGATCCGGGCGGCCCCGTTGCCGATGCGCAGCTCCTGCCGGAGATAGTCCGGGGGGAACTCCCACAGGCCGGTGATCTTCTCCGTCTCGCTGTAACCGCCGCCGTCGCCGTTGGGCTGGTAGTCGAGCAGGGCCTCGCCCCCGGCGCCCATGCCGGCCCGCACGTCGATCTCAGGGACCGGGATGGTGTCGTCGCTCTCGCCGGTCAGCCGCCGGTCAGCGGGCGGGGCAAGCGGCTCCGGTGGGGTCGAGGCGATGGCGGCCGGGCCTTGGCCCTCGCCGGTCAGCAACCAAGCGGCGGAGACGCCGAGAAGCGAGGCGTAGCGGTCGGCCACATCGGCGCGCAGGCCGCGCTCGCCGCTTTCATGCAGGGCATAGGTCGGCTGCGGCACGCCGTGGCTGGCGGCGAACTCCTTGGCGGTCCGATAGCCGGCCGCGGTGCGCGCGAGGCGCAGGCGCTGTGCAATGTCACGCTTCATGACTGTGAGCCTAAAGGTAAGCGGGGCTTACGCAAGCAGCGATAAATTGCAATACGCATAGCGACGGGTTGACAGAAGAATTGCGTTAGGCCACTCTATGCTGCATGAAAACCTTCATCGACATCATTGCCGAATGGCCGAGCGACCAAGCCTTTGCCGAGGACGCCGGGGTTACGGCGTCGCTGGTGGTGTGCTGGCGCCATCGAAACAGCGTGCCGGCCAAATGCTGGCGGAAGCTCGTGTGCGGTGCGGTGCTGCGCGATCTGCCGGTGACGCTGGAAGCTCTGGCGATTGCCGCCGAAGACCGGCCGAACTGGACCCGTCGCGCCAAGGGCGCTCGACGCTCGATCCGCAGGCCGCCCGCCCGCCGTGGGCGGAGAACGACGGCGGCGCCTCGGGGGACTGAAACCCAAGGCGCCGCGGTAGGTTCAATCGTGCCGGCGGCGGGTGCGAACCGTCCCGGCACATGAGGAAGGAGGATCGGGTGGGTGCCTTCCCAGGACAGATTTGCCGCGTCGCCCGATCTAGGGCAATGCGCGCGATGGTGGTGCGGCCGGTGCAAACGGCGCAGACCCGCGCACGCACGCGGTCAGTGGGCCTGCGGCCTGCGGGTTGCCCGCTCCGCCAGCACCTTCACGCGCCCCTTCAGCGCCAGCAGGTCGCGCCGCTCGCCGGCCGGCAGCAGTTCGGCCATCAGCGTCATGCGGGCCAGGACTTCCTCGGTGTGCTGGGTGAAGTCGGTGCCCAGGCTGTCGGTCATCGTCGGTGTCTCCATCCCGGTTCGGCCGGTGCATCCGGCGGCTTCGAAAAAAGCGCCCGTCCGAAGACGGGCGAGGTTCCCAACGTCAACGATGAGGCATCCGCCTCTCCGTGCCCGAACCATGGCATGGGGAGTTGTGTCGGATGCATCACAACCTTGAGGTCAATCCGCCAATGTCTGTGACGGATCAGGCACTCATCGACGAAGCACGGGAGTGGTTACGGGACGCCGGGGACGGCGCGCCGACCACCAAGGCGTCGCTGACCCGTGGGGCGAAGGAGCTGGGCATCAGCTTCAACCGCGCCTGGGCCATCTACTATGGCCGCGTCGAGCGGCTGTGGGCGTCCGAGTACCTGTCGATGAAGGCCCGAGCCGAAGCCGCCAAGGCCCGGAGGATCGCCCGACTGAAAGCCGAAATTGCCCGACTGGAGACCGTGGATGCCGCTATCACCGCCCGCCTGGATGCTGCGGCTGTATCAAGCCTGGGTGCGGTGGCGGATCAACCGGCTGCGGCGGCGCCTGCTGAAGCAGGAGAACCGGAAGTGACCGGTCGGGGAGTCCGCACCTGATGCACATCCACCCCGTCGCCGATCTGCCGGTCGAGGCTGCGCCCGGCTCCGCGGCATTGAACGAGGCGCGCCTGCGCATCGTCGCCGACGCCTGCCGTCTCGACACGCCGGAGCAACGCAAGCTGCTGGTCACGGCGCTCTATGAGGACGGGATCCTGTCGATGGAGGAGACGGCGGCCCTGTTCGACCGTCTCGGGCTGGCGGAGGCATGATGCGCGACCCCGCCGCTATCGAGCGCGCCCGATCCGTCCCGCTGTCCGAGGTCGCGGCCAAGCGCCTGCGGCTGGTCAAGGCCGGGCGCGAGTTCAAGGCCTGCTGCCCCTTTCATGACGAGAAGTCGCCGAGCTTCTTCATCAGCGACCGCAAGGGCTTTTTCCACTGCTTCGGCTGCGGGGCGCACGGCGATGTGATCGACCTGCTGCGCCGGCTGGACGGGCTGGACTTCGCCGCCGCGGTCGAGGCTCTGTCGGGCGAGCGCCCGGCGCTCCGCCGCAACACCGCCCTGGAGTTCGAGCGCCGCATGATGGCGGCCACCGAGGAATACACCGCCGCCGAGGGCAGGGGCTGGGAACCGGATGAGGACGAGCGCGCCCGCATGGAGCATGCGCGCGCCATCTGGTTCAACGCCCGGCCCCTCGCCGGCACGGTCGCCGAGACCTATCTGCGCTGGCGCGGCATCCGCCTGCCGCTGCCGCCGACCCTGCGCTTCGCCCCGGCCCTGTGGCACGCCACCGCCCGGCGGGAGTTCCCGGCGCTGGTGGCGGCGATGCAGGACGGCGTCGGCACCATCACCGCGGTCCAGCGCATCTACCTGACGCCGGACGGGCGCGGGAAGCTGGACGTGAAGCCCCGCAAGAAGGGAAAGGGGCCGATGCGCGACGGCGCCGTGCGGCTGGCGCGGCCGGGCAGGGTGCTGGGGCTGGCCGAGGGCATCGAGACGGCGCTGTCGGCCCGTCAGATCTACAGCCTGCCGGTCTGGTCGGCCAATGGCGCCGGCCGCATGCACAGCGTCGCCTTGCCGGACTGCGTCGAGCATGTGGTGGTGTTCGCCGATGCCGGGGAAACCGGCATGGCCGCCGCCCAGCGGGCCGCCGACCTGTTCGCCGGCCGCGGGCTGCTGGTCGACATCGAGGCGCCGCTGGAAGGCGACTGGAACGACGCGCTGATGGCGCGCGGGGCGGTGGCGGCATGAGCGTCGTCACCCCTCTGCGGACCCAGCGCCGCATCGAACCCTTCGAGATCGTCTATCCGTCGCAGTGGGCCGGCCAGAAGGCGCCGCCGCGCGATTGGGTGATCGACGGCGCAGCCCTGCGCGGGACGGTGTGCCTGTTCTCCGGCGACAGCGGGCTGGGCAAGTCGCTGCTGATGCAGCAGTTGCTGACCTGCGCGGCGCTGGGGCTGCCCTGGCTCGGCATGACCGTCGATCCCTGCAAGACCTACGGCATGTTCTGCGAGGACCCCATCGACGAGCTTCAGCGGCGGCAGGAGGACATCAACCGCTATCTGGGCGTCGATGCCGGTGACCTGGAACTGCGGATGGCGATGACCTCGCGGGTCGGCAAGGACAACGCGCTGATGCGCTTCAACCGTCGATCCGATCAGGGGGAAACCACACCGCTGTACGACCAGCTCCGCACCCATGTGCTGGACCAGGGCGCGCAGATCGTCGTGGTCGACACAGCCGCCCAAGTCTTCGACGGCGTGGAGATCAACCGCGGGCAGGTGACGATGTTCGTCAACGCGCTGGCCCGCATCGCCATGGAGATCAACGGCACCGTCATCCTGACTTCCCACCCCAGCACCCAGGGGATGCAGAGCGGCACCGGCACATCCGGCTCCACCGCCTGGAAGGCCACCGTGCGCTGCCACATGTACCTGAAGCGGCCCAAGGGGTGGGACGAGGAGGACGAGGAGCAGGCGGACGACCGCGTGCTCAAGACCATGAAGTCGAACTACGGCAAGGCCGGCGCCGGGGTGAAGCTGCGCTGGGTGGAAGGCGTCTTCACGCCGATGGACACCCCGCAGCCGACCCGGAACGTGATCGACCGGATCGACGCCGACAACCGGCTGGTGGACGCCCTGCGCTATCTCGTCAAGCAGGGCAACCGGGTCGCCATGGACCCGAACAGCCGCACAGGATTTGCAAACCTCGCGCGCGGTCTGCCGTCCTGCAAGGACCTGAAATGGCAGTTCATCGCCGACGCGCAGGGGCGCCTCATCGACGCAGGGAAGATCGTCGCGGTGGAGATGGGGCCTCCCTCCCGCCGCTTCGTCTACCTTCGTACCCCCGATACCAAGTATCCGGGGGAAAGGGCGGGGGAAACCGGAGAATGAGCATCCCCGCTTCCGGCAGGACCGACCGATCTTCCATGATTCCCGCTGCCGGGTTTCACCATACACATGCCGACCGCGACGTGTCCTTGGCCGTCCGGGCGTGTGCTGTTCGTGCCGAAAATAGGTCAGCAATGCTGCTTGTTCACCCCCTTCGCACCCCCTTCGCACGGGGGGTTCGCAGGGGGTTCGCACTCCCCTTCGCACCCCCTTCACAGGGGTTCGTACCCCCCTGTTCGCACCCCCCTATCTCCCTGCGGGAGATATACGGGCGTAGGGCGCTATCGGCGCGCCCTGCCCGTACCAGCCGACGAGAGGACCGAATGCCATGACGAATTCCCGTAAGCGTCCCATGCTGGCATCCGCCGGCCATCACGCCGACGGCGTGGTCGAGCTGTTCCGGCTCCAGAGCGAGTTGGAGGCCAAGGCCCGCGCCCTGCTGGCGAACCGGGAGCGGCTGGGGGCCGGCGGCGCCATGCCGGACGACCCGACCGAGACCGGTCTGCGGGCGGACATCCGCCGCATCGGCGAGCGGATCGACGCGCTGGGCGGCACCGGGGTGATGGTGGACATCTGGGACGATCTCGACCGCACCGCCGGGCACCACGCCTCGACGGCGGTGGATCACGCCTGGCGCGGCATTGGCGGTTGGGCTGCATGACCGCTGCGACCGCTCCCGCCGGCTCTGGGCGGCGGCCCGCCAACGATGCCATGGCACCCGACACCCGTCAGCCGGTGGACGTCGAGAGGCTGGCGATCTGGGCAATCCGCGACCAGAAGGCGGACCGCACCGGCGGCGCGCTGTTCGATCTGGAGGCCGCGCTCGACCATCCCGACCGGGAGCCGCAAGGCAGCAGCCGGGACGGCGTCGCCACGCTGATGCGCCGGCGGGAGACGGGTGGTTGCCGCATTGACGGTGGTGGGCCGATGCGGGGTGTCCAGCCCCGCGTCCACCCGGATGCCGAGGCGGTGGTCGACGCGATCCGCGCCATTCCAGATTGGCGTCAGCGCGGGCTGGTGTTCGAATACGCCCAGCTCGGCGACCGGCCGGACTGGTCCAACGGCGACCAGATGCTGGTCCCCGTCCCGGTGCCCGAAAGCCGTCGCGGAGCAGTGCGTCACGTCGTCCGGGCGGAGTGGGTCGACCTGCCGCTGCAATCGGTGCTGCTGGCCGATCTGCGGCGCCGCGGCGTGCCGATCCTCGACCGCTACGGCCGGCGGCGGTTCCCGTCGCAGGAGCCGGGCTTCGCCTACCGCATCACCGATGACGGCGGGCGTCAGGTGGCCGTGCGCTGGTGCCCGGTGGAGCCGTATCCGTCGGACGCTTGGATCGCCAACATGAACGCCATTTATGCGGCGTGGCATGCGGGGATGATGGCGCTTGAGCGGGGGCTGCGGCGCGTGGTGTTGCGGGATCACCGACTCGTCGGGTTCTGTGTGCCGGCGGAGCCATGGACTTGATGGGGGAGAATAGGCTCAAAAAGGCAGCTGCGGTGACGAGAATAAAGAGGCCCACCTCGGGAGAAGGAGGCGGGCCTGAGTGGACAATTAGCGCTCTCTCAGCGCGTGACGATTAGGAAGCAGATGGTTTAGTGACGCAACGATAAATGCCTCCTCGATGGTGCGGCTAAGGGATTGGCAGGTATGTGAAACTGTCGGAATTGCACTGCTGATTGGTACAAAAGCCCGCTGGCCGGACAGCATGGCTATAACCGGCGGCGCGGTCGGGATGGTGGAGTGGCCACCACCCGCGCCGCACGCATGGAGGGCAAGAGGATGAATCAGATCCTCACTCTCCTGATCCTGCTGTTGCAGGTTCTCAAGGCTGTCCTTGATTACCTGAACCGCTGATCGGGCGGGCGGGCGTGTCGGGGCGGCAACCCCGGCGCGCCTACCCCGAAGATAGGGCGAATCCACCACACCGGCAACGATAAGCGATATCGCTTATAGGCTCATTCGCTGTAGCGGTCGTGGGAGTCCTGTCGGATTTCCTGCATGGTCAGTTCCCCAAACCACCGCCGCGGATTACCGCACATCCAACAGCTACAGGAGGCGAGGTTGTCGGCGAGCCGCTGATGGCGCTGGCCGGGATAGAACCGTTTCGCCCGTGCGAGCATCCGCGCCCGCTCCTGTCGACGACGGGCGCGCTTCATGTCCTTGAACATCATGCCTCTCAAGCACAACGCCCCGGTGCGCCCTGCCCAACGGCGGGCAGCGCTGCCGGGGCTATGTCGGCTTGATCGGCTGGAGGTGATCACTCATCAGGTCTGCCAACTTGTCCTCATCAATGCGGCCTTCGATCAGGGCCACGATCCAATGGCCGAGTTCCTCGTTATCCTCGGCGACCCATTCGTAGCCGTTGAAATCGAGGAACAGCAAAGCAGAGGTGGCCGCCGTCCGCTTGTTGCCCTGCTCGAAGCAATGGTTCTGCGCGATGCCATGCAGGAGCGCCACGGCGAGGCGGACAACGTTGGTCTCACCGTAGGTCCAGCGGTTGATCGGCTTGGCTGCGGCGCTTTCTAAAAGTCCCCGATCACGGGTGAAATGCGTCTCGCCGGTCTCCTCCACCTCTCGCCGGTTGATGGCTTCGAGGTCGTCCGGCATCAGCCAGAGCGGCTCACTTGGCAAGGTAGGCGCGCGTCTTCGAAATCTTGCCCATCACCTTCGTCAGGCGCTCGTCGAAATCGGCCTTGCTGGTGGCGGGCTTCGGTTCAAACGCGGAAACGGCGGGATTGGCAGACTTGCCTGTTGCCGGAAGCTCCGTCATGAAGTTCGCACGGAGCATGTCATCCTTCGGCTTGCGAACAGCCATAACGCAATCTCCTACGCGTCGGGTTTGCACATGCGTGCAAACATCGAAGTTACTTTAACACATTGCTGTTTCCAACGTCACGGCTCAGCGGTCAGTCGCCTTTTCCATGTCGTCGAGCGTCACCATCAGCGTGAGAGGGGCAACGGGCGACGGTGCGAAGCCGTTCCCTTGGTCGGTGATGCCCGGCGACGGCGTCACTTCTCCCACGGGGCTTTCCCGGCCATCAAAGCGCGGAGCTTGTCGATGTCGCCGACGGGTTCGTCCAGCATTTCCAGAAACCGCTTATGGCTGGCGTCGTCTAGGTAGAACACCCGCTGGTCCAGCAGCACGCCCTCGGCCGCGCGGAAGGCGGCTTCGATAACGAACTCGGTACGCGTCTTGCCGACCAACTTGGCGGCGCGGTCGATCACATCTCGCTTGTTCGGCGGCACCCGCATACTGATCGTGTTGGATACCGGGTCCGCATCGTTTTCTCTCGGCATTCACCCGATCTCCAGGCAAGGGAGCCGCCGGTGCTCACGGCTCGGTGCGTTGGCGCAATGTATGTGGCGGTCGGTTCGACAGCGTCAACACACCGCGAACTCCTGGCATCTGGAGCGCGGCAGGACGTTCGAACACATGGTGACCGTCCAAGCCGGCAAAATCGATTGGTTAAGGTTTCTTAAAGGATTTCCCTGCAATAGTTGACGCCGTGCACCGCTTGAGGTGTGACTGAAACCAACCCCGCCGGAGGAATCCGCTGCGGGGTTTTGTTGTTTCTGGAGTTTCGCCACGATGGACACTCTTCCGCTCCCCGACGTCGGCGACACGCTCGCTCGCATCGCTATCCTGTCGCCGGCCGCTCAGATCACGGCGCTGCTGGTGATCGGCTGTGTGGTGGGACTCTGGATTTGGTCCCGTCGGCCGCTGCCGGGCCCCGATGCCGCCACGGTGGTGGAAGCCCTGCGGGTTACAGCTCAGGCGCAGGCGGAGACATCGGCCAGCATGACGGCCATCGTTCAGCAGAACGAGCGGATCGCCGAGGACGTTAAGGCGGTGGTGTCGGAGGTGCGCAGCCTGACGCAGCTCGTGATCAAGAGTCTGAAGCCGACGGCGTGATTATGGACCTGTTGAGCATCCCGTCTGATGTGCTCTCCCAGATGATCGCAGTTGTCGAGGCAGTTCACTTGGATGTGCTTCGACGGGCACGGCACCTCTCAGGTTCGCAGCATGTGCCGACCGCGCGGAACTCGACCGCGCTTCAGTCCAACTGCGGCCGGATCGATGCTGAGCGCGGAACAAGCAAATCGGTAGGAGAGTGACAGCAGGCCGAGCGAAAAGAGCGGATCTTGTGATCGATTAAGGAAGTCATCGTAGGGGCTTAAGGAGCCGACAACCCTTCTCCAGAGAAGAGGATCATCCAGGAACATCAGGTTCATGCCCCAAGCGCCGAACTGCCGGCGAGCCAGCCCATCGCTGGACAGCAGAAGATCAACGTGATGGTGTCGGTCGTCGGCAGTGATCCTACGAAAGATTGAGTTAACCGCCTCTTCAGGCCCCTCCAAAGTCTGAAGGAACACTCCACCACATTCAATCATGAAACCTGTGACGTTTGAGCTTCTGTTGTATCTTGCAGACGACACGCATATAACCTGCATATCGGTGTATGACATAATAGATTTTAGCTCGCTCCTGAAAGTATAAAATATCATGTATATCTCCATAGTTCCGCATTTCTTCTGATTGAGTGCGGGTTCTGTGAGAGAGCATAAGATTATGATGGTGGTAAGTTTTGTCACCGATCAAAATGCTTCGAATAATTTCTTCGTTGTAACAGAGATGAAATCCAGTGGGGTGACAATGCGTTCGAGCGTCACCATCACCGGCAGCCTGGAGGACGCCTTCAACGAATGGACGGAAGGGACCGCCCGCCGGCTGACCGACGCCACGGAACATGCCGCCTCTACCATGCGTGACGAGATGCGGGCCGCCATGTCGAATGCCGGTCTCGGCAAGCTGGGGCGGGCGCTGGGCCATGCCGGCTATCCTGGGGGCGGTAACTACAGCATCCATCCCGCCGCCGAGGTGTTCGTCCGGGGCAAGGCCGCATCGGCTGCGAAGTGGGAAGGGG